>VGEU01000017.1 GCA_016869145.1 Alphaproteobacteria bacterium | reverse complement strand
CGGATAGCGCGGCTCGCCCCACATGATCGCGGTCGCGCCGATGCGCGCGATGGCGGCGAGCTCGCGCTCGGCGTCGGCGGCCGCGGCGATGCGGAACGGCTTCGATCGCCCGCCGCGCCGGGCGAGCTCGGGCGCGCCGGCGACCGCGGCGCTGGCGGATCCGAAATGGCGCAACAGCGCGTGGAAGGTGATCGGGCCGATGCCCTCGCTCCGGATCAGTCGGAGAACGTCGCGGCGTGCGGCATCGGTCAAGGCGTGGGCGGGCGCATCCATGCAACCAGAATGCGAAAGCGTTCCGGGTCCGTCAACCGCCCCCGATGCGGGGCTCGGTGCCGGCGATCAGCCGTCGGAGATTGCCGACGTGGCGCACCCAGACGAGGAGGGCGATCGCGGCGGCGAGCTCGGCGCGTTGCGGATCGGCGAGGAACCAGGCCGCGACCGGCGCGACGGCGAGCGCGACGAGGGCGGCGAGCGAGGAGCGGCGGGTGATTGCCGCGGTCGCCAGCCAGACGAGGCAGGCGAGGACGCCGACCGGCCATGCCAGCGCGAGCAGAATGCCGTGCGCGGTCGCGACGCCCTTGCCGCCGCGGAAGCCGAGCCAGAGCGGGAAGACATGGCCGACCATCGCGCCGGCCGCCGCGACCACGGCCATGTCGGACCCGTATTCGCGGGCGAGGAGGACGGCCGCCGCGCCCTTCGCCGCATCGAGAAGGAGCGTCGCCGCGGCGAGCCCCTTGTTGCCGGTGCGGAGCACGTTGGTCGCGCCGATATTGCCCGAGCCGATGCGCCGGATGTCGCCGAGACCGGCGAGCCGCGTCAGGATCAGCCCGAACGGGATCGCGCCGAGGACATAGCCGAACGCGAAGGCGGCGAGAACATAGGGCCAGGCGTGCGCCCAGCTGATCGGGTCGATCATGGCGGCGCGCGCATCCGGCGCATCGGGGTCAGGCCCTAGCCGCGCGTGGCGTCGGCGCCGGCCGAATAGACGGTGGCGCCGTCGACGACGGTCCGGAGCACGCGGCCTTGCGTCGGGTGGCGGTCGAAGGGTGAGTTCTTCGACTTGCTGCGGAACCGTTCCGGCTCGATCCGCCACGGCCGCGCGGGATCGAACAGGACGAGGTCGGCGGGCGCGCCGGGCGCGAGCCGGCCGGCGGGAAAGCCCATGATCTCGGCCGGCCGCAGGCTGAGGAGCCGGAGCACGTCGAGAAGACCGGCCCGCCGGTTGTGGACGAGGCTGAGCGCGAGCGCGAGCAGGGTCTCGAGCCCGACCGCGCCCGGCTCGGCCTGGGCGAAGGGCAGGCGCTTGGCGTCCTGGTCCTGCGGCGCGTGGTCGCTCGCGATGCAGTCGATCGTGCGGTCGAGGAGACCGGCCTCGACCGCCTTGCGGTCGTCCTCGCTCCGGAGCGGCGGCGACAGGCGGGCGAAGCTCCGGTAGTCGCCGACCGCAGTGTCGTTGAGGAGGAAATAGGGCGGCGCGGTGTCAGCGGTGACGGGAAGCCCGCGCGCCTTGGCGGCGCGGATGACGGCGACCCCCTCGGCGGTCGCGACATGGGCCGCGTGGTAGCGGGCGCCGGTCAGCGCGACGAGCCGCATGTCGCGCTCGAGCAGGATCGCCTCCGCCGCCGGCGTAATGCCGGCGAGACCGAGCCGGGTCGCGATCTCGCCCTCGTTCATCACGCCCGAGGTGGCGAGCGCGGGCTCTTCGGCGTGCTGAACGATAAGGAGGCCGAAGGTCTTGGCGTAGGCGAGCGCGCGGCGCATCACCTGCGCGTTCGCGATCGCGCGCACGCCGTCGGTGAACGCAACCGCGCCGGCCTCGGCGAGGATGCCCATCTCGGCGATCTGCTCGCCGCGGCAGCCCTGGGTCGCCGCGCCGTAGGCGAATACCTTGACCGTGCCGACCTCGCGCGCGCGGCGGGCGATGAACTCGACCACCGAGACATCGTCGATCGGCGGGCTCGTGTTGGGCAGGCACACCATCGAGGTGACGCCGCCGGCGGCGGCCGCGGCGCAGCCCGATTCGATCGTCTCCTTGTGCTCCTCGCCGGGCTCGCGCAGCTGCACGCGAAGATCGATCAGCCCGGGTGCGAGGCAGGCACCGCCGCAGTCGACGAGCGCCACGCCGCCCGGCACGCCGTCGGCGAAGAGCCCCGGGCCGAGATCGACGATGCGCTTGCCCTCGACCAGGAGCGCGCCCGCCCGGTCGAGCCCGCTCGCCGGATCGAGGAGCCTCGCGTTGACATAGGCGGTGCGGCGTCCCTCGCTCGCCATCGCTTCACCCGCCGGCGTTGGACGGCGCGTTGCGCATCAGGGCATCGAGGCAGGCCATGCGGACCGCGACGCCCATCTCGACCTGCTCGCGGATCACGCTCCGGTTGATGTCGTCGGCGAGCTCGGAATCGATCTCGACACCGCGGTTGATCGGACCCGGATGCATAATCAGCGCATCGGGCTTGGCGACGCCGAGCTTCGCGTAGTCGAGACCGAAGAAGCGGAAATACTCGCGGATCGAGGGCAGGAAGCTCCCGTTCAT
This sequence comes from Alphaproteobacteria bacterium, assembly GCA_016869145.1. Lineage (GTDB taxonomy): Bacteria > Pseudomonadota > Alphaproteobacteria > MPNO01 > VGEU01 > VGEU01. The sequence continues at coordinate 41,921 of VGEU01000017.1, read as the reverse complement.
GCGCTCGAGCTGGAGCCGGAGCATCATCACGATGTCGGCGTCGGCGAGCCCGGTGCGCATGTCGTGGTGCACCTCGACGCCGTAGCGCCCGATCGCGGCGGGGAGCAGCGTCGCCGGCGCGACGACGCGGACGCGCGCCCCCATCGTCTGCAACAGGAGCATGTTCGAGCGCGCGACGCGGCTGTGCAGGATGTCGCCGCAGATCGCGACGAGGAGCCCCTCGAGCCCGCCCTTGCGGCGGCGGATGGTGAGCGCATCGAGAAGCGCCTGGGTCGGGTGCTCGTGGCTGCCGTCGCCGGCGTTGACGACCGCGCAGTCGACCTTGTCGGCGAGGAGATGCACCGCGCCGCTCGCCGCGTGGCGGACGACGAGGACGTCGAGATGCATCGCATTGAGCGTCATCGCGGTGTCGATCAGGGTCTCGCCCTTTTTGACCGCGCTGGTCGCGACCGACATGTTGATCACGTCCGCGCCGAGCCGCTTGCCGGCGAGCTCGAACGAGGTGCGGGTGCGCGTCGAATCCTCGAAGAACAGGTTGATCAGCGTGCGGCCGCGCAGGACCGCATTCTTCTTGTCGGCCCGGCGGTTCTGGTCGACATAAGAATCGGCGAGGTCGAGCAGGAACGCGATCTCATCCCGCGCGAGCCCGGCGATGCCGAGGATGTGGCGGTGAGGGAAACGCAGCGTGGCGTCGGGATCACCCATCGGAGACTTCTTATAGAGCGCAACCCGAGTCGCCGCCAAGCCGAGCAAGAACACCTTGATCGCGCACGCGGAATCGACGCCGCGACGGCGGGCCGAGGGTGATATAGTGGCGGGCGCGACAACGAGGAAGCTTGGCCGTGCTGTCACCCGAGGACATCAGACGCGTGCCGACGCTCGATGCGCTCTACGGCGCGATCGGCGACTACGACATGACGCCGGGCTGGATCCCGCGCCCGCAGCCGATCCTGTGGCATGAGCCGAACACGCCGTTCAAGCCGGCGCACTGGGAATGGCGCGTGTCCAAGGCCGGTCTCGACGCGGCGGGACGTCTCATCAACACCGAGCTCGCCGAGCGGCGCAACCTCGTGATGCGCAACCCGTCCAATCCGAACGGCATCGCGACGACGCGCACCCTCGTCTCCGCCTACCAGATGATCCTCCCCGGCGAGAAGGCGCGCTCGCACCGCCACGCGCCGCACGCGCTCCGCGTGATCCTCGACTCGCGCGGCTCGTACTCGGTCGTCGACGGCAACAAGCATCCGATGGAGACCGGCGACATCGTGCTCACCCCCGGCTGGTGCTGGCACGGCCACGGCCATGACGGCGACCGTCCCGCCTATTGGTTCGACGGTCTCGACGTGCCGTTGAATCATCTCCTCGAGCCGATGTTCTTCGAGGAGCACCCGGACGGCTTCGAGCGCGTCCACACGCTCACCGAGACCTCGCCCTATCGTTTCGCATGGGCCGACACCCAGCGCGCGCTCGAGACCGCGCCGGTCGATGCCGAGGGCTTCCAGGGCCGGCGCATCCGGCTCGAGGCGCCGTCGATGCCGACCATGGCGCTCAGCGTCAACCGCTGGGATACGGGCTTCCGCTCGCGCCCCTATCGCGCGGTCGCGAACCAGATCTTCGTCGTCATGCAGGGCGCCGGCCGCTCGACGATCGGCGAGGCGGAGCTCCGCTGGTCGTTCGGCGATGTCTTCTGCGCGCCGGTGTGGAAGCGCATCCAGCACGCGGCGAGCGCGGACGCGGTCGTCTTCTCTATGTCGGACGAGGCGCTGATGAAGTTCTGCCACTATTACCGCCACGAGGCGCTCGACTGAGCGCGCCGCGTCGCGACCGCGGGCTCAGCCGGCGATGACGCCCGCATCGCGGAGCGCGGCGAGCGTCGCGCGGTCGAGGCCGAGCGCTTCGGACAGTACCGCCTCGGTATGCTCGCCCAGCATCGGCGGCGGGCGGCGATAGGAGAGCGGCGTCGCCGAGAGCTTCGCCGGGTTGGCGACGAGGTGGACGGTGCCGGTGCCCGACGCCGGATGCGCCATCTCGATCGCCATCGCGCGCGCCTCTACCTGCGGGTCGGCGAAGACACGGTCCATGGTGTTGATCGGCCCGCACGGGACGCCCGCCGCGCGGAGCGTCTCGACCCAGTCGTCGATGGTGCGCGTCCGGAAGATCGCCTGCATCAGCGGGATCAGCGTGTCGCGGTTGGCGATGCGCGCCGGGTTGGTGCGGTAGCGCGCGTCGTCGGCGATATCGGCCACGCCGGCCGCCCGGCACCAGTTCCGGAACTGGGAATCGTTGCCGGCGGCGAGGATGACGTGGCCGTCGGCGGTCGGGAACACCTGATAGGGAACGACCGAGGCGTGCGCGTTGCCGAGCCGCGCCGGGTTGTTGCCGGTGTTGAGATACTCGACCGCGTGATAGGCGGTCCACGACACCTGGGTGTCCAGGAGGGCGAGATCGATGTGCTGGCCCGCCCCGGTCGCATCGCGATGGCGGAGCGCGGCGAGGATCGCGACGGCGGCGTGCATGCCGGTCATGATGTCGGCGATGCCGATGCCGACCTTGACCGGCTCGCCCGCGGGCTCGCCCGTCACCGACATGATGCCGCCCATGCCCTGGGCGAGGAAGTCGTAGCCGGCGCGCTCGGCATAGGGCCCGGTCTGGCCGAAGCCGGTGATCGAGCAGTAGACGAGGCGCGGGAAGTCGACGCGGAGGCTCGCCCAGTCGAGGCCGTAGCGCGCGAGCGTGCCGACCTTGAGGTTCTCGATCATGACATCGGCGCGCGCGACCAGCGCGTGGACCAGACGCTGGCCCTCGGGCTTGGCGAAGTCGATCGCGACCGAGCGTTTGTTGCGGTTGGCGGAGAGATAGAACGTGCTCTCGTCGGTGTCGGCGCCGGCTGCGTCCTTGACGAAGGGCGGGCCCCATTTCCGCGTGTCGTCGCCCTCGCCGGGCCGTTCGAGCTTGATGACCTCGGCGCCGTAGTCGGCGAGGAGCTGGGTGCAGACCGGGCCGGCGAGGATGCGCGACAGGTCGAGGATGCGGATGCCGGCGAGCGCGCCGGCCGGCTCACTCGGCGGCATGGGCCGGCTTGATCCGCTCCTCGGGCGTCGCCTTCTCCATCTCGAACACAGTCTCGACGACGACGTAATCCTTGTAGCCGAGGCGCGCGATCGGCTTGAGGACGGTCGCATCCACCTTGCCGTTCACGATCACCGAGTCGCGGATGTGGACGCCGACCACCTCGCCGATCACCACGTGATGGATGTCGTGCTTGGTCTTGCCCGGCAGGATGACGATCTGGTGCAGCTTGCACTCGTAGTTGACCGGGGATTCGAGGACGCGCGGCGGCTTGACCAGCCGGCAGGGCGCCGGCGTCAGACCGACCGCGGCGAGCTCGTCGGTCTCGCGATCGATGATCAGCGAGGTCTCGCTCATCGCCCGGCGCGTGTCCCAGGTCGCCATGTTGTAGACGAACTCGCCGGTCTCCTCGATGAAGGCGACCGAGTCCTTCTTCTCCTCGTCGACCGCATGCCCGCCGGCCGAGAACATCACGAAGGCCGGGTTGTAGGACAGCATGTTGAAGAAGCTGAACGGCGCGAGGTTGATCCGCCCCTTGGCGTTCATCGAGGTGATCCACCCGATCGGGCGCGGGACGACGCACGCCTTGAGCGGGTTGAACGGCAGGCCGTGGTCGTTGCGGGCGGTCTCGTAGAACATGAAAACTCCGCTGTCGGGTGTCGTTGTGGTCAGGCGAGGTCGACGACCGCGCCGTCGCGGCCGCGGCCCTGGGCGCGGTACTGGCCGATCGCGCGGAGAAGCGGCGCGTCGGTGACCTGGTAGAGGACGGCGTCCTTGTGCGCGTCCGCATTCACGTGACTGCGCCACTGATGGTTCGGGATCACGAAGAAGTCGTTCGGCCCCCAGTCGAGCCGCACGCCGTCGACCTCGGTGTAGCCGGTCCCCTCGAGGACGACATACATGGCGGACGCGGTGTGGCGGAACGGGCGCGTCGCCTCCGCGGGGCGGAGTAGCTGCGCCTTGTAGGCGAGCGTCGGGAACACCGGCGTGCCGTCGACCGGGTTGACGAACTCGACCTCGACGCCCTCATAGGCGCTGCCGTCCTGGTCGCGCATGGCATCGAGGGCGGCGCGCGTCGCGCGGCCGCGATACTGGAACATCGGCGACACGGCGATGCCCGTGCCGCGGGTCGGCGGCACCGAGCGCGGCACGACGCCGCCCTGGCCATAGAGCTTCTGCGACCAGCCGGCCGGCGCCGGCGCCTCGTTGGGGCGCGCGCTCGCGTAGTCGCTCCGGATCCAGATCACGTCGAGATAGTCGAGGAGCGGCCAGTCGAGCACGTCCATCCAGATGATCGGCTCGGCGCCGTCGTTGCCGTGGCCGTGCCAGGTGCCGTTCGGCGTCAGGAGGAGATCGCCGCGCTCGGCGGCGAAGCGCTCGCCCTCGACGATGGTGTAGCCGCCGCCGGCCGACAGGATCGTGCGGCTCGCGTTGGGCGTATGGAGATGCGTCTCGGCGACATCGCCCGGGCGGTAGATCGAGACCGCGACGCGGATCGTGTTGGTCACCTTGATGCCGGTCGGCAGGCCGGGATTGACGAGGAGGAATTGCTGGCGCTCGGTGAACTCGAGCGGGCAGAGCTCGGCCACCCGGTAGAGATAGGGCGCGATGTCCTTCCAGTGCCAGACATGGGCGACGGCGCGCGGATGGCTCGGGATCACCGCGCCCGGCGCGACCGGCGGGCGGCCGGCTGGTGCGGCGAGGTGCCACGGCCGCTGCACCGGGGAGTTGGGCTGGGTGCGGAGCCAGATGTGGAACCGGCCAGCCTCGCCGTTGAGCGCCTCCATCTCGCGGAGCACGTCCGGCGGCAGCTCGCCCTTGTGGCTCACCTTGGTCGCCATGGAACCTCCCTCGCACGACGGCCAATACTACCCGGCGAGACCGGTCGCGGCCAGCAAGGCCAGCACGATCGGTATGGTCAACGCCGAGATCGCGGTCTCAGTGGTGAGGATCGCGGCCATCAACGGCGCATCGCCCCCCATCTGGCGGGCGAGGATATAGGACGCGGGCGCGGCCGGCAGCGCGCTGAACACGATCAGCACCGCGGCGGCGAGCCCGTCGACCCCGAATACCCAGGCGAAGAACGCCGCCATCAGGGGCAGGAGCACGAGCTTGCAGAACGTCGTCAGCGCGACGAGGGCGCGCATCGAGCGGAGCCCGGCCGGGTTGAGACCAGCACCGACGCAGAGGAGCCCGATGGTGAGCGAGGCCTGGCCGAGCGTGCCGAAGACGCGGTCGATCCAGACCGGCAGCCCGCCCGCGAGGTTGACCGCGGCGCCGGCGAGCCCCGCGATCACCAGCGGGTTCTTCACCACCTCCCACGCGATCCGATCCCAGCGCGGGCGGGTCGCGCTGCCGTAGATCGCGAGGAGCGGCACCGCGATCACGTTCGACAGCGGCACCACGATCCCGACATAGAGCGCCGACAGCGCGAGACCGTCGGCGCCGAAGGTCATGCCGGCGACGGCGACGCCGAGATAGGAGTTGAACCGCATCGCGCCCTGGACGACGGAGGAGATCTGCGGCCCGCCGATGCCGAGCGGCACGCGGAGGAAGACGAGCGCGAAGGTCATCGCGAAGCTCTTGGCGAGGATCACCGCCGTCATCCCGCCGAGCGGAACGCCGGCGAGATCGGTGCGCGCCAGGCTCAGGAACAGGAGCGCGGGGAAGAACACGAAGAAGTTCATCCGCTCCGCGAACGGCCAGAACGCATCGCCCGGAAACTTCGCGCGGCGGAACGCGAAGCCGAGCATGATGACGGCGAAGACCGGAATGACGGCGCTGAAGATCGCGCTCACGGGCTCGCTCCCGTCGCGCCGGCGAGCGTGAGGACGACCGGCAGCGTCGCGAGCGAAAGGCCGGTCTGGAGGGTCAGGATCGCCGCCATCAGCGGCGCATCGCCGCCCATCTGGCGGGCCAGGATATAGGCCGAGGGCGCGCTCGGGAGCGCGGAGAAGAGGACGAGCACCACGAGCGCCATGCCGTCGATGCCGGCGATGGCACAGGCGATCCCCATCAGCGCCGGCATGGCGATCAGCTTCGCGACCGCGGCGAGCGCGAGGATGCGGCGGTCGGATACGAGCCGCACCGGGTCGAGGCCGGCCCCGGCGCAGAGGAGGCCGATCGGCAGCGACGCTTGGCCGAGCATCCCGAGGAAGCGGAGGAAGGCCTCCGGCGCGCCGCCGACGAGCTGGAGGACGAGGCCCGCGATGCAGCCGACGACGAGCGGGTTGCGCACGATCTCGAGCGCGACGCGGCGCCGGTCCGTCGCGCCCTCGGTCGCGTGCACCGCGAGCACCCAGACGCAGACGAGGTTCGCGAACGGCACCATGATCGCGAGATAGAGCGCGGCGATCGCGACACCCCCGGGCCCGAGGAGCGTCGCGACCATGGCGACGCCGAGATAGGTGTTGAACCGGATCGCGCCCTGGACGACCGAGGTATAGGCGGGGCCCGACAACGCGAAGAACCGGCGTGACAGCGCGATGGCGCCGGTCATGATCAGGGTCGTCGCGACGATGACGATTGCCATGGGTCCGACCGGGAGGCCGTCGAGCTCGGCGCGCGCCAAGCTCTCGGCGAGGAGCGCCGGGAACAGCACGAAATAGGTCAGCCGCTCGGCGAGCGCCCAGAACCCCTCGCCGGGAAAGCCGCGCCGGCGCAACAGGAAGCCGAACAGGATGAGGAGAAAGACCGGCGCGACGGCGCCGACGACGACGCTCATCCGCCGGCCCGCGCGCGGAAGGCGAGCCGATCGAGCGCGCCCTGGAGGATGTAGGCGGCCGCTTCCGCATCGACGATCTCGGCACGGCGCCGGCGCGAGGCGTCGGCCGCGATCAGCCCGCGCGTCACCGCCGCCGTCGACAGCCGCTCGTCCCAGAGCGCGATCGGAAGCGCGAGCACGGCGTCGAGATTGGCCGCGAACTGACGCACCGACTGCGCGCGCGGGCCTTCGCTGCCGTCCATGTTGACCGGCAGGCCCACGACCACGGCGGCGACCTCGCGTGCGCGGAGAAGTCTGTCTAGCGCCGCGGCATCGTCGCGGAACCGGGTGCGGCGCAAGGTCGTCACCGGGGTGGCGATCCGCCCCGACGGATCGGAGACCGCGATCCCGATCGTCTTGGTGCCGACATCGAGCCCGACCAGCCGCGCAGCCGGGCCGATGAGGCCGGGCAGGTCTTCGAGGGGCACGATCGGCATCGACGGAATGGCCTGGGATCGGAGCGCGGACGCGGGTGCACGAAGCGTAAACCCTTGGTCCGCAAAGTCGAGCGCGACCTCGGCGTCGCGCCGGGCGCAGCTTGTCGCCGACCGGGGCCGGATGATAGGGTCTGGGCGCCCGTCGCGGGGGCCGGCCCGCGCTCCCAGATGACCAGGAACCGTGCCCGGATGGCCGTCGACAAGGACACCGTGACCCGCATCGCCCGGCTCGCGCGCATCCAGGTGCCGGACGCCGATCGTGCGCCGCTCGCGGCCGAGTTGTCGAACATCCTGGGCTGGATCGAGCAGCTCGGCGAGGTCGATACCGAGGGCGTCGCGCCGCTCGCGTCGGTCGTCGACATGAAGCTCCGCTGGCGCGCCGACGCGGTCGACGACGGCTTCATCCCCGACAAGGTGCTCGCCAACGCGCCAGACCATCACGACGGGTTCTTCGCGGTGCCCAAGGTCGTCGAATGACGACGCTCACCGATCTCACGATCGCCGAGGCGCGCGACGGGCTCGCCCGGGGCGCGTTCAGCGCCGTCGAGCTCGCCGAGGCGCATATCGCTGCGATCGAGAAGGCGCGCGCGCTCAACGCGTTCATCACCGAGACGCCGGCGCGCGCCCGCGCCGATGCGGCCGCGAGCGATGCGCGCCGGCGCGCCGGCACGCCTGGTCCCCTCGACGGCATCCCGCTCGCGATCAAGGATCTCTTCTGCACCGAGGGCGTTCTCACCACGGCCGCCTCGCGTATCCTCGACGGCTTCCGGCCGACCTACGAATCGACCATCACCGCGCAGCTCCACGCCGCGGGCGGCGTCATGATGGGCAAGACCAATCTCGACGAGTTCGCGATGGGCTCGTCCAACGAGACCAGCCACTACGGCCCGGTCGAGAACCCGTGGCGTCGTACGGGCGACAATCGGCCGCTGGTGCCCGGCGGCTCATCGGGCGGCTCGGCGGCGGCGGTCGCGGGCCGTCTCGCGCTCGGTGCGACCGGAACCGACACCGGCGGCTCGATCCGCCAGCCCGCCGCGTTCTGCGGCATCGTCGGGATCAAGCCGACCTATGGCCGCTGCTCGCGCTGGGGCATCGTCGCCTTCGCCTCCTCGCTCGACCAGGCCGGGCCGATGACGCGGAGCGTGCGCGACGCGGCGATCATGCTGGGCGCGATGTCGGGCTTCGATGCGAAGGATTCGACCTCGGCCGACATGCCCGTCCCCGATTTCGAGGCCGCGCTCACCGGCGACATCCGCGGGCTCCGCGTCGGCATCCCGAAGGAGTACCAGGTCGACGGCATGAGCGCCGAGATCCGGAACCTCTGGGACGACGGCATCGCGTGGATGAAGGCGGCCGGCGCGATCCCGGTCGAGGTCAGCCTGCCGCACACCCGATACGCGTTGCCAACCTACTACATCATCGCGCCGGCGGAGGCCTCGTCCAATCTCGCGCGCTATGACGGCGTGCGCTACGGCCTCCGCGTCGACGGCGAGACGCTCGATCAGATGTACGAGAACACGCGCGGCGCCGGCTTCGGCCGCGAGGTGCGCCGGCGCATCCTGATCGGCACCTATGTGTTGTCGGCCGGCTACTACGACGCCTATTACATCAAGGCGCAGCGCGTCCGCGCGTTGATCGCGCGCGATTTCACCGAGGCGTTCAAGTCGGTCGACCTCCTCTTGACACCGACCGCGCCGTCCGACGCCTTTGCCCAGGGCGACAAGTCGAACGACCCGATCGCGATGTATCTGAACGACGTGTTTACGGTGCCGGCGAGCCTCGCGGGCCTGCCGGCGATGTCGGTGCCGGCGGGTCTGTCGTCGGCCGGGCTGCCGCTCGGGCTCCATCTGATCGGGCGCGCCTTCGACGAGGAGACCGTGCTCCGCGCCGCGGGCGTTCTCGAGCGGGCGGCGGGCTTCACCGCGCGTCCGGCGTCGCGCGACTGAGGGATGGATCATGTCTGGTACATCCTCGCCCATGCGAGCCTCGGCGTGATCGGCCAGGATTTCTTCCGTCTCAACCTGCCGGGCACGCTTCTCTGCATGGCCGCGTGCAGTGTGCTCCAGGCGTGGCCGACCTGGCAGATCCACACTGTCGCGTGGCCGCGCTTCCGCGCGACGCTCGTTCCCGGTCTTCAGGCCGACGAGCGGGCACGGATGACGCGCGGCTACTGGTTCCGTCTCGGGCGCGTCCTCGCGTTCCGCACCAGCGTCTATGCGATCCTGACGCTCGGCATCGCCGCGATCGCGCGCGGCTGAAGGGAAGAAAGGCGCCGATGTCGCTGATCGATGGCCGCACCGGTGCGTGGGAGATCGTTATCGGTCTCGAGGTCCACGCCCAGGTGATCTCGGAGGCGAAGCTCTTCTCCGGCGCGCCGACCGCCTTCGGCGCCGAGCCGAACACGCAGGTCTCGCTGGTTGATGCCGCGATGCCCGGCATGCTGCCGGTGATCAACGCGCACTGCATCGCCCAGGCGGTCCGCACCGGTCTCGGGCTCGACGCCGAGATCAATCGCGTCTCGGTGTTCGACCGGAAGAACTATTTCTACGCCGATCTGCCGCAGGGCTATCAGATCTCGCAGTACAAGCAGCCGATCGTCGGCCGCGGCACGATCGCGATCGAGCTGCCGAGCGGCGAGACGCGGTCGATCGGGATTACCCGGCTCCATCTCGAGCAGGACGCGGGCAAGAGCCTGCACGACCAGCATCCGTCGCTCACCTATGTCGATCTCAACCGCTCGGGCGTGGCGCTGATGGAGATCGTCTCCGAGCCCGACATCCGATCGGCCGACGAGGCGGCGGCCTATCTCGGCAAGCTGCGCTCGATCCTCCGTTATCTCGGCACGTGCGACGGCAACATGGAGGAGGGGAGCCTCCGCTGCGACGTGAACCTCTCGGTGCGCCGGCCGGGTGGCGCGCTCGGCACGCGCTGCGAGATCAAGAACGTCAACTCGATCCGCTTCGTCCGCCAGGCGATCGAGTACGAGGCGCGCCGCCAGGTCGAGGTGATCGAGAACGGCGGCACGATCGAGCAGGAGACCCGGCTGTTCGATTCGGCCAAGGGCGTGACGCGCTCGATGCGCTCGAAGGAGCATGCGCACGACTACCGCTATTTCCCCGACCCCGATCTCCTGCCGCTCAAGCTCGCGGAGGATTTCATCGAGACCATCCGCCGCACGCTGCCCGAGCTCCCCGACGCGAAGAAACGCCGCTTCGTGTCGGCCTTCGGGCTCGGCGCCTATGACGCCGACGTGCTCGTGGCCGAGAAGGAGACCGCCGCGTATTTCGAGGCGGTCGTCGATGCGCGCGACGGCACGCCCCGGCGCGATCCCAAGATCGCGGCCAACTGGGTGACGGGCGAGCTGTTCGGCCGGCTCAACGAGGCGCGGCTCGACATCGCGCGCTCGCCGGTCGCCGCACCGGCGCTCGGCGGGCTGATCGCGCTCATCGCCGACGGCACCATCTCCGGTCGCATCGCCAAGGACGTGTTCGCGCTGATGTTCGAGACCGGCAAGGACGCGGCCGCGATCGTCGCCGAGCGCGGCCTCAAGCAGGTCACCGACACGGCTGCGATCGAGGCCGAGATCGACAAGGTGCTCGCCGCCAACGCCGACAAGCTCGCCGAGTACCGATCCGGCAAGGACAAGCTGTTCGGCTTCTTCGTCGGCCAGGTCATGAAGGCGACCCAGGGGAAGGCCAATCCCGGCGCCGTCAACGACATCCTGAGGAAGAAGCTCGCCGGCTGAGCGAAGCGCTCCGCCGCGCGGCGCCGCGCGCCGAGTTGACCGCGGCCGGCGGCCGGTCCACCTTGCTCCCTTAGGCCCGCATCCGAGGGAGCGCCCCATGATCGACCTCTACACTTGGCCGACGCCGAACGGACACAAGGTCCACATCATGCTGGAGGAGGCTGGGCTTCCCTTCAAGGTGCACCCGATCAACATCCAGGCCGGCGACCAGTTCAAGCCCGAGTTCCTGAAGATCAGCCCCAACAACAAGATGCCCGCGATGGTCGACCGGAACGGTCCCGGCGGCAAGCCGATCTCGGTCTTCGAATCGGGCGCGATCCTGATCTATCTCGGCAAGAAGAGCGGCAAGTTCCTGCCGACCGAGGAGCACCAGCACTACGACGTCCTGCAGTGGCTGATGTTCCAGATGGCGTCCGTCGGGCCGATGCTCGGCCAGGCGCATCACTTCAATGCCTACGCGCCCGAGCGCTTCCCGCGCGCGAAGCTGCAATACGGCATCGACCGCTATGTCAACGAGGGCAACCGCATCTACGGCGTGATGAACCGCCATCTCGAGGGCAAGGAGTGGTTCGCGGCCGGCCAGTATACGATCGCCGACATGGCGATCTTCCCGTGGACACGCGACCCGGCGAAGCAGGGTATCAAGGGCGAGGACTACCCGAACGTGATGCGCTGGCGCGACAAGATCTGGAAGCGACCGCAGGTCGAGAAGGCGCTGAAGACGCTGTCGGACGCGAACCGCACCAGCAACGCCTATAGCGACAAGGCCTGGGAACTCCTCTACGGCAAGAGTCAGGTGCAGCAGCGCGCGGGCTGATCGCGCGTCCCGCCGTCCTCAACCGAAGGCGAACCGATGATCGATCTCTACACCTGGAAGACCTCGAACGGCCGCAAGGCGACCATCATGCTCGAGGAGCTCGGCGTCCCCTACACCATCCATCCGATCAACATCGGCAAGGACGAGCAGTTCGCGCCCGCCTACGTCAAGATCAACCCGAACTCCAAGATCCCGGCGATCATCGACCAGAACGGGCCGGGCGGCAAACCGTTCACGCTGTTCGAATCGGGCGCAATCCTGATGTATCTCGCCGAGAAATATCACCGCTTCATGCCGACCGAGACGGCGGCGCGCTACGTCACGATCCAGTGGCTGATGTTCCAGATGGGCGGCATCGGCCCGATGTTCGGCCAGACGCACCATTTCCGCCGCGCGGCGAAGGAGAAGATCGCCTACAGCATCGAGCGCTACACGACCGAGACGCGCCGGCTTTGGGGCGTCCTCGACAAGCGCCTCGCCGAGGTGCCTTTCGTCGCGGGCGCGGACTACACGATCGCCGACATCGCGATCTTCCCGTGGACCGCGCGCTACGAATGGCAGGGTGTCTCGCTCGACGAGTTCCCGAACGCCAAGCGCTGGTACCAGGCGATCGAGGCGCGCCCCGCCGTGCAGCGCGGCATGGATCTGCCGAAGGACTGAGCCGGCGCCCGAGCCGCCGAGACTACGGCGCGCAGGCCGTCTCGATCCGTGCCGTCGCGCATTGCCATTCGGCGAAGAACCGCGCGGCGAGGCGGTCGGTGCCCGACCCCGGGCCTTCGCGCTCGCCCGGCTTGACGAGGCCGGGATAGAGCGGATCGCCCTCGCGCCAGTGGAAGGCGACGAGCTGCACCGCGCGCGGCTTGTAGCGCGGCAGCGTGTTGTAGTCGGCGCCGGGGGGGGCCGCTGCGGCCGGGCAGAAGGCGCTTCTCGCCGAGGAAGCCCTTGAACGTGTAGAACGCGTCCGCCGGCGCGAGGAAGACGAGCGGCGCCTCGATCTCGCGCACCGGATCGGTGATGTCCTCGCCGGCGAAGAAGGGTGCGCCGCCGTTGCCGACGAGATAGTCGACGCTGTCGCCGTCGAGGAACGGCACCGCGCGGTGGCGCGTGCGCCCTGATCGGTGCGGGTAGAGCTCGTTCGAGCGGCGCGCGACGTCGATCGCGATCCGGTCGTCGGCCGGCCACGGCCACTCGCGCCCGACCAGCCATGTGCGGAGATAGTTGTGCTGCTGCACCGTCACCGCGACGGGGCGCGATGCGTCGTCGAGGACGAGCGTGACCGCGGTGTAGTGGTCGAGCTGATGCCAGTCCTCGAGCGAGGCGACGAGCGAGACCGGCAGCGCCTTCCACCATGCGAGCCCATCGGGGAGGCAAGAGACGCGGAACACGAGATGGTAGGTGAGGAAGACGAACGGCCGGACCCCGGCCGGGTCGTTGGGTAAGCGCACGTTCTCGCGGTCGATGCGCGCATAGACGACCGGCCGCGGCGGGGCGCCCGACGGCACGTGCTCGAACACGGCGCGGGGGTCGTCCTTGTGCGCGGCGAGGATCGCGGGCGTGACCGCCGCGGCGATCGCCGCCCCGTCGCCGGCGCGGAGCCGCCCTTGCGCGATGTAGTCGGCGTAGAAGTCGATCGGGCCTTCATGCCCGGCCGGCAGCCAGGTGCGCGGCCGGAAGCGCTGGAGGAGCGCCCGGTCGGCGGCGGCGGGAGGCTCGGCCGCCGGCGGGTTCGCCGCGAAATAGGCGGCGAAGCCCGGATACTGCGAGAAATTGGTGTCACGGTCGGCGCAGGCCGAAAGCACCAGGGCCGCGAGCGCGAGCGCGCCCGCGGCGAGGCGACGGCGGCGCGGCCCGGTCAGGCCGGGTTGGCGAGCTGGACGTTGACGCCGCGGCTGTTCAGGAACTCGGCGAGCTCGCCCGTCTCGTACATCTCGCGGATGATGTCGCAGCCACCGACGAACTCGCCCTTGACGTAGAGCTGCGGGATGGTCGGCCAGTTCGAGAAGTGCTTGATCCCGTCGCGGAGCTCGGGGTCCTCGAGCACGTTGGCCGAGGAGAACCGCACGCCGAGATTGCTCAGGACCTGCACCACCGCGGCCGAGAAGCCGCATTGCGGGAACACCGGCGTTCCCTTCATGTAGAGGAACACCTCATTATCCGCGACGTCACGGCGGATGCGCTCGAAGACTGGTTTTTCGCTCATCGTCTGTTTCCTCGTCTCTGATGCGGCGCCTCAGGCGCCCTTGGGGACGGCCGTCTGCAACGCGAGCGCGTGCAGGAGGCCGCCCATGCGGCCCTGGAGTGCGGCGTACACCATCTGGTGCTGCTGGACGCGGGTCTTGCCGCGAAAGGCCGCCGAGGTGACATGCGCCGCGTAATGGTCGCCGTCGCCGGCGAGATCCTGGATGCGGACCACGGCATCGGGGATGCTCGCCTTGATCAAGGCCTCGATCTCGCCGGGATCCATCGCCATGACGACTACTCCGTCTGAACGGGGCCGGCCTCTGCCGCCATATAGCCGGGCAACCACGACTCGTGGATCGTGCCGAGGTCCGCGAGCGATATAGGCGGCGCACCGTCTACAGTCAATGAACTCCCCCCGGTGCGACCGATAACCATGACGGGTACGCCGGCCGCCGCCGCCCGCGCCGCGAGCAGATCGGCATCGCCGGTGGTCACGAGGTAGCGACCCTGGTCCTCGCCGAAGAACCACGCGGCGGGGTGGAGGCCCGCCGGCGCGGGGTCGAGGACGGCACCGATACGCCCGGCGAGCGCCATCTCGGCGACCGCGACGAGAAGCCCGCCGTCGGCCACGTCGTGGCAGGCATCGATGCGGCCGTCGCGGATCAGTCCGCGCACGAAATCGCCGGCCTTGCGCTCGGCGGCGAGGTCGACCGGCGGCGGCGGACCGGCCTCGGCGCCGGCGATCTCGCGGAGCCAGAGCGAGGCGCCGAGATGGCCGCGCGTCGCCCCGATCACGACGATGCGGGCGCCGTCACGCTTGAAGCCGACGGTCATCGCGAAGGAGATGTCGGGGAGCGTCCCGATCGCGCCGATGGCCGGCGTCGGCAGGATCGCCTTCCCCATGGTCTCGTTGTAGAGCGAGACATTGCCGGACACGACCGGGAAGTCGAGGGCGCGGCAGGCCTCGCTCATGCCCTCGATGCAGCCGACGAACTGGCCCATGATCTCGGGCTTCTCGGGATTGCCGAAATTCATGTTGTCGGTGACGGCGAGCGGCGTCGCGCCGACGGCGGTGAGGTTCCGCCACGCCTCGGCGACCGCCTGGCGGCCGCCCTCGACCGGATCAGCCTGGCAGTAGCGCGGCGTCACGTCGGTGGTGATCGCGAGACCCTGGCGGGTCCCGTGGATGCGCACCACCGCGGCATCGCCGCCCGGTCGGCCGACGGTATCGCCCATCACCATGTGATCGTACTGCTCCCAGATCCAGCGCCGCGAGGCGAGATCGGGCGAGCCCATCAGCCGGCGGAGTGCGGCATCGATCGCGGGCGCCCGCGCCAGGGCATCGGCCGGCACCGGCGGTGGCGCCGGGCTCCGCACCCAGGGCCGCTCGTAGACCGGCGCCTCGGCGACCAGCGGCGCGACCGGGATGTCGGCGGCGACCGCGCCCCGCATGCGGACGACGAGGCGGCCCGTGTCGGTGATCCGCCCGACGATCGCGAAGTCGAGCTCCCACTTGTCGAAGATCGCGCGGGCGAGCTCGGCGCGCTCGGGGCGGATCACCATCAGCATCCGCTCCTGGCTCTCCGACAGCATGATCTCGTAGGGCGTCATGCCGGTCTCGCGGACCGGCACGCGATCGAGGTCGAGCTCGATGCCGACGCCGCCCTTGGAGGCCATCTCGACCGAGGACGAGGTGAGCCCGGCGGCGCCCATGTCCTGGATCGCGACGATCGCGTCGGTCCGCATCAGCTCGAGACAGGCCTCGAGGAGGAGCTTCTCGGTGAACGGATCGCCGACCTGGACGGTCGGGCGCTTCGCCTCGGCGTCGGCGCCGAACTCGGCGGAGGCCATCGTCGCGCCGTGGATGCCGTCGCGGCCGGTCTTGGACCCGACATAGACGACCGCGTTCCCGACGCCGGCGGCCGCCGAGTAGAAGATGCGGTCGGCCGGCGCGAGACCGACCGTCATCGCGTTGACCAGGATGTTGCCGTTATAGGCCGGGTGGAAGTTGCACTCGCCGCCGACCGTCGGCACGCCCATGCAGTTGCCGTAGCCGCCGATGCCGGCGACGACGCCCGCCACCAGATGGCGCGTCTTCGGATGCGCCGGATCGCCGAAGCGGAGCGCGTTCATGTTGGCGATCGGACGGGCGCCCATCGTGAACACGTCGCGCATGATGCCGCCGACGCCGGTCGCCGCGCCCTGGTAGGGCTCGATGAACGAGGGATGGTTGTGGCTCTCCATCTTGAACACGACCGCGCGCCCATCGCCGATGTCGACGACGCCCGCGTTCTCGCCCGGGCCGCAGATCACCCACGGCGCCTCAGTCGGCAAGAGGCGAAGCCAGCGCTTCGAGGACTTGTAGGAGCAGTGCTCGCTCCACATGACCGAGACGATGCCGAGCTCGGTGAGCGTCGGATCGCGGCCGAGGAAGCCGCGGAAGCGCGCATATTCCTCGGGCGTGAGCCCGTGCTCGGCGACCAAAGCCGGCGTGATCGCGCTCACGCGAGCGCCTCGACCAGGCCGTCGAACATCGCCCGCCCGTCGGTGCCGCCGAGGAGCGGATCGGCGAGGCGCTCGGGATGCGGCATCAGCCCGAGCACGGTGCGCGTCGTGTTGAAGATGCCGGCGATGTTGCGCGCCGCACCGTTCGGATTGGCGGCCGCGGTGACGCGCCCGTCCGGCTCGACATAGCGGAACGCGATCCGCCCGTCGCCCTCGAGGGCCTCGAGCGTCGCACGATCGGCGAAATAGTTGCCGTCGTGATGGGCGACCGGGATGCGGAGGATGGCACCCTTCGCATAGCGCCGGGTGAAGACGCTGTCGGTCGTCTCGACCCGGATGTGAACGTCGCGGCAGACGAAGGCGAGGCCGGCGTTGCGCATCAGCGCGCCGGGAAGGAGGCCCGCCTCGGTCAGGATCTGGAACCCGTTGCAGATGCCGAGCACCGGCACGCCGCGGCGGGCGCGCCGGATCACCTCGGCCATCACCGGCGATCGCGCTGCCATCGCGCCGGCGCGGAGGTAATCGCCGTAGGAGAACCCGCCCGGCAGCACGATCAGGTCGACGGCGGGAAAGTCGGCGTCGCGATGCCAGACCATCAGCGGATCGCGCCCCATGCTCGCCGCGAGCGCGACGGCGACGTCGCGGTCGCAGTTCGACGCCGGAAAGACGATGACGGCGGCCTTCATTCCGCGATCTCGATCGCGTAGTCCTCGATCACCGGGTTGGCGAGAAGTTGCGCGCACATCTTCTCGACGCGCGCGCGTGCCGTGGCGCGGTCGGTCTCGGCGAGCTCGATCTCGATATACTTGCCCTGGCGCACATCGCCGACGCCGGCGAAGCCGAGCGTGCCGAGCGCGTGCGCGATCGCCTGACCCTGCGGATCGAGGACGCCCTTCTTGAGGGTGACGTGGACGCGGGCCTTCACGCCGGAGCCTTCACCGGAGGGCCGTCACTGCATCACCGCCGGGCCCTTGAGATCGCCCGGACCGCCGTCGGGCAGGATCCCGAGCCGGCGCGCGACCTCCAGGTAGGCCTCCTCGACCTTGCCGAGGTCGCGGCGGAAACGATCCTTGTCCATCTTCTCGTTGGTCTTGATATCCCACAGCCGACAATTGTCGGGGCTGATCTCGTCGGCGAGCACGATCCGCATCTCGTCGTTCTGCCACAGCCGGCCGAACTCGAGCTTGAAGTCGATCAGCCTGATGCCGATCGACATGAAGAGCCCGGTCAGGAAATCGTTGATGCGGAGCGACAGATGCAGGAGCTCGTCGAGCTCCTGCGGTGTCGCCCAGCCGAAGGCCGTGACGTGTTCCTCGGCGACGAGCGGATCACCGAGCTCGTCGGACTTGTAATAGTACTCGACGATCGAGCGTGGCAGCGCCGCGCCCTCGGTGAGACCGAGCCGGGCGCAGAGCGAGCCGGCGGCGACATTGCGCACCACGATCTCGAGCGGGATGATCTCGACCTCGCGGATCAGCTGCTCGCGCATGTTGAGCCGGCGCACGAAATGCGTCGGCACGCCGATCTCGCCGAGCTTGATCATGAGGAACTCGGAGATGCGGTTGTTGAGGACGCCCTTGCCAGTGATCGTGCCGCGCTTCTGGTTGTTGAAGGCGGTGGCGTCGTCCTTGAAGTACTGGACCAGCGTCCCCGGTTCCGGGCCTTCGAACAGCACCTTGGCCTTGCCTTCATAGATGCGTCGGCGGCGCGCCATGCGGGGTCTCTGGACGAAGGGGATCGGGGCGGGCGGAGCTGTTTCTGATATAGCAACTCCGCCCCCCTGCCTCAATGCCGCGCCGCGGCCTTCGGTGCAGCCCGGATCACCGTCGCCGCCGGATCGCGCGAACGCTAATTGTGTCGAATCAGGATGTTGCGATGCGAATTGACTAGGGAGCCCGAGCCGCGGGCCGATTCTCCCCGATCGCGACGGGGAGATAAGGGGTGCGGTCGGGGCGACCGGCGGCGAAGCGCCAGATCGGTGTCGCGCCGACGCGCTCGATCGACGGCAAGGCGATCAGCGAGCTCGACAGCGTGCCGAAGCCGTGGTCGGTCTCGATCGTCATCGCCTCGCCGGGGCCTTCGCCGTCGAGCGCGTCGCGGCAGGCGAGAAGACGCTGCCAACCGGACCAGTCCTCGCGCGCCGGGTCGGGCGCCGGCGCCGCGGCGAAGCGCGGGCGGTACAGGCGTATGCGCGGGGACTGCGGATCGTCGAGCTCGCGCGCGGTCAGCATCGAGAGCCCGTCCGGGATCGCGTGCGCCGACACGCGCCCGTCGTCGGCCTCGCCGAGACTCCGGATCCAGAACGCGTCGCGATTGTCGGCGATCACCATGTTGAAGCTGCGATAGCTGCGGCCGTCGAGGCCGCCGAGCGCGCGCGCCGCATCGTCGGCGTCGGCGTGATCGAGCGCCTCGAGCACGAGCTCGCCCCGCGAGCGGAGCCGCGGGTCGGGGCCGAGCGAATTGCGCCGGTTCAAGATGCAGGCGACGACGCCGTGATCGTTGAGCCCGAGCCAGGTGCCGCCGGCGAGCTGGTCGATGCCGGCGACGACCTCGATGCGGTCCGCCCAGTGCCGCGCCGGCGGGAGCCATGGCCGGTCCGCCATCTCGTCGCGGTTGGCGGCGAGGAGGAGGGGCCAGTCGTGACCCGGGCGACGCAGGATGACCACCGTGCACATCGGCGCCCGATAGCACGGAACCGATCGATGCGCCAGACGCGGCCGGCGGTTCCCGGATCGGCGCTCGGATGACGGGCGCTCGGGTGACTTGCTTGGACCATCGGCCGCCCACATATTACCGCGAGTGGTTCATGGAACGGGCGGTGCGGCTTCGCGCCGGGTGTCGGGAGAGAGGTATGACGACGTTCAACGAGCGCGAGAAGGGCTTCGAGTCCAAGTACAAGCACGACCAGGAAACCCAGTTCAAGATGACCGCCCGGCGCAACAAGCTGCTCGGCCTGTGGGCGGCGGAGAAGATGGGCATGACCGGCGCGGCGGCCGAGGCCAATGCGAAGGACGTGGTCGTCGCCGATTTCGACAAGCCGGGCGACGACGACGTGATCGGCAAGGTTCTGAAGGACCTCGGCGCCAAGGGCGTGAAGATGGGGGAGACCGATCTTCGCCGCGAGATGGAGCGGCTCGCCGCCGTGGCCCGCGACCAGATCACCCGCGAAGCGAAGCCCGACTCCCCGCAGCAGGTCTGACGCGGGCGTCGGCCGGTCAGCGCCCGAACACGCGGGCGAAGATCGTGTCGACGTGGCGGAGGTGGTGCGCGAGGTCGAACAGCGCCGCGATCTCGGCCGCGCTCAGCCGCTCGGCGACGCGCGGATCGGTGCGGAGCGACGCCTGGAAGTCGCCGCCGTCGCGCCAGATCGCCATCGCGTGCGTCTGCACGGTGGCATAGGCGTCCTCGCGGCTCATGCCCTTCTGGGTGAGGGCGAGTAGGACCTGCTGCGAGAAGACGAGGCCGCCCTCGGCGTCGAGGTTCTTCCGCATCCGGTCGGGATAGACGATGAGCCGCTCGACGAGCCCGGTGAGCCGGGCGAGCGCGAAATCGAGGGTGACGGTCGCATCGGGGCCGATCATGCGCTCGACCGAGGAGTGCGAGATGTCGCGCTCGTGCCAGAGCGCCACGTTCTCGAGCGCGGGCGTGACGTAGCCACGGACGAGGCGGGCGAGCCCGGTGAGATTTTCGGCGAGAACCGGGTTGCGCTTGTGCGGCATCGCCGACGAGCCCTTCTGCCCGGGCGCGAAATATTCCTCCGCCTCGCGCACCTCCGATCGCTGCAGATGGCGGATCTCGACGGCGAGATTCTCGATCGAGCCCGCGATCACGCCGAGCGTCGCGAAATACATCGCATGCCGGTCGCGCGGGATCACCTGGGTCGAAACCGGCTCGACCGCGAGCCCCAACTTGTCGGCGACGTGGCGCTCGACGAACGGGTCGATGTTGGCAAAGGTGCCGACCGCGCCCGAGATGGCGCAGGTCGCGATGTCGGCGCGCGCGGCGGCGAGGCGTGCGCGGTTGCGGGCGAAGGCCGCGTAATGGCCGGCGAGCTTGAGGCCGAAGGTGGTCGGCTCGGCATGGATGCCGTGGCTGCGTCCGATGCAGAGCGTCTTGCGGTGCTCCATCGCGCGCCGCTCGAGCGCGGCGAGGAGCTGGTCGAGGTCGGCGAGGAGGATGTCGGCGGCGCGCGCGAGCTGGACCGCGAGACAGGTATCGAGGACGTCGGACGACGTCATGCCCTGGTGGACGAAGCGCGCCTCGGGGCCGACATGCTCGGCGAGGTTGGTGAGGAAGGCGATCACGTCGTGGCGCGTCTCGCGCTCGATCTCGTCGATGCGCTCGATCTCGAACCGGCCGCGCTGCCACACGGCCGCCGCCGCCTCCGTCGGGATCACGCCGAGGATGGCCTGCGCGTCGCAGGCATGCGCCTCGATCTCGAACCAGATGCGGAAACGGGCCTCGGGCGCCCACAGCGCCGCCATCTCGGGTCGCGAATAGCGCGGGATCAACGGTCTCTCCTGTCGTCGCGTCGTTTGTAGAGGTGTGGCGCCGTTTTGCAACCTCCGTCAACGTCCTGTAACAGCGCTCGGCTAGGGGTTCGTAGCCATCGTCAGCAGGAGGAGAGACCGATGCGTCGCAAGGACTATCCGACCCTTCGCCGCGACCCCGCTTTTGCCGGTCACAGCCGATCGGCGATCCTCGAGGAGGCCGAGAACATCCCGAGCAATCCCGCGACCGCGCCCACGATGGGCGAGGTGATCGGCGCGCGCTATGGCCGCCGCGCGCTCCTCGAGGGTGCGCTCGCCACGACCGCGATCACGGCTCTCGTCGGGCCGACCGCGCTCGCGACCGCGCGTCGCGCCGCCGCGAACGCGGGCCCCGAAACGCGCTTCCGGTTCGACGAGATCGCCCACGGTGTCGACGAGACCCACCATGTCGCGGCCGGTCATCGTGCCGAGATCCTTCTCCGCTGGGGCGACCCCGTCGTGCCGGGCGTGCCCGCCTTCGACCCGATGAACCAGACCGCCGCCGCCCAGGCGCGGCAGTTCGGCTACAACTGCGACTATGTCGGCTTCGCGCCGTTGCCCGTCGGGTCCAATGGCGGCGATCGCGGGCTCCTTTGCGTCAACCAAGAATATACCAACGAGGAGCTGATGTTCCCAGGCCTCGGCGGCGAGCAGGACGCCAAGCAGATGGCGTTCAAGAACATGACCCGCGCGCTGGTCGATATCGAGATGGCCGCGCACGGCGCCTCGATCGTCGAGATCGCCCGCGCTGCGAACGGACGCTGGCGCATCGAGGCCGAAAGCCGGCTCAACCGGCGCATCACCGCCGACACGCCGATGACGATCGCCGGCCTCGCCGCCGGCCACGACCGCATGCGGACCAAGGCCGATCCGACCGGGCTTCGCTGCAACGGCACGCTCAACAACTGTGCCGGCGGCATGACGCCATGGGGCACGTATCTCACGGCCGAGGAGAACTTCCATTTCTACTTCTGGGGCGAGGTGGCGAGCGAATCGGCGGAGGCGCGCAACCATCGCCGCTACGGCGTCCCCGGTCGCGGCTACAACTGGGGCGCCTATCACGACCGCTTCGACGTCGCCAAGGAACCGAACGAGGCCAACCGCTTCGGCTGGATCGTCGAGATCGATCCCTATGATCCGTCCGCGGTGCCGGTCAAGCGCACCGCGCTCGGGCGCATGAAGCACGAGGGCGCCGAGGCGATCGTCAACAGAGATGGCCGCGTCGTCCTCTACATGGGCGACGACGAGCGTTTCGAGTACATCTACAAATATGTGAGCCACGGCCGTTTCGATCCGGCGAACCGCGAGGCGAACCGCCGCCTTCTCGACGAGGGCACGCTGTTCGTCGCCCGCTACGAAGCCGACGGCTCGTTCGTGTGGCTGCCGCTGGTCTGGGGCGCCGGACCCCTCACGCCGCAGAACGGCTTCGCGAGCCAGGCCGACGTCATGATCGAGACGCGGCGCGCCGCCGATCTCCTCGGCGCGACGCGGATGGACCGCCCCGAGGACGTCGAGGCGAGCCCGCGGACGCACAAGGTCTACGCGATCATGACCAACAACGCGAACCGCAAGGCCGACCAGCTCGACGCCGCGAACCCGCGTGCGGCCAACGACTGGGGCCACATCATCGAGATGACCCAGCCCGGCGACGACCACGCGGCGCTCGGCGGCACGTGGGAGATGCTGGTCCGCTGCGGCGATCCCGCGGTCGCCGCGGTGGGCGCGCGCTATCACGCCGCGACGTCGCGGAACGGCTGGTTCGCCTGCCCCGACAACATGGCCTTCGACAACCAGGGCCGCCTCTGGATCGCGACCGATCAGGGCACGTCCTGGAAGAAGGCGAGCGGCACCGCCGACGGGCTCTGGGGCCTCGAGACCGAAGGCGCGATGCGCGGCTACGCGAAGATGTTCTTCCGCGTGCCGGTCGGCGCCGAGCTGTGCGGTCCGCAGTTCAGCGCCGACGGCCGCACGCTCTTCCTCGCCATCTAGCATCCGGCCGCCGACGGCGCGCGCGACTATCCGCCGTTCGGCAAGCGGTCGAGCTTCGAGGAGCCGGCGACGCGCTGGCCCGACTTCGCGGCCGGCATGCCGCCGCGTCCGTCGGTGGTCGTCATCACGCGCGAGGACGGCGGGCCGATCGGCGGCTGATCGACTAGGTCCGACAAGCCTCCGGCGTCGGGGCGACCTCGCCCCGGCGCCGGACGGCGCGGACATAGAGATAGAGGAGCGCGGCGAGCGCCCCGCAGACGCCGACGCCGGTCGTCATCGGCAGCTGGGTCCCGTCGTGGAAGAGGCCGGTGAGCTCGACGACCACCGTCGCGGTCATGGTCTGGACGAAGCCGAACAGCGACGACGCCGTGCCGGCGATGGTCGGGAACGGTTGCAGCGCCGCCGCCGCAGAGGTCGGCGACACGTTGCCGAACCCCAGCATGTAGACGAACATCGGGAGCATCACCGCGGCGACCGTCGCGATGCCCAACCAGGCGAGCCCGGCCATCGTGGCGCCGCCGGCGAGCGTCAAGAGGACGCCGAGCCCGAGAAGCCGGTCGATGCCGAAGCGGCGGACGAGGCGCGCAGCCGAGAACGACGCCAGGATATGGCCGACCATGATCAGCGCCGTCAGCACGCCATAGCGCTCGGGATCGATGCCCATGAAAGTGATCAGCACGAAGGGCGAGCCGGCGAGGAAGCTGAACATGCCGGCATAGGCGATCGCCATACAGCCGAGATAGCCGCGGAACACCGGATTGCGCAGGATGTGGGCGAAGTTCGCGGCCTTGGCGAGGACGCCGAAGCGCGCGTGCTCGGTCTGGCGATGGGTCTCGGGCAGCGCGAACCAGGCGATCACCGAGACCACCGCGGCATAGATCGCCATCGCCCAGAACGTCGCCTCCCAGCCATAGGCGACCGCGAGCGAGGCGCCGAAGATCGGCGCGGTCAGCGGCGCGAGGCTGTGGAACACCCCGACATAGGCGAGCACCTCGGCCGCGACGTTGCGCTCGAACCGGTCGCGCACGATCGCGCGCGCCATGACCAGGCCGGCGCAGGCGGAAAAGCCTTGCAGCACGCGGAGCGCGAACAGCATCTCGACCGAGCTTGCGCGCGCGCAGCCGGCCGAGCTCAGCGCGAACAGCACGATGCCGACGAGCGCGATCGGCCGCCGCCCGACGCGGTCGGAGACCGGCCCGTGCACGAGCTGGCCGATGCCGATGCCGACGAGATAGGCGCTCAGCGTGTACTGCACCGAGGCCGCGTCGGTCGCCAGCGCGTCGGCGATCATCGGCATCGCCGGCATCATCGTGTCGATGGCGATCGGGTTGACCGCGGTCAACGACGCGAGGAGGAGGGCGAACGCGAAGAAATAGAGACGGCTCATGGCGCGGGCCGCCGGGCGGGTGCTTGCATCATGCGGCGGGGGTAGACCTTCGCCGCGCCCCTGTCCACCCGAAAGGCGGGCTCAGCGCGGGGCGACGGGCGCGAGGTTGGCGAGGAATTGGCGAGCGGAGGTCCGCCAGGTGCGCTCCATCGCGAAGGCGCGACAGGCCGCGCGCGGCACCGCGAGCGCGCCGAGCGCGGCGCGCCGGAGATCGTGGTCGAGGACGCCGACGGGCGCCGCGCCGATCACGTCGCGCGGTCCCGGAACCGGGAACGCCGCGACCGGAACGCCGGCGGCGAGCGCCTCGAGGACCATGTTGCCGAAGGTGTCGGTGAGGCTCGGGAAGACCAGCGCATCGGCGGCGGCGTAGTGGCGGGCGAGGTCGTCTCCGGTCTTCGCCCCGACGAAGCGGGCTTCAGGATAGCGCCGCTCGAGCCGCCGATGCTCAGGGCCGTCACCGACGACGAGTTTCGATCCCGGGAGGTCGAGGCGAAGGAAGGCCTCGATGTTCTTCTCGACCGCGATGCGTCCGACATGGAGAAAGGCGGGTCGTGGCAGGTCGAGCCAGTCGCCCGGCCGCGGCCGGAACAGATCGATGTCGACGCCGCGGCCCCACAGCGCGAGGGGGCCGAAGCCGCGCGCCGCGAGCTCGGCAGCGAGGGTCTCGGTCGCGACCATGGTCCGCGCCGCCCCGGCGTGGAACCGGCGGACGAGGGCATAGCTCCAGGCAATGGGCACGCGGAAGCGAGCATGGACGTATTCGGGAAAGCGCGTGTGGAACGAGGTCGTGAACGGAAGCCCGCGCGCGCGGAGAGGCGGCGCGCGGCGAGCCCGAGCGGCCCCTCGGTCGCGATGTGGATGGCCTCGGGCGCGTGGCGATCGAGCGCCTCGACGATTCCCCGTCGCGCGCCGACCGCGAGTCGGATCTCGGGATAGGTCGGACACGGGATCGTCCGGAACCTCTCGGGCGTGACCAACGCGACCGCATGGCCGAGCGATGAGAGCTCGCCCGCGACGGTCGAGAGCGTCCGCACGACGCCGTTCACCTGGGGAAACCAGGCATCGGTGACGATCAGAATCCGCACCCTCAGGACGCCACGGCGAGCGTCATCGCGCGGTGCTCGGCCCAGCGTACGATCTCGAACCGGCCGCCATGGTCCTCGACCAGCGCGGTGCAGTTCTCGACCCAGTCGCCGGTGTTGCAGTAGAGCACGCCGTCGATCGGGCGGATCGCGGCGTGGTGGACGCGGCCGCACACGACGCCGTCGAAGCCGCGCCGGCGCGCCTCCTCGGCGAGCGTGCGCTCGAACTTGTCGATGGTCTCGAGCGCGTCCTTGACGACCTGCTTCAGATAGGCGGCGAGCGACCAGTACGGGAACCCCAGTTTCCGGCGCGCCGCGTTGAGCCAGAGGTTGCAGCGCGTCGCCGCCTGGTAGGCACGTTCGCCCATGTGGGCGAGCCAGCGCGCGTGCTTGACGATGGCGTCGAACTCGTCACCGTGCACGACGAGGAAGCGGCGCCCGTCGGCGGTCTCGTGCACCGCCTCGTTGACGATGGTGACGCCGCCGAAGCGGAGCTCGCACCACGACCGCGCGATCTCGTCGTGATTGCCGGGGAGATAGACGACGTCGGTGCCGGCCGAGGCCTTGCGCAGCACCCACTGAAGGACGTCGTTGTGGGTGTCGGGCCAGAAGCCGTTCTTCTGCAGACGCCAGCCGTCGATGATGTCGCCGACCAGATAGAGGCGGTCACAGTCGTTCCGACGCAGGAACTCGATCAGAAGCTCCGCCTGGCAGCCGCGGGTTCCGAGATGGACGTCGGAGATCCAGATCGACCGGTATCGTCGGGTCGGGCGGAGCGGATAGATGCCCACGTGTTCCTCCGAATACCTTGTTATCCACAATGCGCATCTGGTATTCGAGGAATAAGAAGGTTCTACATGTTGTATTGTGAAAGTTTCGTGACAGGTTTCTCCGCGTCCGATCCAATAACGAGTGCCGGATGTGACGACGAATACTGCGAGAGGTCCGGACCGCTCAGCGACTCGCGAGATTGCGCGCGGCGATACCCGCGAGATCACGCGCGGCGATATAGGCGAAGGTGAGGCCGGGCCCGAGCGTCGATCCGGCGCCCGGATAGTTGCCGCCGCCGATCGCGTTCATGTCGTTGCCGACGGCGTAGAGACCGGGGATCGGGGCGCCGACACGGTCGAGCACGCGCGCGCGCTCGTCGGTGGCAAGACCCATCGACGAGCCGAGATCGCCGGCATGGAGGCGGACGGCGTAGAAGGGCGGCGTCGCGAGGGGCGCGTTGCACGGATTCGGCCCGTGCTCGGGATCGCCGAGTGCCCGGTCGTAGCGACCCGAACCCTTGCCGAACTCCGGATCCTCTCCCGCGGCGGCCGGCCCGTTGTAGCGCCGGATCGTGTCCTCGAGCGTCGCCGGATCGAGCCCGAGCTCGCGCGCAAGCGCGGCGACCGTCGCGCCACGCTTGAGATAGCCCGAGGCGATGCGGGCGCGATAGGGGCCCGGGAACGGCGGCACCGGCCCGATGCCATAGCGGCGGAGCGCGCGGTGGTCGCAGACGAGCCACACCGGATCGGTCGCGCCGCGGCCGCCGTCAAGCCCGAGCATGCCGCGGACGAAGTCGTGATAGGACGTGCTCTCGCGGGTGAAACGGCGCGCGGTGCCGTCGACGGCGATGAAGCCCGGCTTCGAGCGGTCGAGCGCGATGTGCGGATAGACGTGGGTCGTGCCGTCGGCCTCCGGGACGAGCGACATCGGCGTCCAGAACAGGTTGTCGATATTGCCGTCGACGAGACGACCGCCGACCGCGGTCGCCAGCGCGAGCCCGTCGCCGCGGCTCCCCTCGGGCACCGCCGAATGGTGGCCGCGCGCCTTGCGGTGCGGGGCGAGGCGGTCGGCGAGGGCGGTGCTGTGCGGCGCGCCGCCGGTCGCGATGATCACGCCCCGCCGTGCCGCGATCGTCACCGAGGTCCCATCGCGGCGGACGACGACGCCCGTCACGCGCCCGCCGTCGACGACGAGGCGTTCGGCCGGACAGGAGAGCCGGAGCGGGATCGCGCGGTCCTTGAGCGTCTTCGCGAGGCTCGCGACGAGCGCGTTGCCGATCGTGAGCCGCGTGCCGCGGCGATGGGTGAGCCGGTCGCGGAAGAAGCGGAGGAAGAGACCGGCCGAATAGGTCGCCGAGCGCAGCGAGCGCGTCATGTGGAGGAGGTGATAGACCTCCGGCCGCCCCGCCATCATGCCGCCCAGGATCATGAAATGGCGGAGCGGCGGGCGCAGATCGTCGAACCGGTCGCCGAGTTGGCGTCCGTCGAAATTATACGTGTCGAGCGTCCGTCCCGTCGCCATGCCGCCCGGCCGCTCGGGGTGGTAGTCGGGCATGTTGGGCCGCACGTAGAAGCGGGCCGCGGTCTTGGCCTCGAGGAAGGCGATCGCGTCAGGGCCGGTGTCGACGAAGGCGCGGAGGATCGCCTCGGGCACGCGGTTGCCGCCCTCGCCGCGGAGATAGGTCATCGCCGCCTCGGCGCTGTCGGCGATGCCGGCGGCACGGGCGTGTTGGTTGTTCGGGATCCAGACCGCGCCCGCCGATACCGCGCTCGAGCCGCCGAACCAGCGCTCGCTCTCGACGATCAGCGGCCGGAGCCCCGCGTCATGGGCAACGATCGCGGCCGCCATGCCGGGGGCGCCCGAGCCGATCACGACGACGTCGAATTCCTCCGCAGCGGTCGTATCGGCCGGTCCGTCGCTCTCAGTCATGTCCATCTCCGGGTCGCTGCGGGCGATCCCCGCCGACCGGGCCATTCGGCCCCGCTCGGCGCGGTTCCGTCAACCCGGTCGTCGGCGTGACCAGCATTCGTCCGCGTCGCGTACTCGTGATCTTGAACCCGGTCGCCGGCCGGCGCCGCCGGGCGCGCTTCGAGGCGGTCCTCGGCGCGCTCGCCGCGGCCGGCTGCGCGGTCGTGGTCGAGGAGACCCGCGGCCCCGGCGATGCGGCGCGCATCGCCCAGGCGGCGCGGCCCGATACGGTCGATGTGATCGCCGTCGCGGGCGGCGACGGCACCATCAACGAGACCCTCGCCGGGCTCGGCGCCGATGCGCCGCCGATCGCGATCGTGCCGCTCGGCACCGCGAACGTCGCCGCGCTCAAGATCGGCCTCGGCGGCTCGCCCGCCGACATCGCCGCCGCGATCGCCCGCGGCGAGCCCACGACCGTGCATCTCGGACGCATCGACGGCCGCGCGTTCCTCCTTATGGCGGGCGCGGGCTTCGATGCCGCCGTCGTCGCCGCCGTCACACCGTCGCTCAAGCGCCGGCTCGGCCGCTACGCCTACATGCTCGAGGCGATCCGGCGGCTCGCGCGCCATGACTATCGGCCGCTCACGGTGACGATCGACGGCCGCGTCCACCACGCGGCCTCGGTCGTCGTCGGCAATGGTCGGCACTATGGCGGTCGGTTCAGCTGCACGCCCGGCGCGCGGATCGACGCGCCCGGTTTCGAGGTCTGCCTCGCGCGGCGGGGCGGGCCGCTCGCGACGCTCCGCTACGCCGCGGCGCTCGGTCTCGGGATATTGCCGCGGCTTTCCGACGTGACCCTCGTGCCGGGTCGGGTCGTCCGGATCGACGGCCCGCCCGGCGCGCCGGTCCAGGCCGACGGCGACATCGTGGCGGCACTCCCCGTCGAGATCGACGTCGCGCCGGGCACGATCCGGGTCCTGAGACCGGCGCCACCCGCTGTGCTAGCCTGATCCATAAAAAAGGAGCGGCCGGCGAATGGCCGCGGCGACAGGGAAGCGACCGATGGCAGCAGCGGACAAGCTCGGCGGCTACGCGAAGGGGTTCGGCGCGCTCGATGCCGACATGATCGCGGCCAACGTGACCGCCGACTTCAGGCTGGTCGAGAAGGGCGGCAAGATCATCACCAAGAAGGAGCTCGCCGGCTATATCGCCCAGCTCACGCAGCACGGCAGCCGGATGGATATCACCAACGTCATGGTCGACGGCAACAAGGCGTGGTGCAAGTGGCGTCTCGGCGCGACCATCGGCGCCGGCCTCATCACCTTCGGCCCCGACGGCGTGTCCGAGGAGCAACTCTTCTATTCCTGACCGGCGCTGCCGCCGCGGAGCGGCGCCGCGCGATCGCGATGACGCGCGAGAAACGCGCGGAGCGCGGCGTTGAACGCGGCCGGCTGCTCGAGATTCGCCATGTGGCCCGCGTCCTCGAGCACGACGAGCCGCGAATCCGGGATGTGGCGCGCCATCACCTCGCCGATCGCGGGCGGGGTCAGCGGATCCTCGCGGCCGAAGATCAGGAGCGTCGGGACCTTGATGTTGGGGAGATCGGCCGCGCGGTTGAACGCGATCGAGGCGCGCACGGTCTTGATGTAGGACTCGATGTGGATCGAGGCCGAGGATTCGACCGCGCGACGGAAGGCGTCCTCGCTCCGCTTCGGGCTCATCAGGCGCCCGACCCGCGCCGCCGCCACCTCCATCGGCGTCTTGCCCTCGAGCAGCGGCTTGATGCGCGAGTCGACGAATTCCTCCGGCGTCTGTGCCCGCGTCGCGCCCTCGAAGCCGGGAAAGGTGTCGCAGAGCGTGAGCGTCGCGACGCGCTCGGGATGACGCGGGTAGAAATCCTGCGCGATGCGTCCGCCCATCGAGAGCCCGCAGAGATGCGCCTTGTCGGCGCCGAGATGATCGAGCACGCGGACCACGTCGGCGGAGAAGTCGGCGAAGTCGAGCGGCCCGTCATAGTCCTCGGAAAGACCATAGCCGCGCGCGTCCCACGAGATCGCCGTGAAGTCCGTAGCGAAGGCCGGGAGCTGCAGATGCCAGTTCGAACGCGACCCGCCGATGCCGTGCAGGAAGAAGAGGAGCGGCCCGCGTCCCATCCGGTCATAGGCGAGCCGCGGCTTGCCGGGCACGTATTCGGTCTTCCATCCGCTCATGATCCCACCCCTGTCGCCCGGCACCTTGCGTCGGCGGCCGAAGCGGCGATACTGGCGGCGCGCGGCGGAGCCGGCGGGCGCCGTCGACGCGCGAGGAGAGGGTGATGGTAGAGACGCTCGGCCACTACATCAACGGGCGGCTGGTCGCGGGACGGAGCGGCCGCTTCGGCGAGGTCTACAACCCGGCGACGGGCGAGATGACGGCGCGCGTCGCGCTCGCGAGCGCGGCCGAGCTCGGGGTCGCGGTCGAGGCCGCGCGCGATGCCTTCCCCGCCTGGGCCGCGACGCCGCCCTTGCGCCGGGCGCGGGTGATGTTCCGGTTCAAGGAGCTGATCGAGCGCGAGCTCGCCGCGCTCGCCGCGATCGTGACCGCCGAGCACGGCAAGGTCTTGAGCGATGCCAAGGGCTCGGTCACGCGCGGGCTCGAGGTCGTCGAGTTCGCCTGCGGCATCCCGCAGCTTCTCAAGGGCGAGTACACGGCCGAGGTCGGCGGCGGGATCGACGCCTGGTCGGTGCGCCAGCCCCTTGGCGTCTGCGCCGGCATCACGCCGTTCAACTTCCCGGCCATGGTGCCGCTCTGGATGTTTCCGATCGCGCTCGCGTGCGGCAACAGCTTCGTGCTGAAGCCGTCGGAGAAGGATCCGTCCTGCGCGCTCCGTCTCGCCGAGCTCCTCGCCGAGGCCGGACTACCCGCCGGCGTCTTCAACGTCGTCAACGGCGACAAGGAAGCCGTCGATGGGATCCTCGCCGACCGGCGGATCGCCGCGGTCTCGTTCGTCGGCTCGACGCCGATCGCCGAATATGTCTACCGGGAGGGCGCCGCCGCCGGCAAGCGCGTCCAGGCACTGGGCGGCGCCAAGAACCACATGGTGGTGCTGCCCGATGCCGACCTCGAGCAGGCGACGGATGCCCTCATCGGCGCCGCCTACGGATCGGCGGGCGAGCGCTGCATGGCGGTCTCGGTCGCGGTCGCGGTCGGCAAGGCGGCCGATCCGCTGATCGAGCGGCTCAAGCCGCGCGTCGCGGGCCTCAAGATCGGCCCCGGCACCGATCGCGACGCCGAGATGGGCCCGCTGGTGACGCGCCAACATTACGAGCGGGTGAAGGGCTATATCGACATCGGGGTCGGCGAGGGCGCGCGGCTCGTGGTCGACGGGCGCGGGCTCAAGCTCCAGGGCTACGAGAACGGCTTCTTCATCGGCGGGACGCTGTTCGACCACGTCACACCCGGGATGCGCATCTACAAAGAGGAGATCTTCGGGCCCGTCCTCTCGGTCGTGCGCGCGCCCGATTTCGAGAGCGCCGTCAAGCTCGTCAACGACCACGAGTACGGCAACGGCACCGCGATCTTCACCCGCGACGGCGATGCCGCGCGCGAGTTCGCGCACCGGGTCGAGATCGGCATGGTCGGCGTCAACGTGCCGATCCCGGTCCCGATGGCGTTCCACTCCTTCGGCGGCTGGAAGCGATCGCTGTTCGGCGATACGCACATGCACGGCCCCGACGGCGTCCGTTTCTACACGCGCATGAAGGCGATCACGCAGCGCTGGCCGACCGGCATCCGCGCCGGCGCCGAGTTCGTGATGCCGACGATGCGCTGAGCGAGACCACCGACCGCAACCCCACACCGAAACGACGAGGAGACGACGATGCCCGCCTATTGGATCGGCATGCTCAGCGTGACCAACCCCGACAAGTTCAAGGGCTATGCCGACCGCGCGCCGGCCGCGATCGCGAAGTTCGGCGGCAAGATGCTGTCGCGCGGCGGCCAGTTGACCAACCTCGAGGGCGCGCCGCCGCCCGGCCGGATCGCGATCATCGAGTTCAAGGACGTCGCGACCGCGAAGGCGTGCTACGATTCGCCCGAATACCAGGAGGCCAAGCGCCAGCGCGAAGGCGCTGCCACGGCGCAGTTCTTCATCGTCGAAGGTCTCTGATCCACCACGTCTTTTTGCATTGCAGCACGCCGCGTCGCCGGGGCGCCGTT
Source organism: Alphaproteobacteria bacterium (assembly GCA_016869145.1). Classification (GTDB taxonomy): domain Bacteria; phylum Pseudomonadota; class Alphaproteobacteria; order MPNO01; family VGEU01; genus VGEU01. The sequence goes on along the minus strand of VGEU01000017.1, from coordinate 9,541 downwards.
AACCCTGATCGCGCGGCGTGCCATGCGATTGCCTCTTTTCTTTTTTTGGGATCGGCTCTACCTACCCGCGTGAAACGCCGGACCCAACCGGCATAGACGACGGGAGAGGTGCACCATGTCGAGCCTGAACGACACCTCCGCCATGCGTGTGGCCGAGATCGACGAGGAAATCGAGCGCGAGATCACGTCGGCCCGACCGGACGAATTCTTCCTTGAAGCGCTGCTGCGCGAGCGGGCGCAGCTCATCGAGGAACTGCCGCGCGACATCGCGGCCTGAGACGGCGCCCCGCTCAGCCGGCGCCGTACACCTCGAGCGGATCGGCGATGCCCTTGAGGGCATGACGGCCGATCGCGACGAGGGGCCGCGTCGCGGCCGCGGCGAATTCCGCCGACGTCACGAGGTCGCGCCCGAGCGAGCCCGCGAGGCCCTCGAGCCGCGCCACGCGGTTGACGGCCGGGCCGATCACCGTGAAGTCGAGCCGCGAGGCGGCGCCGACATTGCCGTACATTACGTCGCCCACGTGGAGCGCGATCCCGAAGCGGATCGCGTCTTCGCTGCCGCGCACGCGACGCCGGTTGAGGTGGGCGATGTTGGCCGAAGCGAGCTCGGCCGCGGTCATCGCCGCATCGCAGACGCGCTTCGTCTCGGCCGTCTCGTCGATGCGGAATATCGCGAGCATGCCATCGCCGATCAGCTTCAGGACCTCGCCCCCCTGGGCCGCGACGGGCTCGATGATCGCCTCGAAATAGTCGTTGAGGAGCCGGATCAGCGCCTCGAGCGGGAGACGGTCGGACAGTGCGGCGAAGCCCCGCATGTCGCAGAAGAGGAGCGCGGAGCGGATCGTGACGCCCTCGCCGCGGCGGACCTCGCCGGCGAGGATGCGCCGGCCGACCTCGCGACCCAGATAGGTGTCGAGCACGCCGCGCGCGACGAACCGCTCAACCTGGATATTGACGACGAGCGCCAGCAGCGGGCGCATGGCGGCGAGGATGGCGACGGCCTCGGCGCCGAACCCGCCCGCCTTCCTGGTCACGAACGAGATCACCCCGACATTGCCGTCCGAGAAATCGAGCCGGTGGGCGATATAGTCGGTGAAGCCTTCCTCGCGCAGCTCGCGGAGGATCGCATGCCCATCGGCGCCGAGCGTCGCGTCCAGTCGATAGCGGACGATCGGCTCGCCGTTGATGATCTGCTGGAAGGGGCTCCCGATATAGTCGTCGGTGCGCTCGATGCCGTGATGTGCGAAGCGCTCGCGGACGAAGCTGTCGCCCCGCGTCCAAATATAACCGATCGAGCGGATCTCGGGATGCAGCGCCGCGAAGCCTGCGCTCATGCGATCGACCGGCACGCCCGCGCCGTCGAGCCGATCGACCAGCGCCGCGACCAGTTGGCGCAAATCGACGATACCCGGCGCGGACGCGAGCAGCCAGTCGAGGAGGGCCTGCGCAGGCGGCGGCGGCATCATCGCGGCGGACCGAGAAGCCCGACCGTGTCCGCGGTCGTCCGCACGTCGCCGAACTGCTGGACGATGTTCTCGAGCGTCGCGCGGTGCTCCTCGTCGGAGAGCGCGGCGCAGGCGTCCTCGACCATCACGACCTTGAAGTCGAGCATCATGGCATCGCGCGCGGTCGATTCGCAGCACACATTGGTCTTGGTGCCGGCGATCAGCACGGTGTCGATGCCGAAGCTCCGGAGCGTGCGCTCGAGCGCCGAGGAGCCCGCGATCATCGCGCTGTAGCGGTTCTTGGTGACGGTGAGATCGCCCGGCGCGACGGTGCACTCGCGCCACACCGCTTGACCCTTGCCGCCCGGCGCGAGCGCGGCGATCGTCGCGTGCCGGAGCTCTGCAGCGACGAAATTGTCCATGAAGCCGCTCCAGTCGCTCCGCGTCCCGTCGGTCGCGTTGGCATGGAGCACCCAGACGACCTTGCCGCCGCGTGCGCGGAGCGCGGCGGCGAGCGTGTTGATGTTGGCGCAGATCGCGCGTGCGGCCGGGACCTCGGCAGGCGCGCCCGGCGCGACGAAGCCCTCCTGCATGTCGATGACGACGAGCGCGGTCCGGGCCGGATCGAGACGGTCGTGGAGATGGAGGCGGCCGCGCCTGAGGAGAACGCGGTCGACGATCGCGGGACGAATGCCGATCGGATGCATGGCGGCCTCCCTGCCGGTTGGGGCCCCAGCATGGCGGCGCCGCGGCCGTCACTCAAGCGGCGAACACGGGCTCCGCGTAGTAGCCGATGCCTTCGAGTTTCCATTCCGCGAACGTGCCCTCGACGAAGACCCTCTCCTCCTCGTTCGCGGTATAGAAATGCGTTCCGGTGCGATCATTGTAGAACCGCCACACCGGGATCGTGCCCTCGACCTCGATGCCGTAGGCGTCGAAGGCCTTCCCCTCGTACTGGAACTGCGCGTAGTTGGCGCGGACGAAACGCGCTCCTTGATCGAGATCGTATAGAAATGCGTGCCCGTCGCGCTGTTGTAGAAGCGCCAGAGCGGCGCGGTTCCCGTCGCCGGCTGGGCGGCCACACCGAACGCGACGCCCTCGTAGACGAAGGTGTCGATGTTGGCGCGGATGTGGTCGCGCTCGTCGGCGCCGGCCGTGTAGAAGTGTCCGCCGGTCGCGAAGTTGTAGAAGCGGAAGACCGGCAGCGTGTCGCTCGAGGCGAACTCCTGCGCGTAGATGCCGGTGCCGGACTCCTTGCCGAAGGTCTGCCACAGGGTGACGAAGCCCGACGGCGTCGCGACGCTCGCCGGGTTCTCCTGAAAGAAGGTCTGGAAGGTGTTGGCGACGATCTCGCCGCCGTTCCGGGTGAAGTTCGGATTGAAGCGCTGGGCGACGACGGCGGTGCCGCTGCCGTCCTGGCCGTTCGATTCCCAGGTGACGACGAGACCGCCGGTGGCGGTGAGCATGAGATGCGGGTCGGTCTGGTTCGAGGCCGTCGTCGTGTTGATCTGGAATTCCGGCGCCGCGGCGAGCCCGGCGGCGTCGAAGCGCCGACCGGCGATGGCGAAACCGTCGCCGTCGAGGCTCTCCGTCTCCCAGGCGATGAAGAAGCCGCCGTCGGGGAGCCCGACGATCGCGGGTGCCTGTTGCTGGCCGGCGGTGATGGTGTTGACGCGGAACTCGTCGCCGATCCGCGTGCCGTCGGCGGCGTAGCGCTGGGCGAAGACGCCGTAGCCGGGACCGTCCTGGAACGCCGACTGCCAGGCGACGACGAAGCCGCCGTCCTTGAGCCCGGCGACGACGGGCCGCTCCTGGACGCCGAAGATGTTGGTGTTGACGACGAACTCCTCGCCGCCGCCGACATCACCGCCACCGAAGATCCGCCCGACGACGCCGCGACCCGAGCCGTCCTGGCCGAGCGACTGCCAGACCGCGACCCAGCGGCCGTCGCCGATGGCGGCGCCTTGCGGTTCTTCCTGGTTGGACGTGGCGAAGACATTGAGCCGGAACTGGCTGGACTGCGCCGCGCCGTTGCCGTCGAATTGCCGGCCGAACACGCCGATGCCGTCGCCGTCCGGGGATTCCCAGAGCGCGACGAAACCGCCGGTCGGCAGGGCGATCAGCGCCGGCGTCTCCTGGTTGCCGTCCGTCGCCTGGTTGACCCGGACTCGACGCCCGACAGCGGATCACCGGCGGTCTGGATCCGGCCATAGATGCCGTTGCCGCTGCCGTCCTGCGTGCCCGATTGCCAGACGACGAGATAGCGGCCACCGGACAGCGGAACGGCGACGGGTCGTTCCTGGTTGGACGATGTGAAGACGTTGACCGGGAATTCTTCGCCGACGCGCGCGAACGCCATCGTCTACTCCACAACTCGAACAGCGCCTGCCCCACCGATGGCCGCGACCGTAGCGGACCGTGGCGGTGACGCACAACACAAGCGGCCGTGAACGGCGGTCGCGTTAACGCTCTTCAGATCAGGCCGAGCGCCTTGAAGCTCGCGTGGCGGGCGCGGGTGATGATCACGTGGTCGTGAAGCGCGATGCCGAGCCGCGCGCCGGCCTCCATCACCTCGCGCGTCATGGCGATGTCGGCCTGCGACGGCGTCGGATCGCCCGAGGGGTGGTTGTGCACCATGATGATGGCGGTCGCGCCGAGCTCGAGCGCGCGCTTGATGACCTCGCGCGGATAGACCGGCTTATGGTTGACGGTGCCCTCTTGCTGCGCCTCGTCGGCGATCAGGATGTTGCGGGCGTCGAGTAAGAGGATGCGGAACTGCTCGGTCGGCTTGTGGCCCATGCCGATCCGGAGATAGGCGAGGAGGCGGTCCCAGGACGACAGCACCGGCCGGTTCATCACCTGCTCGCGGGCGAGGCGCTCGGCGGCGGCGCCGATCGACTTGATGGCGACGGCGGCCGCCTCGCCGACGCCCTCGACGGCGCGGAGCGCGTCCGGCTCGGCGGCAATGGTCTCGGCATAGCCGCCGAAGCGCTTGATCAGGGCCTTGGCGATCGGCTTGGTGTCCTTGCGCGGTATGGCGAGGAAGAGGACGAGCTCGAGCAGCTCGTAGTCGTGCAGCGCCTCACCGCCACCCTTGAGGAAGCGGCTGCGCAGACGCTTGCGGTGTTCGTGGTGGTCGTTCTCGTCGGCCACGTGTGGACCCGGCTGCGATGCTGAGACCCGTCATAGAAACGGGCGCCGCGCCGGTCGTCAACGGCGCCGACTGCGCTATAGTCTCAACCGCGCGGGGCGCGCGCCCGCGGAGGGGAGGGGAGCATGCGTCGGTCACGGTCGGTTGCCCGGGGGGCCTCGTGGCCCGTCGCGTTGCTCGCAATGGCCTCGGCGCTCGCCTGGTCGTTCGCCGCCACGACCGCTCGCGCCGGCTGCCAGATCGCCGTCGCCGGCGCCGGCTACATGCCCCATGGCCTCCTCGTCGCCGCGCTCGCACCCGACCAGATTCGCATCACCTTCGCCGGCCACGCGAGCTTCATGGTCGAATCGCCCGAGGGCGTCGGGGTGTTCACCGACTATAACGGCGTCGTGCGCCCGACCCGCGTCCCCGATATCGTGACCATGAACCCGATGCACTCGACGCATTACACCGATTTCATCGAGCCCGAGATCAAGCATGTCCTGCGCGGCTGGGACCCGGGCGGCGGGGTGGCGAGCCATGACATCAAGTACAAGGATATGCGGGTGCGCAACGTGCCGACCAATCTCCGCGACCTCGGCAACGGCCGGCTGCGCAACGACAACTCGATCTTGATCATGGAGGCGGCGGGTATCTGCGTCGTGTATCTGAGCCACACCCACCACGTGCTGTCGCCGTCCCAGCTCCAGCCGATCAAGGACGCCGACGTGCTTCTTGTCCCGATCGACGGCACGTGGACGATGAGCCACGACGAGGCCTTCCACATCATCGACCAGGTCAAGCCCAGGGTCGTGATCCCGATGCACTACGGCTCGACGCGCGCCCTCCAGACCTTCATCGCGCGCGCGACGCCCTTGTTCCCGATCCGCGAGCAGGGCGGCGATGTGGCCGAGTTCAGCCTCAAGACGCTGCCCAAGCCGACCGAGATCCTGTTCCTCGAGACGCGGTTTTTCTGACGTGGCGGCGATCGACATCGGCCGGATCGGCGCGCGCGTCGCGGTCCTCGGTCTCGTCCTCGCGCTCTCGGTCCGCGCCGCGCTTGCCGCCTGCCAGGTGACCGTCGCGGCCGGCGCGCCGGGGTTCGTGCCGGCCGGGTTCGCCGCGGCGTCGGCGGGCCATGTGCGGCTCACCTTCGCCGGCCATGCGAGCTTCATGATCGAATCGCCCGAAGGGGTCGGCGTCTTCACCGACTATAACGGCTACATCAAGCCGCATCGCTGGCCGGAGGTCGTCACCATGAACCGGTTCCACCGCACGCACTGGACCGATCGGGTCGAGCCCGAGATCGGCCAGGTGCTGCGCGGCTGGAATCCGTCGGGCGGCGTGCCGCATCACGACGTCAAGATCAAGGACACGCGCATCCGCAACGTGCCGACCAATTTCGGCGAGGTCGCCGGCGATCTCGGCACCGCCGGCAACTCGATCTTCATCATCGAGGCGGCGGGTGTGTGCGTCGTGCATTTGAGCCACACCCACCACGTGCTCGCGCCCGAGCAGGTGCAGCCGATCAAGGACGCCGACGTGCTGCTCGTCCCGATCGACGGCATGTGGACGATGAGCCACGAGGAGGCGTTCCACATCATCGAGCAGATCAAGCCGCGGCTCATCATCCCGATGCACTACGGCTCGAACCTGAGCATCGAGCAGTTCACCGCCCGCGCCCGCGCGCTCTTTCCCGTCGCCCATCACCCGAGCGAGACGATCGAGGTCAGCCTGAAGACGCTGCCGCGCGCGACCGAGGTCCTGTTCCTCAAGACCTCGATCTATTAAGGGGCCGCGCGCTCAGACGTCGTAAGGCGGCTGGTGCAAGCCTTTGGGCGACAGCGTGAAGATCTCGAAGCCCGTCTCGGTCACGCCCACCGAATGCTCGAACTGCGTCGAGAGCGACTTGTCCTTGGTCACCGCGGTCCAGCCGTCGGCGAGGAGCTTGGTCTCGTAGCGGCCCGCGTTCACCATCGGCTCGATGGTGAAGAACATGCCGGGATAGAGGACGGGGCCGGTCCCGGGGCGGCCGAAATGCAGGATCGAGGGCGGCGCGTGGAACACCCGCCCGAGGCCGTGGCCGCAGAAATCGCGCACCACCGAGAAGCGCTCGCGCTCGACGAAGCGCTGGATCGCGTGCCCGATGTCGCCGACGGTGGCGCCGGGTCGGACGACCTTGATCCCCTCCATCATCGCGGCATAGGTCACGTCCATCAGCCGCTTCGCCTTGATGCCGACTTTGCCGACCGGGAACATGCGGCTGGTATCGCCGAACCAGCCGTCGAGGATGACGGTGATGTCGATATTGATGATGTCGCCCTCGACGAGCTGGCGCTCGCCGGGGATGCCGTGGCAGACGACATGGTTGATCGAGGTGCAGATCGACTTCGGGAAGCCGCGATAGTTGAGGGGCGCGGGTATCGCGTCGTGGGCGACGATGAAGTCGTGGCAGAGACGGTCGAGCGTCTCGGTGGTGACGCCCGGGACGACATGGGGCGTGATGAAGTCGAGCACCTCGGCGGCGAGGCGCCCGGCGCGATGCATGGCGGCGAACTCGGCCGGTCCGTGGATCGGGATGCGGCGGACATCCTCGACGTCCTCCGACTGCCAACGCGCCTGGTCGTTCATCATGCTCGCGACGATCCCGCGGGCCGCCCGCCGGCCCGTGCCTTCCGACGATGACGGCGGTTCCTTACCGCGACCTTATAGGTCGGGGCGCGTCGGTCGGTCCAGTTCATAGTGGGTCATATGGGCATCGCGGGGCCGAGGCTCCAGCGCTGGCGCCTTCAACCGGGGCCGTCGATGCACTATGATCCGCCCGCCGCCGTCGAGCCGGGGAAATCATGTTGCCAGAGAAGGTCGTCACCGCCTGCGTCCTTGTCATCGGGAACGAGATCCTGTCCGGCCGGACCCAGGACAAGAATCTCCAGTTCCTCGCGCTCAACCTCAACGAGATCGGCATCCGGGTGACCGAGGCCCGGGTGATCCCGGACGTGCGCGAGACGATCGTCGCGACCGTCGACTGGGCGCGGCGCCATTTCGACTATGTGTTCACGACCGGCGGCATCGGCCCGACCCACGACGACATCACCTCGGAATGCGTCGGCGAGGCGTTCGGCCGGCCGATGCGGCGGTTCCCGGAGGCGGTCGCCGCACTCGAGGCGCGGCTCAAGCCGGGCGAGCTCAACGAGGCGCGGCTGCGCATGGCGACGTTCCCGGACGGGGCCGAGCTGGTGAAGAACCGGATCAGCGCCGCGCCCGGATTCCGGATGGAGAACGTCTACGTCCTCGCCGGCATCCCCTCGATCATGCAGGCGATGTTCGAGGAGCTGAAGTCCGGGCTCCGCGGCGGCCGTCCGGTGCAGTCGCGCACCGTCGTCGTCGCGCTCGGCGAGGGCGCGATCGCGGCGGGCCTCGGCGCGCTGCAGGAATCCTATGCCGACATCGACATCGGCAGCTACCCGGCCGTCAGCGGCCCGGACCGGCGCTTCCGCGTCTCGGTCGTCATGCGGGGCACCGATCCGGTCCGGCTCGATGCGTGTCGCGACGAGCTGTTGGCGCTTCTCCGCGGTCTCGGCGGCACGCCCGAGGAGATCGTCGGAAAGACAGACGGCGAGCCGGGCTGAGGCCCCGACCCATGCCGTGGCAGGCCGCCGCGCTCGGGCTCCTCCTCGGGATCGGCGTGCTGCTCGCCGTCCAGGGCTTCGCCGCCGTGTCCGACAAGGCCCGATCCGAACCCGAGCGCAAGAAGGGCATGCTCAAGCTCAATGCCGGCATCGTGTGCGCGGCGGTGTCGATGTATCTGTTCAGCACCATGGGCGGCTAGGCACAAGCCGCAGCTTCCCGACCGGGGGCGCATGGACTAATTTCCCCTTCGACCGGGCCGCGGGATCGCCCGGCTACACAGGGAGGAATGATGCGTCGCCACCTCATCGCGGCACTGGCTGCCGCCGGATTTGTTACGAGCGGCACGGCCGCGGCCCAGACCAACACGCAGGTCTATACCATCGCGACCAATCCGCCGGGCTCGATCGCGTACTCCGCCGGCTCGGCGCTCGCCAAGATCCTGGTCGAGAAACACGGTCTCCAATTCCGCATCCAGCCCGGCGCCGGCTCCTCGACCTTCGTGCCCCAGATCAACCGCGGCGAGGCCGATTTCGGCATCTCGAATCCGGTCGAGGCGAGCGACGGCTTCCACGGCAAAGGCGTGTTCGAGGGCAAGCCCAATCCCAATTACCGTCTCGTTTCGGGCATCCACGTCTTCTATTTCGGCATGATCGTCGCCGCCGACAACCCGGCCAAGACGCTCGCCGATCTCAAGGGCAAGACGCTGCCGACCGGCTATTCGGGGCAGCAGGGGATGCTGCCGGTCCTCGGCGCCGTGCTCGCCAATGCCGGCCTCGGCTATGCCGACTTCAAGTCCTTCCCGGTGGTCAACCAGGTCAAGGGGACCGAGGCGCTCGCCGACGGCCGCGTCGATACCGCCTCGCACAACCCGACCGCGGGCGCGGTCAAGGAGCTCCACGCCAAGCTCACGAGCCGCGGCGGTGCGCGGTTCATCGATCTCGACGAATCGCCCGCCGCGGTGGCGCGGATGCGCGCCGCGTTTCCCTACGGCAAGATCGTGACGCTGCAACCCGGGCCGGCCTATGTCGGCATCACCAAGCCGACCCGGATCATGGCCTATCCGATCATGCTGAACACCGGCGCGCACGTGCCCGACGGCATCGTCGAGACGATCGTGCGCATCCTCCACGACGACAAGGAGACGCTGGTCCAGAACTACGCGGGCTTCCAGGACTTCACCCGCGACATGATCCGGGTCGACGCTGACATGCCCTACCACCCCGGCGCCGAGAAGGCGTTCAGGGCGCTCGGTCTCGTGCGGTGACCGCGGCGGGCGGCGGCGCGGGCGGGCGCGCGGCCCGCTTGCGCCCCGCCGCCCCGCGTGGAACGCTCCGCC
>VGEU01000016.1 GCA_016869145.1 Alphaproteobacteria bacterium | reverse complement strand
TCCGTCGACGCGCGCGCCGGCACCGCCGGCTCGTCGAGGCGGGCAAGAACGGCGGACCGCGCCGACGCCGAGACCGCGACCGGCGCGAGCGCCTCGAGCATGGCGCCGCCGACCGCCTCGCTCGCGGCGACGCTCGCCCGACACTCGGGGCAGAGCTCGACATGGGCGGCGATCGCGAGCGCGAGTGGCATCGGCAGCGTGCCGGCCGCGAATTGGGCGAGGAGATCCTCGGGCGGGTGGTGCGCGATCATCGGCCCTGCTCCGGAATGGCGACGCGGAGCCGCGCCAAGGCGAGGCGGATGCGCGACTTGACGGTGCCGAGCGGCAGGCGAAGCTCGTCCGCGATCACGCTGTGCGGCTTGTCTTCGTAGAAGGCCTTCTGAAGTACCTCGACCTGCTCCGGGGGCAAGGCCGCGATCGCGGTCTTGAGGAGCACGCCGGTCTCGCTCGCGGCGAACCGGTCATCGGGCCGCGCCGCGTCGTCGACGATGTCGTCCACGGCATCGAGGTCGACATCGATCCGCCCCTCGCGCCGGTAGAGGTCGATCCGCTTGTTGCGGACGATGGTGTAGATCCAGGTCGCGGCGCTGGCGCGCGTCCGGTCGAACCGGTCGGCGCGGCGCCAGACGGCGAGCATCGTCTCCTGCGCGAGCTCCTCGGCGGCGGCAGCGTCGACGCCCTTCTTGAGCCCGAACGCCGTGAGCCGCGGCGCGAAATGGTCGAACAGGTCGGCGAACGCCGCGCGGTCGCGCCGGAGCGCGATCGCCTCGATCAGCCGGCACAGCTCGTCGTTGGTCACCCCGTTACTCCGACCCGCCGCGGGACGCGCCACGACGCCGGCCGACCGACCGACCCGCCCGACCCATCGGTCGAGCCGCCAGGTCCGCGCCGGCGGACGGGAGCCATATCCTGCAATCGCGGTCGTCATGTCCAGTCCGTCCATCAACGGGCGCTCCCGTGAGCGGGGGAGGCACTGGGGGTACGGGCCGGTCGGCCGTTCGGATCACCGATCGCGGGCGGCGATCTCGTCCGCGGCGGCCGCGGTCTCGCCGGGCGTCGCGACGATCCCGGGATGGGCCGACTTGCGGCCCGGGGCGCGGAAATAGATGACCACGAACCGGCTGTCGGGGGCGGCCTGGAGGGCGTGGTCGAGGGGGGCGGGCGCGAACACGAGATCGGTCGGCCCGACCGTATGGACGAGCCCGTCGACGGTGATCGTGCCGCGGCCCTCGATCACGTAGAAGGCCTCGTCCTCCCGCACGTGGTGATGGGTGACGGTGCCCTGTCCCGGCTCGTAGCAGAGAAGCTCGGTGATCAGGTTCTCGGTCAGGACGACCCGCTTCTTGATCCGCTTGCCGGGATCAAACTCGACGAGATCGCGAACAGTGATGGCATGCATCGCTCGGGGCTCCGGAAGACGCGGGGCACCGGACCTGCTCCGGCGCGCGCGCCCTGCGCGGTCAGTCTAAACCGGGCCGGGGCCGGCGGTAAGGGCGCGGCCCGCGGCGGACCGGTGCCGGGCGGCGATCGCGCCGGACCCGGTGGAGGACGAGAAGCGCGAGCGCCGCGACGAAGACCATGAGCGTCCCCGGCTCGGCGATACGCGCCTGAGCGAAGCGCTGCTCGAAGCTCCCCAGCCGGACCAGGCCCGACAGCGAGCCGCCGGCGAAGTCGGCGAGCGCGAGGTCGAGGAACACCTGGGTCTCGACATCGACCACGCCTTCCATGGCGAAGAGGCGGCTGTCCTCGTCGTCGTCGAACGGGGTGGTGAGCGCCCCCGATTGCGACAGCGCCTGGCGCCGCCCCACCAGCTTCGCCGTCGCCGACAGGGGATCGCCGCCCGCCGCCGTCGGCGTCTCGGCGATCTGGGCGAGTGCGGTCGAATCGCCGAGGAGCGCGTCGGTGCCGTCGGTGAGCGTCACCGTCGCATCGGTCAGGCGGAGCACGTTGCCGACGATCGCCTGGCCGGGATCGAGGACGCGGACGGCGTAGCGGAAGGCGCTCAGCTGCGAGCCGCCCTGGCCGTCGCCGTCGTCGCCGCCGAGCGCGATCTCGAAGGTCGACTGGGTGCCGGTGAAGCGGAGCCCGACCGGCCCGCCGCTGTCGAGGCCCTGGACCTGGACGAGGTCGGCATTCGCGGCGCGCGCGGCGCCTTCGGCGACCGAGAAGCCGATGCCCTCGATGACATAGCCCCAGGCCTCGAACACCTTGTCCTCGACGCGGATCGCGCCGCGGTTGGCGACCAGCGCCCCGAGCGTGCAGGTGGTGCCGGCGATGAAGCCGGCGCCGTCGCAGTTGGTGAGGACGAGCGCCGGCGACGGCGTCGCGAGACCAACCACCGGGAAAGCGAGCGCGACGGCCACAAGGCGTCGGTAGAACGAGATCCGCATGATCGAGCCCCCTCGCACGACGATTTTGAACCCGCCCGTGCCCCCACCCCTGGCGACCGGCCGGTTTCGCCCGGTCTAGTCCGGGCATGGTTAACGCGAGGTTAACGGTTCGCGCCGCCGGGGCGGCGAGTCATCGTCGCGTCAACCGGCGCGCTCGACGTCGCGCCGGACGGAGCACTCGGCTTCGAGCGCGACGCGGACGCGCTCGAACTCGGTCGCGATCTCGCCCGCGCTGGCGGCAGGATCGCGCAGCCGACCGCTGCGGCAGGCGATCTCGAGCGCCTGGCACAGCGCGGCGAGGCCCTGGGCACCGAGATTGGCGCTGCTCGACTTGAGCGAGTGGGCCGCGACCTCGACGCCACGAACGTCGTCGGCGCGCGCCGCACCGTCGAGAGCGCGGACGAGCGCCGGCGACTTGTCGAGATAGACCCGGACGATCTTGTCGAGGATGTCGGCCGCACCGGGACGCTGCAGCGCGCGGATGTTGTCGAGCGCAGCGCGGTCGAGCGCCGCCTCGGGCGGGGCCACGACGGCTTCGATCCGGGGCGCCTCGAGCGATACGGGCGTGGGCTCTCGCACCCCGGACACCCCGGACGATGCGGGGGACGATGCGGGGGACGATGCGGGTGCCCATGCGTGAAGCGCGATCACCCGGCGCATCTCGTCGATCGTGAACGGCCTGGCGAGATGCGCATCCATGCCCGCCGCGAGGCAGGCCTCGATGTCGGTCCGGGCCGCATTCGCCGTCAGCGCGACGATCGGCGTCGGCCTCCGCCCATCCTCGGCCTCGATCCGGCGGATCGCGCGCGTGGCGTCGAACCCGTCGAGAACGGGCATGCGGCAGTCCATCAGCACGAGGTCGTAGGCGCCCTGCCGCCAGCGCGCGACCGCGGCCTCGCCGTCCTCGACGATGTCGTGCACGCAGTCGAGCCCCTCGAGCACCTCGCGCACGACCTCCTGGTTGACGAGATTGTCCTCGGCGACGAGGACGCGGCGGCCGGCGATCGAGATCGCATCCTGCGCGCCGACATTGGCGGTCCGGTCCTCGGCGGCGATCGTGCCTGCGGCGATCGAAAGGCGCACCGTGAAATGGAACTTCGAGCCGCGGCCCGGCGCGCTCGTGAACCCGATCGTGCCGCCCATGCGCTCGACCAGCTCCTTCGCGATCACCAGCCCGAGGCCGGTGCCGCCGAAGCGCCGCGTCGTCGAGGCATCGGCCTGCGCGAAGGCCTTGAACAGGGTTGCCTGCGCCGCTTCGCTGATGCCGATGCCGGTGTCGGTGATCGCGACGCGGGGCGTCACGAAGCCGTCCGTGTCGGGCTCGCGCCCGATCGCCACGGTGATGCCACCCCGTTCGGTGAACTTGATCGCGTTGGAGAGGAGATTGCCCAGCACCTGGCGGAGCCGCGCCGGGTCGCCGACGACGGCAGCGGGGAGATCGGGCTCGATCTCGGTCACGAACGCGAGCCCGCGGCGATCGGCCTCCTCGGCATAGAGCGCGCAGCAGGACTGGAGCGCATCGGCGAGCACGAAGTCGACCGCCTCGAGCGAGAGACGGCCGGCGGACGCCTTGGAAAAATCCAGCACGTCGTCGATCAGCCGGAGGAGGAGGCGCCCCGACTGGTCGATGATGCGCGCGAGCCGGCGCTGGCGGGAATCGAGCCGCGTCCGCATCAGGAGCTCGGTCATGCCGAGAACGCCGTTCATCGGCGTCCGGATCTCGTGGCTCATCGCGGCGAGGAACTGCGACTTGGCGGCGCTCTCGGCGTTCGCCTCGCCGAGCCGCTCGAGCGTGCGGTCGAGATCGACGAGCCGGCGCGCGCCCTCGAGGAGCGCATGGTTGTGCGCGCGGATGACCTCGCCGACCTCGTCGTTGCGCTCGGTCGCGATGAGATAGGCCTCGGGCTCGCGCGGATCATGGTTCGCAGCGATCAGGCTCTCGCGCAGCCGGAGCACCGGATAGAGCGCGAGCGGACCGATCGCGAGCAGGAGCGTCGCGGTGAGGACGATCGCGAGCGCGAGGAAGATCAGAAGCCAGTCGATGGCGAAACGGGCGAGCGCGGCATCCACATGGGTCGAATCGAGGCGGGCGAAGACGACGAGGCCGGAGGCGTTGCGCTCGTCCGTCGCCGACCAGGCGATCTCGTAGCGGGTGCCGTCGCCGCTCCGCCGCGCGAGCGCGGGCTCGCCGGTCGCCTCGCCGAGCGCGATCAACGCCGGGCTCTCGCCGAAGCCGCGCGGACACTCGCCGTCCTCGCGGCAGATACGGCCGCCCTTCACCGCCGGAACGTATTGCAGGGCGTAGTAGAAGCTCGAGCCGAGGCGGTCGGCATCGGGGCCGAGGAGCGGCGCGAAGGCCGCCTCGCCGACGGCATGGAGCTGCTGGACGAGCTCGGCCTCGTAGCGCGCACGATAGGGCAGAAAAAGGAGGAGCTCGACGATCAGGAGGCTCAGGAACACGACGCGCGCGATGCGCCAGCCGAGACGCCAGCGCATGACGCGCCCGAGCGCGCCGCCTCTTGCACGCACGCGCGCCGGGTCCGGCCGCGGCGGCAGGGTGGCGGTGTCGAGGATGACGGGCTCACTCAATTCACGGGACCGACATCAAGGTGGGCGACATCACGGCGGGCGATGGCCGTGGCCCGCCCGAGATCGCGGTCGGCGCCGACGACGACGCCTATGTCTATTACACCTCGGGCTCGACCGGCCGACCCAAGGGCGTCGTCGACACGCACCGGAACGTCCTCCACAACATCCTCCGCTACACCGACACGCTCCGCATCGCGCGCGACGACCGTCTGACGCTGATCCAGGGGCCGAGCTTCAGCGGCGCGGTGTCGAGCCTGTTCGGCGCGATCCTCAACGGCGCCTCGATCCACCCGTGGGACCTCCACCGCGACGGGCTGGGCGGGCTCGCCGACTGGGTGCGGCGGTCGGGGATCACGATGTGGCATTCGGTGCCCGGCATCTTCCGCGTGCTCACCGCCGGCGCCGCGCTCTTTCCGTCGGTGCGCGTGATCCGGCTCGAGGGCGATCTCGCCGCGGCGGTCGACGCTGCGCGCCTTCGCGCCTCGTTCGCGCCGGATTGCGTCCTGGTGAACGGGCTCGGCGCGACCGAATGCGGTCTGGTGCGACAGTTCTTCGTCGGCCACGACACCCCGGGCGCGCCCGGTCCGCTCCCGATCGGTCACGCGGTGCCCGACATGTCGGTCGCGATCGTCGACGAGGCGGGCGAGCCCGCGCCGGCCGGGACGATCGGCGAGATCGTGGTGACGAGCGCCTATCTGGCGCGCGGCTACTGGCGGCAGGAGGCGGCGACCGCGGCCGCATTCGCCGCCGTGCCCGGCTCGCCCACACGGCGCCGCTACCGGACCGGCGATCTCGGCGTGATGGCGGCCGACGGCGCGATCACCCATCTCGGCCGCGCCGATTTCCAGGAGAAGATCCGCGGCGAGCGGGTCGACGTCGGCGCCGTCGAGGCGGCGATCGTTGGCCGCGGTCTGGCGCGCGAGGCGGTGGTCCGCACCTGGCGCGGGACGGACGACACGAGCCGCCTCGTCGCGTATCTCGTCGGCGCCGACACCCGGTTCGATGTGCGCGCGGCGCGGCGGAGCCTGCGTCCGGATCTGCCGCCGGTTGCGCTCCCTGCGGCGTTCGTCCGCCTCGAGGACTGGCCCCGCGACGACAACGGCAAGATCGACCGCAAGGCGCTGCCCGCGCCTGCGCCCGAGGCGCCGCCCGCATCACGCGCGCCGGCGCGTTCCGCGCTCGAGGCCGCGATCGCGGGGCTGTGGACCGACATCCTGGGCTGGACGGCCGGCGGCGATGCCGATTTCTGGGAAGCGGGCGGGGATTCGATCGCGGCGATGCGCCTGATCGCTGCGATCGAGGAGGTGTTCGGCGTCGTCCTGGAGCTGTCCGCCGTGCTCGACGCCGCGCCGACCATCGCCGATCTCGCCCGCCTGATCGCCGAGAAGCGCCGACGATGAGCCGGCGGCATTGACCGCGCCCCTGGTCGCTGCTGATATCGGCGCGATGGGCGTCTATATCGGCATCGACATCGGCGGCACCTTCACCGACTGCGCCGTCCTCGACGACGGCGGCCGGATCGCCGCGATCGCCAAGGCCACCTCGACCCGCGACGATCCGGCCGAGGGCGTGATCGAGGCCGTCGCCGCGGCGGCGGCGCGGCTCGGCGTCGCGACCGAGGCGCTTCTCGCCGACTGCCGGCTGTTCGTCCACGGCTGCACGATCGCGACCAACGCGATGGTCGAGAGGAAGGGCGTGCCGACCGCGCTCCTCACCACCAAGGGCCACGAGGACGCGATCTTCATCGGCAAGGTCGTGCAGAAGGTCGCCGGCCAGTCCGAGCGCGCGATGACGCACCAGGCCCGCCTCGACAAGGCCGACCCGCCGATCGTGCCGCGCCGACGGGTGTTCGGCCTCACCGAGCGGATCGACCGGCTGGGCGCGGTCGTCGTCGCGCTCGAGGACGACGAGATCGACCGCGCGATCGACCGGCTCGCGGCCGAGGGCGTCGAGGCGGTCGCGGTCTCGTTCCTATGGTCGTTCCTCAACGACGCGCACGAGGCGCGCGTCCTCGACCGTCTGCGCGCCCGGCGGCCCGATCTCTACGTCTCGGCCTCGCACGCGCTCGCACCCGTCCTCGGCGAGTACGAGCGCACCGTGACGACGGTCGCCAACGCCTATGTCGGGCCGGCGGTGACGCGCTATCTCGAGCGGCTCGCCGGCCGGCTCGGCGCGCTCGGCTACCGCTATCCCCTCCTCCTCGCGCACTGCATGGGCGGGCTCACGACCATGGAGGAGGTGCGCGTGCGCCCGCTGCTGACGCTCGATTCGGGGCCGGTGTCGGGCGTCCTCGGCGCACGCTATTTCGGCGCGGTCTACGGCGAGCCCAACGTGCTCTGCGCCGACATGGGCGGCACCACCTTCGACGTGAGCCTGATCGAGCGCGGCCAGACCGTCCTCGACGAGGAGCCGGTGGTCGCCCAGTACAGCTATCTCTTCCCCAAGGTCGCGGTCGAATCGATCGGCGCCGGCGGCGGCAGCATCGTGTGGGTCGACGACAACGGGCTTCTCCGCGTCGGACCGGAGAGCGCGGGCGCCTTCCCCGGCCCGGCCTGCTACAGCCGCGGCGGCGCCGCACCGACGGTGACGGACGTCAACCTCGTCCTCGGTTTCCTCGGCGGCGCCGGGCTCGTCGGCGGCACGATGGCGCTCGACGCCGGCGCCGCGGAACAGGCCGTCGACCGGATTGCGCGCCGGCTCGGGATCGACCGGCTCGCGGTCGCCTCCGGCGCGTTCCGCATCGTCAACGCACATATGGCCGATCTGATGCGCCGGAGCTCGATCGACCGTGGCCGCGACCCGCGCGACTTCGTGCTGTTCGCCTATGGCGGCGCGGCGGCGCTCCATATCGCCTATCTCGCGCGCGAGCTCCGCATCGGGCGGGTCTATGTCCCGTCCTTCGCCACCGTGTTCTCCGCCGTCGGCATGCTGACCGGCGGCATTCTCCATTCGGCCGAGATCTCGTTCCCGCGCGCGCTGCCAATGGCGGCGGCCGGGTGGGCCGGCATGGTCGCGCGCTTCGCCGAGCTGCGCGGCCGGCTCGACCGGCTGTTCGATGCCGAGGCGATCGCGCCCGCCGACCGAGCCTTCGAGGCCTTCGTCCACGTCAAGTACCGCATGCAGCCGACGGCGCTTCCGGTGCGCCTGGAGGACGACATCGGCGCCGACGACCAGGACCAGCTGATCGCGGCCTTCGAGCACCAGTACCACGCGCTCTACGGTGAGAGCGCGGGCTACCGCGCCGCCGGGATCGAGATCCTGAAGCTCAAGCTCGACGGCCGGGCCGCGACCGTGACGCCGCGCCTCGCGCCGAGCGCGACGCTTGCGCCCGCCGACCCGGCGCCCGCCGCCACGGGCACGCGCCCGGTCCATTTCCCCGACCTCGGCCGGGCCGTCGCGACCGCGATCTATGACGGCGAGCGGCTCCGCCCCGGCATGCGGCTCGCCGGCCCCGCGGTGGTCGAGCGGATGGGCGATACCATCGTCTTGCCGGCCTTCGCGTCGGCCGCGGTCGATGCCTATGGTAATGTCGTCCTCGACGTGGCCGTCGAGCCGGGCGTCCCGGGAGCCGAGCGATGACGATCGATCCGATCACCGTCGAGGTGCTGCGCCACCGTTTGTGGATGATCAACGACGAGCAGGGGCGCGTCGCGGCGCAGCTCTCGGGCTCGCCCGTCGTCTACGAGGCGAAGGACTTCAACACCGCGCTCCTCACGCCCGAGGGCGACAGCCTGTTCATCGGCGTCTACGTCACCCGGCTCTCGCTCTGCCTCAACGTCGCGGTCCAGACCGTGATCGCGCGCTTCGGCGAGAGCCTCGGCTTCGCCGAGGGCGATGCGTTCGTCACCAACGACCCGTGGGCCGGCTCGGCGCACCAGAACGACATCCTGATGGTGGCGCCGATCTTCTGGGAGGGCCGGCTGGTGTGCTGGACCGGGCTCGCCATGCACGAGGTCGACGTCGGCGGCCCCAACCCGGGGAGCTTCACCGTCGGCACGCCCGACGTGTTCGGCGAGCCGCCGCTGATCCCGCCCGTGCGCATGGTCGAGAAGGGGAAGATCCGCGACGACATCGAGGCCTGGGTGATCCGCAATTCGCGCACCAGCCAGCTCAACGGCCTCGACCTCCGCGCCCGCGTCGCTGCGATCAACCGCACCCGCCAGCGCATCCACGAGGTGATCACCGAATACGGGCTCGACGCCTTCCTCGCGGTGCAGACGCGCATTCTCGCGCTGACCGAGGACTCGCTCGCGCGCCGTCTCGAGGGGCTGCCCGACGGCACCTGGACCGTCGAGGGCTTCCTCGACCACGACGGCAACACCAACACGCTCTACCGCATCCGGCTCGCGATGACCAAGACCGGCGCGCGGCTCAAGTTCGACTTCACCGGCACCGCGAAGCAGGCGCGCGGCAGCATCAACTGCACCCGCGTCGGGCTCGAGAGCGGCATCCTGTCGGCGATCATGCCGATGCTGTGCTACGACATGCCGTGGTCGCCGGGCGGCATCATGCCGCTCGTCGAGATCGTGTCGGAGGAAGGCACGATCAACAACGCGCGCCACCCGGCCGCGGTCAGCATGGCGACGATCTCGGCCACCTTCGCGACCTCGCACGTCACCTCGCTCGCGATCGCCAAGATGCTGTCGTGCTCGCCCTTGCGCGAGGAGATCCAGGCCAACTGGACGCCGGCCTGGCTCGGCTCGACCATGGCCGGCCACCACGACGACGGACGGCCGTTCACCGCCGTCCTCCTCGACCAGGCCGGCGGCGGCGGCGCGCGGAGCTGGAAGGACGGGCCCGACACGGGCGGGCTTCCCGGCACGCCGGCGATGGGGATCGCCAATGTCGAGACTTACGAGGCGTAGTACCCGATCCTCTATGTCTATCGCCGCCAGGCGCCCGATTCCGGCGGCCCCGGCCGCTATCGCGGCGGCGTCGGCACCGAGGCGATGATCGTGCCGCACCGCGCCGACGGCCCGATCGATCTCACCGTCCTCTGCCACGGCGCGAGCCAGCCGGAAGCGCAGGGGCTCTCGGGCGGCTATCCGTCGAGCGTGCAGGTGCGTCTCCTCCTCCGCGCGGCCGACCTCGCCGCGGGCTTCACCGCCGGGCGCATGCCGGCCTCGATCGAGGAGGCGGGCGGACACCTCGTCGCGCTCGCCGCCAAGGAACGAACGCCCGTCGCGCCCGCCGATGCGATCGTCATGATGACGACGGGCGGCGGCGGCTATGGCGATCCCTTGAAGCGTCAGCCGGACGCGGTCGCGAAGGACGTCGAGGCCGGGCTCGTCTCGGCCGCGGTCGCGCGCGCGGTGCACGGCGTCGTCCTCGATCCGTCCGGCGCGATCGACGCCGCCGCGACCGAGACCGCCCGCCACGCGATCCGGCAGGCCCGCCTCGCCGAGGCGCGCCCGCCCGCATCCGATCGCCCGATCCGGCGCGTCGCGCTCGACCAGGCGGTTCTCCGCATCGCCGACGCGGTCGCGCTCGTCGACACCGACGCCGGCTCGGTGTTCGCCTGCCAGGACTGCGGCACGGTCCTCTGCGCCGGCCACGACGACCCCAAATCCGGGGCGGCCGTGCGCGAGACCGCGATCGACCGGCTGAGCCCGTGGAACCGCTTCGGCCTCGTCGGCGAGATCGTGGTGCGCGAGTTCTTCTGCCCGGCCTGCGCGCACCAGCTCGCGACCCAGGTGCGGCGGAAGGACGATCCGATCCTCTACGACACTGTGCTCGCCGACGGACGCCGCGCCGCACCGCGCGCCGCCGCGGAATAGACGACGGCGCCGGCCCGATGACCTGGACCGAGACCAAGCTCCATCCCTTGTTCGGCGCCGAGATCACCGGCCTCGACCCGCGCGATCCCTTCGACGACCGCGCGCGCGATGCGCTCGAGGCGGCGTTTATCCGGAACGCCGTGACGGTGATCCGGAACGCCGTGCCGCTCGGCGACGAGGAGCAGATCGCCTTCACCGGCCGCTTCGGCCCACTGCAACAGATGAAGATGCTCAACATGCTGGGCCGCGCCGACACCGGCAAGGCGACAATACGGATGCGCTACCCCGAGCTCGTCGATGTCGGCAATCTCGACGAGGAGGGCCGTATCCTCGCCGCCGGCGACCGGCGACGCGCCTTCAACAAGGGCAACGAGCTCTGGCACACCGACGTCTCCTTCGACGACAACCGCGCGACGTTCTCCTTCCTCAACGCCCATGTCGTGCCGCCGTCGGGCGCCGATACCGAGTTCGCCGACATGCGTGCGGCCCATGACACGCTCCCCGCGGCGACCAAGGCGCGGATCACGGACCTCGTCGCCGAGCACTCGATCTGGTATTCGCGGGCGCTGGGCGGGCTGAGCGAGGTGTCGGAGGCGGAGAAGATGACGCGCCCGCCGGCGCATCACCGCCTCGTCCACATGCGCCGGGGCGCGACGCGGAACTCGCTCTACCTCGCCTCGCACGCCTCGCACATTCTCGGCATGCCGATCGCGGAGGGCCGAGCCCTCCTCCGCGCGCTCACCGAGCACGCGACCCGGCCCGAGCTCGTCTACCGCCATCGCTGGCGGGCCGGCGATCTCGTGATCTGGGACAATCTCGCGACCATGCACCGGGGCACACTCTTCGACGACACCGTCCATCGCCGCGACATGCGCCGCACCACGGTCCTCGAGCGCGCCGCCTGAGGCCCGGACCGGCCGCGCAAGGGTTGCGCCCGGCCCCACTTGGGTGCACGATCGGCCCTCGAAAGAACGCCCGGCAAGGGCGACGAGCGGGAAAGACACCATGACCATCGCAACGAGAGTGATCGCGGCGGGCGCCGTTCTGGCCGCGACGGCAGCGGCTGCACCGGTGGCGGCGCAGCAGACCTGGGACGTCAAGATCGCCTATGCGACGATCAACGACGTCCAGGACGAGTGGGGCAAGCGTTTCCGCGACCGGCTCGAGAGCCGGTCCAATGGTCGGCTGAAGCCGCGCGTCTATCCGTCGAGCCAGCTCGGCATCACGCCGCGCCAGATCGAGGGCCTCCAGCTCGGCACCATCGAGTTCATGGTCTCGCCGCCGCAATATCTCGTCGGTGTCGACCCGCGCTTCCAGGTCATCGCCGGACCCGGCCTCTATCAGAGCCTGGAGCACGCCCGCCGCGTCGCGAGCGATCCCCGCATCCGCGAGACCGTGCTCAAGATCGGCGAGGCCAAGGGGGTGATCGGCGTCAGCCTCTTCGTCTACGGACCCGGCGGGTTCGAGATGCGCGACCCGCTGCCCAACCCGCAGGCGCTCAAGGGCAAGAAGATCCGCGTGCTCGGCTCCGAGATCGAGACCGAGCCGGTCAAGGCCTTCGGCGCCACCGGCGTCCCGATGCCGCTCGGCGAGGTGACGGCCGCGATCCAGCAGGGCGTCGTCGACGGCGCCGCCGCCTCGGTCACCGTCGCCGCCGCCTTCAAGATGCAGTCGATCGCCAAGTACCACATCGAATCGAACTGGCAGATCCACATGGACACCGCCTTCGTCAGCAAGGTGTGGTTCGACAAGCTGCCGGCGGATCTCCAGAAGATCATCCTCGAGGAGGGCAAGGCCGTCGAGCCGGAGCTGTTCGGCTGGATGGTCGAGCATCAGAGCCGCGCCAAGGCCGACTGGATCGCGGGCGGCGGTGTCTTCTCCGAATGGAAGGCGCAGGACCATCCCGGGATGATGGAGACCGTGCAGGCCGCGACCGACCGCATCCTGATGCGCGATGCCGGCAACCGCCAGCTCTACGACCTCGTCAAGCAGGTCGTGAAGGAGACCGCGCCGGGCTCGTGACCGCCGTTCGCGGCGGACGGCACGGCGCGACGAGAACAGGACCGCAGGGAGATCGTTGATGGTCGATATTAACTATGCAGCGCCCGACACGCTCGACAAGGCGGTCGCGCTCCTCGCCAGGACCGGCGGGGCGAAGGTCTTCGCCGGCGGCACGGACGTGATCGTCCAGCTGCATGCCGATCTGATCGAGCCCGAGCTTCTGGTCGACATCAAGAACATCCCCGAGGTCCGCTCGATCGCCGCCGAGAAGGGCGGCTTTCGCGTCGGCGCCGCGATGCCGGCGATGAAGATCCTCGACCACAAGGCCTTCGCCACCGCCTGGCCCGGCGTGATCGAGGGCGTCGCGCTGATCGGCTCGGTCCAGGTCAAGGGCCGCGCCACGATCGGCGGCAATCTGTGCAACGCCTCGCCGGCGGCCGACAGCGTGCCGGCGCTGATCGCGGCCGGCGCGGTGTGCACCATCGTCGGCCCGAACGGCCGTCGCGAGGCGCCGGTCGAGACCATCGTGACCGGCCCGGGCAAGACCTCGCTCGCCAAGGGCGAGATCATCGCCTCGTTCTTCTTTCCCGCCCGCGCACCGCATTCGGGCGACTGCTATCTCCGTCTGACGCCGCGGACCGAGATGGACATCGCCGTCGTCGGCGTCGGCGTCAGCCTGACCCTCGACGGATCGGGAACCTGCACCGCGGCGCGCGTCGCGCTCGGCGCGGTCGCGCCGACCCCTCTTCTCGTCGCCGCGGCGGGCGCGGCGCTCGTCGGCACCAAGGTCGATGCGGCGGCGCTCGCCAAGATGGCGGCGGCGGCGAGCGCGGCCTGCCGGCCGATCAGCGACAAGCGCGGCACCAAGGAGTATCGCATCAAGACCGCCGCGGTGATCGCGCGGCGGACGGCCGAGAAGGCGCTCGAACGCGCTCGCGCGAACTAGGGGACCGACGATGGCGAAGAAGGCGCATGTCACGCTCACGGTGAACGGCGACGAGTACGAGGCGTTGGTCGATCCGGGCCAGACCCTGGTCGATGCACTCCGCAACGAGCTCCAGCTCACCGGCACCAAGGAAGGCTGCTCGACCGGCGACTGCGGCGCGTGCTCGATCAGGCTCGACGGCGAGCTCGTGTGCTCCTGCCTCGTGCTCGCGATCGAGGCCGACGGGCGCCGGATCGACACGATCGAGGGCATGGCGAACGGCGAGACGCTGCATCCGTTGCAGCGCAACTTCCTCGAGCTCAACGGGCTCCAATGCGGCATCTGCACGCCCGGGATCCTGATCGCGGCGAAGGCGCTCCTCGAGCGCAACCCGGACCCGACCGAGACCGAGGTCCGCTATTGGCTCGCCGGCAATCTCTGCCGGTGCACCGGCTACGACAAGGTGATCCGCTCCGTGCTCGCGGCGGCGGCCGAAATGAGGAGGGCTTGATATGGCATCGATCCTGGAGAAGAGCGGCTTCAACCCCGACAAGAAGCTCAAGATCGTCGGCACCAACCCGGTCAAGCACGACGGGCCGGACAAGGTGACCGGCCGCGCCAAGTTCGGCGCCGATCTGATGCTGCCGGGCATGCTGTTCGGCAAGGTACTGCGGAGCCCGCACCCGCACGCCAACATCCGCTCGATCGACACCTCGGCGGCGGAGAAGGTTCCGGGCGTCCGCGCCGTCGTGACGCGCGCCGATTTTCCCGAGCTGCCCTTCGGCACCGGGCCGGGCGATCTCAGCCGCAACATCATGGCGCGCGAGAAGGCGCTCTATGACGGCCACGCGGTCGCCGCGGTCGCGGCGACCAGCGAGGCGATCGCCAAGAAGGCGCTCAAGCTGATCAAGGTCGACTACGAGGTGCTGCCGCACGTGATCGACGTCCGCGACGCGATGAAGGCGGGCGCGCCGGTCCTCCATCCGACGCTCCGCACCAAGGGCGTCGAGGGCGCCGCCGACAAGCAGACCAACGTCGTCGAGCGCCTCGTCCTCGCGGTCGGCGACATCGACAAGGGCTTCGCCGAGGCCGACGTCGTCATCGAGCGCACCTTCGACAGCCAGCCGATGCACCAGGGCTATATCGAGCCGCAGGGCTGCGTCGCCAACTGGACCGACGACGGCCAGGTCGACCTCTGGTGCACCACCCAGGGAACGCATGTCTTCCGCGACCGCCTGGGCGAGATCCTCAAGATGGAATCGGCGAAGATCCGCGTCACCCAGTCGGAGATGGGCGGCGGCTTCGGCGGCAAGACCGGCTTCTACGCCGAGCCGCTCGCGGTCGTCCTGTCGAAGAAGGCGCGCCGTCCGGTCAAGATCGTGCTGACGCGGAGCGAGGTGTTCCGCGGCACCGGCCCGGTGTCGGGCACGCATTACCGCGTCAAGATGGGCTGCACCAAGGACGGCCGCATCACCGCCGCCGACGCCGAGCTCCTGTTCCAGACCGGCGCCTTCACCGGCTCGATGTACTTCAACGCGCCGCAGGCGATGTTCACCCGCTACGCGCTCAAGAACATCCGCACCGTCTCCTACGAGGTCGTGTCGAACCGGCCCAAGGTGAACTCGTTCCGCGCGCCGTGCGTGCCGCAGATCGTGTTCGGCGTCGAGCAGATCATCAACGAGCTGGCCGAGAAGATCGGCATTGACCCGATCGACATCCGGCTCAAGAACGCGATGAAGCAGGGCGACACCACGATCTACGGCCAGACCTTCGGCCCGATCGGCTTCGTCGAGACGCTGGAAGCGTCGAAGAAATGCGATCACTACCGCTCGCCGGTGCCGAAGGGCCAGGGCCGCGGCGTCGCCGCCGGCTTCTGGTTCAACCGCGGCGGCGACACCACGGGCTCGCTCACCGTGACGCCGGACGGCTCGGTGACGCTGATGCTCGGCACCTCCGACGTCGCCGGCTCGCGGCTCTCGATCTCGATGATGGCGGCCGAGGAGCTCGGCGTGCCGCTCGACAAGGTGCGCGCGATCCTCGCCGACACCTCCTCGATTGGCAACAACCGCGTTACGGCCGGCAGCCGGACCACGTTCTCCTCCGGCATGGTCATCATCGACAGCGCTCGCAAGGTCATCAAGGAGCTGTGCCGGCGCGCGGCGATCATCTGGAAGGTGCCGGAGGACGGCGTCGTGTTCGAGGACGGCTTCTGCAAGCCGGCGAGCTCAAATGTCGGCGAGTTCGCGCCGCTGTCGATCGCCGAGATCGCGGCGAAGACGAGCGTGAGCCATGGCGCGATCTCCGGCCACTCGGAGATGAACGTCACCGGCGAGGGCCCCGGCTTCGGGCTCCACATCGTCGACGTCGAGGTCGACAAGGAGACCGGGCGCGTCGACATCAAGCGCTACACCGTCATCGAGGACGCCGGCAAGGCGATCCACCCGCTCCAGGTCGAGGGCCAGTACCAAGGCGGCGCGATCCAGGGCGTCGGCTGGGCGCTCAACGAGGAATATGTCTACGGCGCGGACGGACGGTTGCAGAACCCGGGCTTCCTCGACTACCGCATGCCGGTCGCCTCCGACGTGCCGATGGTCGACACCGTGATCGTCGAGGTGCCGAACCCGAACCACCCCTACGGGCTCCGCGGCGTCGGCGAGGTACCGGTGGTGCCGACCATGGCGGCGATCGCGAACGCGATCCACGCCGCGGCCGGCATCTGGCCGGATTCGCTCCCAATGTCGCCGCCCAAGGTGCTCGACTGGATCGAGGCCGCGCAGAAGCGCTGAGCGATCGCGTCATCGAGGAATGCCCCGCGGCGGGCCAAGGCCCGCCGCTTCTTTTTTCTGGGGCGTCGGCGGGCGTCGCCCCGCGCCACCCTCAGCGTGCGAGCGCGATCGAGCACGTGCGGTGGAAGGTGCCGCCGCGGCGGTCGAACCACCAGTCCTGCGCGCCGGTGAGACGCGCCCGCCGATCCTCGAGCCGCCCGGCATAGGTCGCGGTCAGCGACCATGTGCGCCCCGACGCGCGGCCGTCGAGCTTCACCGCGCCGTCGCGCCCGACCGTGCCGGTGCCGCGCTCCACATTGCCCGACGGCACGTCGGAATCGGGATTGAAGATGTGGCGCTCGTAGCGTGCGGCGGTACCCTCGACGGTGAGCGTGAGCTTGCCGCGGAGCGGGCCCGAGGTCACCTGCGGGATCGTCTCGCAGTGGAGTTCGCCCTGCCAGACGCCGTCGAACGACAGGGCCGCGAGCGGCGCCGCCGCGCCGATCGCGAGCGCCGTTGCGAGCACCGCCCGGATCAACGTCATCGTCATCGCCCCTCGCCCGGATCGTCGGCGCCGCGACTATGCCCCCGGTCGGGCGTCGTCACAACCGGATCAGCCCTTGATGCAGATCAACGGCTCGAGCCGCGCGACGATGCGCGCGAGCCCCGCCGCCTCCGCCGCCGCGACCACCTCGGCGGCATCCTTGTAGGCGCCCGGCGCCTCCTCGGCGAGCCCGCGGAGCGAGGGGCACCTGACCGCGATGCCGCGCGCGGCGAGCGCGTCGGCGACCGAGCGGCCCGACCACCGGCGGAGCGAATCGTGGCGGCTCAGCGCCCGCCCGGCGCCATGGCAGGCAGAAGCGAAGGCGTGCGGATCGGCACCGGCCGCGCCCGCGAGCACATAGGACGCCGTCCCCATGCTGCCGCCGATGAGTACCGGATGGCCCGCGTCACGGAGCGCGGGCGGCAGATCGTGATGGCCGGGCGGCAACGCCCGCGTCGCGCCCTTGCGGTGGACGTAGAGGAGACGCGAGGCGCCGTCGATGTCGTGGCGCTCGAGCTTGCAGGTGTTGTGCGAGACGTCGTAGAGGAATGCGAGCCGCTGGCGCGGCCATGTCGTCTACAGCAACCCGCCGGTCGGCCAGGGCATCATTCTCCTCGAGACGCTCGGCATTCTCGAGGCCGGGCGCGCGGCATCCGACGACGAGAGCGAGGCGGCGCGCGTCCACCGCACGATCGAGGCGCTGAAGCGCGCCTTCGCCGACCGCAACCGCTTCGCCGGCGATCCGAACTTCGTCGCCGACGCGACCGAGCGCCTCCTCGCGCCTGCCGCGCTCGGCGCGCACGCCGCGTCGATCGAGCCGGACACGGCGTGGACGGGTACCGCGCGCGACCGCGCGCTGGCCGGCGCCGGCGACACAACCTGCCTCGCGGCCGCCGACCGCGACGGCAACGCGGTCGCCTGGATCACCAGCCTGTCGGCGCCGTTCGGCGCGGCCGAGTTCGTCGACGGCACCGGCGTCCTGATGAACAACCGGACCGGGCGCGGCTTCTCGCTCGACCCCGCCTCGCCCAACCGGCTCGCGCCCGGCAAGCGGACGATGTCGACGCTCCACGCCTATGTCGTCTGCGACGAGGGCGGCCCGCGCCTCGTCGGCGGCACCTCGGGCGGCGACGGGCAGGCGCAGTGGAACGTGCAGGTGCTCGACGCGGTGTTCCGCCGCGGCCTCTCCGCCCAGGCCGCGATCGATGCGCCGCGCTGGGAGCTCACGCCGGGAACGGATCCGGCCAATCTCGACGAGCCGTACGAGCTCCGCGTCGATCCGCGCCTCGACCCTCGGCTGATCGACGGCCTCCGCCGGCGTGGCCATGTGATCGGCGATCAGCCGCTCGGCCTCCTCGGCGCCGCGCAGGCGGTGATGCTCCACCCCGACGGCACGCAGGACGGCGGCGCCGACCCGCGCGCCGACGGCAGCGTCATGACACTCGACTGAGACCGGGAAAGGACGCGACCAGGCCCGTATCGTCCGCCCGCAACGTCGCGGCCGCGCTCTCCGTGGTGCCCCCGGGGAGACTCGAACTCCCACGTCCGTAAGGACAACAGATTTTGAGTCTGCCGCGTCTACCGTTCCGCCACAGGGGCCCCGTCGGATGCGCGGCGATGATAGCGGCGGGCCCCGGGGCGTCAATGCCGGCGCCGCGAGCGGCCGGCGTGGCGACAATCCTCAACAAGCGTTAACGGTCGCGCCCTAGGCTCCGCCTTGTGCAAACGACGGGGATTTCCCTATGCTGCGCGCGGCCCAGCCGAAGCCCGCCGATCCGGACCCACCGATGACCGACACCGTGCCCGCGCCGGCCGCGAAGAAGGGATTCCTCCGCGCCCTCTACGACTGGGTCATGGGGCTCGCGGCGCGCCGCGACGCCAACTGGGCGCTCGCCGGCGTCTCGTTCGCCGAGAGCTCGTTCTTCCCCATCCCGCCCGACGTGATGCTGATCCCGATGGTGCTCGTCCAGCGCGCCAAGGCGTGGTTCATCGCGACGGTCTGCACCGTCTCCTCGGTCCTCGGCGGCTATGCCGGCTATGCGATCGGCTTTTTTCTGTTCGAGGCGGTCGGGCGTACCGTCGTCGAGTTCTACGGCCAGACCGAGGGCTTCGCCGAGTTCCAGAACTACTACAAGGAATGGGGCGCCTGGATCGTCGCCGGCGCCGGCTTCACGCCGTTCCCGTACAAGATCGTCACCATCGCGAGCGGGGTGGTCCACATGGACCTCCTCACCTTCGGCATCGCCTCGGTGCTGTCGCGGGGCGCGCGTTTCTTCCTGGTCGCCGGCCTCCTCTACTGGCTCGGGCCGCCGATCCGGGTCTTCATTGAGCGCAATCTCGGGCTCCTGACCTTCGTCTTCTTCGCCCTTCTCCTCGGCGGGTTCGTCGCCGTGCGCTACCTGTTCTAGCCGCTTCTCGCCACCGGCCTTCCGGCTGCCGCGGCCCGGCCCTATATCTCGGCCATGACGGATGCGCGCGCGATCCTCATCCTCGGCACCGCGGCCAGCGTGGCGGCGCTCCTCGCCGCGCTCGCCGCGCAATATCTCGGCGGCCTCGCACCGTGCCCGCTCTGCCTGTGGCAGCGCTGGCCCTACGCGATCGCGATCCCGGTCGGGCTTGTCGCGCTCCTCGCCCTCCCCGCGCACCGCCTCCGGCTCGCGACCGGCGCGCTCGGCCTCCTCTTCCTGATCGGCGGCGGCATCGCCTTCTTCCATGTCGGCGTCGAGGCCGGCTGGTGGCAGGGCCTCGGCGAATGCTCGGGCGCATCGACGCTCGGCGCCTCCTCGATCGAGGACCTCAAGAAGGCGCTGATGGAGACCGCGCCCGTGCGCTGCGACGCCGTGCCGTGGTCGCTGTTCGGAATTTCCATCGCCGGCTACAATCTGATCGCCTCGGCGGTGCTCGCCGCGGTCGCCTTCGCCGCCACGCTCGCGCCGAGGAAAGCTTGACCGAACGCCCCCGCATCACGGCCGAGGACCGCCTTCCCGGCGACCCGACGCGCGAGGCGCTGATCGCGCGCATGATCCGGGTCGACCACGCCGGCGAGTATGGCGCGGTCCGCATCTATGCCGGCCAGCTCGCCGTCCTCGGCGACCGCCCGGCGGCGGCGGCGATCCGCGCCATGGCGGTCAAGGAGACCGAGCACCTCGCGTGCTTCGATGCGCTCGTCGCCGATCGCCGCACGCGACCGACCGCGCTGATGCCGCTCTGGCATGTCGCGGGCTTCGCGCTCGGCGCCGCGACCGCGCTACTCGGCGAGCGTGCGGCGATGGCGTGCACGGCCGCGGTCGAGGACGTGATCGACAATCACTACGCCGAACAGGCCGACCGGCTCGGCGACGACGAGCCCGGCCTGCGCGCCACGATCGAGCGCTTCCGCGCCGATGAGATCGAGCACCGCGAGACCGCGCTCGACCACGGCGCGGCGGAGGCGCCCGCCTATACGCTTCTCACCGAGGCGATCAAGGCGGGCTCGCGGGTCGCGATCTGGCTCTCGACCCGCCTATGACCCCGCGCCCGCCCGGGCTCTCCGGCGCGGCCGGCGAGTTCGTCGCCTTCATCCGCCCGGCGCCGTTTCCCGCCTTCGACGACGCGGCGAGGCTGCCGCGGGGCGACGGCCACGCGGTGCTCGTCCTGCCGGCGGTGTTCAACAGCGACGGCTACAGCCGCGACTTCCGCGCCCTCCTCGCCCGGCTCGGCTATACGGCGCATGGCTGGGCGCTCGGCCTCAATCGCGGCCCGACGGCGCGGCTGATCGCCGGCGCGACGGCGCAGCTCGAGGCGATCGCGCGCCGCGATGGACCGGTCAGCCTCGTCGGCCACAGCATGGGCGGGCTCTTCGCGCGACTTCTCGCCCACCGCCATCCGACGCTGGTCCGCCGGGTCGTCACGCTGACGAGCCCGATCCACCGGCCCGCCGACAGCCTCCTCGTGCCGCTCGCGCCCTTCCTCGGGCTGTGGCCCGGCGTCGATCTCCGTGCGATCGCGGCCGAGATCGCGGCGCCCCCGCCCGTGCCCTCGACCGCGATCTACTCGAGGGAGGACGGCATCTGCGCCTGGATGTGCTGCCGCGAGCCGTCGCCGACGGCCGACAACGTCGAGGTCGCCGGCCGCCACGTCACGATGCTGCAGAACGAGGCGGCGGTCCGCATCGTCGTCGACCGCCTCGCGCGCCCGCCCGCGACGCCCGGCCGCACCTAGTCGGCCGCCGGCGGCGCGTCGCGCGGCTCAGCGCATGGGCGGCGGGGTGAACGCGGTCACCGGCGGCGGCGGCCCGTCATAGCGCTCGATCTCGACCAGCGCCGATTGCGCGATCGGCATCTGGCTCAGCTTTGACGACCCCTTGTCGCGCGTCAGCACGTTGGCGCTGCCGTGCTTGTCGAGCGTGCCGATGCGCCCGGGCTCGGCCGGGTCGTACCACGCGCCGGTGGCGAGGATCACGACGCCGGGCAGCACCGAATCCGACACCAGCGCGCCGGCGAGGCAGGCGCCCCGGTCGTTGTGGACGCGCACGACATCGCCGTCGGCGATGCCGCGACGCGCCGCGTCGCGCGGGTGCATCATGATCGGCTCGCGGCCGCGGATCTTCGATTCCTTGCTCGCGCGCGCGTTGTCGAGCTGGCTGTGCAGCCGCGTGCGCGGCTGGTTGGTGATGAGATGGAGCGGGTAGCGCTCGGCCTTCGCGGCGCCCAACCACTCGACCGGCTCGTACCAGGTCGGGTGGCCGGCGCAGTCGTCATAGCCGAAGCCCGCGATGCGGTCGGAGAAGACCTCGATCCGCCCCGACGGCGTCGGCAGCGCGTTGGCGACCGGATCGGCGCGGAACTGGTCGAACGCGACGAAGGGCTCGGCGGGCTCGGGGAACTCGTGGTGGCCCGCCGCCCAGAACGCATCGAAGGACGGCATCTCGTGGCCGGCGCGCGCGGCCTGCTGGCGCGTCAGATCGTAGAGATGACGGAGCCAGCCCGCCTCGTCGCGCCCCTCGTCGAAGGCGGCGCGGAAGCCGAGACGCTCGGCGAGCGCGGCATAGATGTCGAAGTCGTTGCGCGCCTCGCCCTGCGGCGGCACCGCCTGTTTCATCGCCGACAGGAAGCGGTCATGCGCCGACGCCGCGATGTCGTTGCGCTCGAGCGTCGTCGTCGCCGGCAGCACGATATCGGCGTGGCGCGCGACCGGGGTCCAGAACGGCTCGTGCACGACGATCGTCTCGGGCCGTCGCCACGCGGCGAGGAGCTTGTTGATGTCCTGGTGATGATGGAACACGTTGCCGCCGGCCCAGTAGATCAGGCGGATGTCGGGATAGGTGATGCGCTGGCCGTTGAAGTCGATGGTCGCGTCGGGGTTGAGCAGCATGTCGGCGATACGCGAGACCGGGATGAACCGCCCGGTCGGGTTGCTGCCCGACGGCATCGTCGGCCGCGGCATCTTCGGCCGCGGGTTGCCGATATTGGCGGTCGCGCCGTAGCCGAAGGAGAATCCACCGCCCGGCAGCCCGATCTGGCCGAGCATCGCGGCGAGCGCGACCGTCATCCAGTAGGGCTGCTCGCCGTGATCGCAGCGCTGCACCGACCAGCTCGCGTTGATCATGGTGCGGGTCTGCGCCATCGCGCGCGCGAGGCCGCGGATGGTCTCGGCCGGGATCTGGCAGATCGGCGCCGCCCAATCGGCGTCCTTGGGCTGGCCGTCGCGCTCGCCCATCAGATAGGGGCGGAAACGCTCGAACCCGACGGTGTAGCGCGCGAGAAACTCGGTGTCGGCGCGCCCCGTCGCGACGAGGGTGTGCGCGAGCGCGAGCATCAGCGCGGTGTCGGTGTTGGGCCGGATCGGCAGCCACTCGGCGCCGAGCCAGCCGGGCGTGTCGTCGCGGCACGGGCTCACCGACACGACGCGGACGCCCTTGTCGCGGAGCGCGCGGAGCCAGTCGGCGAAGCCGTGGAGCGCGCTGCCGTTGTGGTCGATCTGAGCGTTCTTCATCGGCAGCCCGCCGAACGTGACGAGGAGGCGGGTATGCTCGGCGACCACGGGCCAGGCGGTCGAGGCGCCCATGACGGCGGCGACCGAGCCCAAGACGTGCGGCGCGATCGCGAGCCCGGCGCCGTAGCTGTAGCTCAACACGCTCCCGGTATAGCCGCCGAAGCCGTTGAAGAAACGGTAGGTGAGATCGCGCGCCGCGTGGAGCCGCCCGGCGCTCGCCCAGCCGTAATTGCCGGCGAAGATCGCGGTGTTGCCGTGCGCCGCCTTGACGCGCGCGAGCTCGTCCGCGACGAGCGCGAGCGCGCGATCCCACGACACCGGGACGAAGGGCTCGGCGCCGCGCCGGGTGCGGTCGTGACCGAGCGGGCCGCGCTCGAGCCAGCCGGCGCGCACCATCGGCTGGGCGATCCGGCTCTCGTCGTGGACGAGGCCGGGCATGCCCGCGATCAACGGCGACGGATCGCGGTCGCGCGCGAACGGCCTGACGTCGACCAGGCGCTCGCCCTCGACCACCGCGTCGTAGAGACCCCAGTGCGAGGCGGTCGGCACGCTCCGGCGATCAGCCATGGTGCGCCCCTCAGGCCGTGGTCGTCGCGGGCGGATCGGCGATCGCGAGCGGCGGCGGCGCGCCGTCATAGCGCTCGATCTCGACCAGCACGGTCTGGGCGATCGGCGCCTGGGCGAGCTTCGAGGTGCCCTTGTCGATCGTGAGCACGTTCGGGTTGCCGTGGCGGTCGAGCGTGCCGACGACGCCGGGCGAGGCCGGGTCGTACCAGGCGCCGGTCGAGAGCTGGAGAACGCCGGGCCGGATGCGGTCGGTGACGACCGCGCCGGCGAGACAGGCGCCGCGGTCGTTGTAGAGCCGCACGATGTCGCCGTCGGCGATGCCGCGCGAGGCGGCGTCGGCCGGGTTGATCAGCACCGGCTCGCGGCCCTTGATCTTGCTCGCTCGGCTGACGGCGGCGTTGTCCATCTGGCTGTGGAGCCGCGTCGCCGGCTGGTTCGAAACGAGGTGGAGGCCGTAGCGCGCGGCCGTGGCGCCGCCGAGCCACTCGGCCGGCTCGAACCACATCGGGTGGCCGCCGCAGTCGTCGTAGCCGAAGGCCGCGATCTTGTCGGAGAAGATCTCGATCCGGCCCGACGGCGTGTTGAGCGGCTTCGCCTCGGGCGCGGCGCGGTAGTCGGCGAACAGCACCGGATGCGTCGCCGGCCGCGGGAACTCGATGTGCCCGGCCTCCCAGAACGCGTCGAAATCCGGCATCTCGATCTGGTGCTCGGCCGCCTGCTGGCGCGCGACGTCGTATAGATGGCGGAGCCAGCCCATCTCGTCGCGGCCCTCGGTGAAGGCGTCGGCGAAGCCGAGCCGCGTCGCGAGCGCGGCGTAGATGTCGAAATCGTTGCGCGCCGCGCCGACCGGCTCGATCGCCTTCTTCATCGCGTAGAGATAGCGGTCGCGCCCGCCGGCGCCGATGTCGTTGCGCTCGAGCGTCGTCGTCGCCGGCAGCACGATGTCGGCGTGGCGCGCGAGCGGCGTCCAGAACGGCTCGTGCGCGACGATCGTCTCCGGCCGCGCCCAGGCGCGCAGGAGCTTGTTGAGATCCTGGTGGTGGTGGAACGGATTGCCGCCGGCCCAGTAGACGAGGCGGATGTCGGGATAGGTCTGGGTCTTGCCGTTGAAGTCGTAGGCGCCGCCCGGCTCGAGGAGCGCATCGGCGATGCGCGAGACCGGGATGATCGCGCCGGTCGGGTTGGGGCCCGTCGCGAGCGTCGGCTGCGGCACGTTGAGCCGCCCGCGCCCGTTGCCGCCGGAGGCGCCGTAGCCGAAGCCGAACCCGCCGCCCGGCAGCCCGATCTGGCCGAGGAGCGCGGCGAGCACGATCGCCATCCAGTAGGGCTGCTCGCCGTGGTCGGCGCGCTGGATCGACCAGCTCACCGAGATCATCGTGCGCGTCGCGGCCATGCGCCGGGCGAGCGCGCGAATGGTCTCTGCCGGGATCTCGCAGATCGCCGCCGCCCAGTCGGCGTCCTTCGGCGTGCCGTCGCTCTCGCCCATCAGATAGGGGCGGAAGCGCTCGAAGCCCGCGGTGTAGCGGGCGATGAAATCGCGATCGTGGCGGTTCTCGGCGACCAGCGTGTGGGCG
Organism: Alphaproteobacteria bacterium; assembly: GCA_016869145.1. GTDB lineage: Bacteria > Pseudomonadota > Alphaproteobacteria > MPNO01 > VGEU01 > VGEU01. Next base: position 20,062 of record VGEU01000016.1, on the reverse strand, counting down.
AGCGCCAGCATCAGCGCGGTATCGGTGTTGGGCCGGATCGGAAGCCACGTCGGGCCGACGCGCGCATCGACGTCCTCGCGGATCGGTCCGATGTTCACGACCTCGACGCCCGCCTCGGCGAGCCGGCGCATGCGCCACACCCCCTCGTGCTCGCCGACGCCGCCCATCTCGATCTGCATGTTCTTGACCGCGAGACCGCCGAAGGCGACGAGGAGCCGCGTCGATTCGAAGATCGATTCCCACGCGGTGAGCTGGCCGGCGGCCGGCTGCGCGGTCCCGAGCACGTGCGGCAGGAGGACGATCGCGGCGCCGAAGGAGTAGTTGCCCGACTGGTGCACGCAGCCGCCGAAGCCGTTGAGGAAGCGGTGCGTCAGCGTGCGCGCATTGTGCAGCCGGCCGGCCGACGCCCAGCCATAGGAGCCGCCCATGATCGCGTCGTTGCCGAACGCCGCCTTGACGCGCGCGAGCTCGGCCGCGACAAGATCGAGCGCGCGATCCCACGACACCGGGACGAACGGCTCCGCGCCGCGCCGCGACCGGTCGCCCGCGATGCCGTCGCGAAGCCAGCCCGCGCGCACCATCGGCTGGGCGATCCGGGTCCGGTCGTAGACGACGCCCGGCATGGCGCCGATCAGCGCCGAGGGATCGGTGTCCTTCGGGAACGGCTCGGTCGCGACCAGCCGGCCGTCGCGCACCACCGCGCCATAGACGCCCCAATGCGATCCCGTGATCGTGCGTGCGACGCTCGCCATCGGCCCCACCTTGTTGTCCGGCCGGCGACGATAGCACGGCCCGCGCCGGGGCGGGGAGGCCCGCCGGTCAGCGGAGCCGGGGCAAGACCTCGGCCGCGAAGCGCTCGAGCTCGGGCACCAGCGGGTGGAACTGGAGGAGGAGCGTCTCGATGCCGATGGCCTCGAGCGCACGGATGCGCTCGGCGATCGCGGCCGGGGTTCCGATCAGCCCGGCGCGCGAGCCGCCATTGGTGCCGAGCCGGCGGCCCTCGAGCGGGGCGTGCTTCATCATCTCGACGGCCGGGTCGGCGCCCTTGACGTCGAGCCGGCGGAGATCGGCGAGCCGCTCGAACTCGGCCGCCGCGACGGCTTCGCTGTCGCGGCAGACCACGAAGGCCGTGGTCCCGAAGCGGAGCGTGCGGCCGCGGGCGCCGGCGCGCGCCCGCATGTCGGCGATGATCGACGCGAGCTCGGCGATCGGCCGGCCGTTGATCAGGAAGATGTCGGCGACCGCGGCGCCGAGCGCGCGGCCGGCCTCGGATTCGCCCCCGACATAGATCGGCGGATGCGGGCGCTGCACCGGCCGCGGCGCGATGGTCGCGCCGGCGATCCGATAATAGCGCCCGTCATAGGCGAAGCGCTCGGTCGTCCACAGGCCGCGGATCACCTCGAGATATTCGCGCGCGCGCGCATAGCGGTCGTCGTGGTCGAGTACCTCGGCGCCGAGCATCGCGTATTCGGGCGGCCACCAGGCCGAGACCAGATTGATCGCGAAGCGTCCGCCCGAGATGCGGTCGATGTTGGCCCCCATCTTGGCGATCACGCCCGGCGCGCGGAGCCCGGGCTTGACAGCGGCGATGATCTCGATCCGCGTCGTCGTCGCGGCGAGCGCGGCGGCGGTCGTCCACGCATCGAGCTGGTCGCGCCCCTCACCGTTGGGGTTGATGAAATGCTCGGCGATCAGCATGGTCGCGAAGCCGGCACGCTCGGCCGCCGCAGTCGCCGCCGCGGCGTGCGCGAAGGAGGCGTCGTTCTCCGCCGCCTGATCGGACGGCAGCCAGTTGCCGTAGACGGCGGGCCAGAATCCGAAACGCATGCGGGTCGCCGGTCAGTCGAGGGCGACGATCGCCTCGACCTCGACGAGGAAGCGCGGATCGGCGAGCTGCGAGATCTGGAGGAGCGTCGAGGCCGGCTTGGCGGCGAAGAAATGATCGACCGCGCCACGCGCCTTCTGGAACGCATCGATGTCGGTGACGAAGATCGTGTATTTGACAACCCTCGAGGCGTCGGTGCCGGCCGCCTTGAACACGTCGTCGAGATTGGCGAAGACCTGCTTGACCTGCGCCACCATGTCGCCGGCGCCGACGAGGTTGCCGGCCGCATCGCGCGAGACCATGCCCGAGGTGTGGAGCACGCGGCCGTCGGCGATCACGCCGGGGCTGTGGCGCTGCTTGTCCTCATAGGGCTTGCCCGCCGATACGGTGCGCCTCGCCATGACGTCCTCCTGCCGCGGTTCCGATCGCCGAGTGTAGAGCAGGAACCGGCCAGATGGATCGGGCTCTCGCCGCCGGGCGGCGCCGCGGTCACGACGGCTCGAGGACGGTGTCCCAGTAGAGATAGTCGCGCCAACTCTCGTGCAGATAGTTGGGCGGGAAGCGACGCCCGTTCTCCTGCAGCTGCCGGTTGGTCGGCTCGGACGGGTTGCGGCGCGGATACATGCCGCATTCATGCGGCAGGCTCGCGCCCTTGGTCAGGTTGCAGCCCGAGCAGGCGGTGACCACGTTGTGCCAGCCGGTGCGCCCGCCACGCGAGCGCGGCACGACGTGGTCGAAGGTGAGATCGGCGGCCGGGAACGGATCGCCGCAATACTGGCAGGAGAAGCGGTCGCGCAGGAACACGTTGAACCGGGTCAGCGCCGGCCGGCGCGGCACCGGGACGTAGGTCTTGAGCGCGATGACGGACGGAATGCGCATCGAGAACGACGGCGAGTGCACCTCGCGGTCATATTCCGAGACGATGTTCACGCGGTCGAGAAAGACCGCCTTGATCGTCTCCTGCCACGGCCATAGCGACAGGGGGAAATAGCTGAGCGGCCGGAAGTCGGCGTTCAGCACCAACGCGGGCGAGTCAGGCAGCGTTCCCAAGGCGTCGATCCTCGCTGCGACGCTCCTACAGGAAGTCCCGGCGAGGCGCAATTAATTTCAGGATATCAGGCGCTTTGGCCCCGTTCGGGGGCCTGGGATCCGAGCACCTTGGCGAGGAAGGCGGTGCCGATCGCGACCCCTTCCGGGTCGATCCCGTGGCCGAGGCCGGGCCGCGCGTGGGTGGTGACCGCGAGCCCCGCCGCCTCGAGCCCGCGCGCCGCCTCGGCCATCAGCCGGACCGGCAGGAGCTCGTCCTCGGTGCCGTGGACGAGGACGACCGGCGGGCGGCTCCGCGCCTCGGCGGCGAGCGCATCGGGCGAATCGAGCCGGCCCGAATAGCCGAGGACGCCCGCGACCGCGCGCGCCCGGCGCGGCGCGACGAAGAGCGACATCATCGTGCCCTGCGAGAAGCCGACGAGGGCGAGCCGGTCCTCGGCGAGGCCGGCGCGCGCGAGCTCGGTGTCGATGAAGCGGTCGAGGAGCGCCGCCGCGCGCCGCGCGCCGGCGAGCCGCGCCGCCGGATCGGGCGTCTGGATCGAGAACCACTGATAGCCGGACGGCGAGAACTCGCAGCGATCGGGCGCGTTCGGCGCAACGAAGCGCGCGTCCGGGAGCGCGCGGGCGAAATAGGGTGCGAGCCCGATCAGGTCGTCACCATCGGCGCCGACGCCGTGGAGGAGGATCACGAGGCTCCGCGCCGCGCCGCCCGAGGCGGGTGCGAGCGACGGGCCGGAAAGCGTGTCGGGCATGGCGTGGGCCTCGCGGCGTCTGGACGGACGATCCGCTATTCATCGCCCGTTCGCGCGCCGCGATCCAGCGTAATCGGCCGCCGCGATCAGACCGCGTGCACCTAGAACGCGACGCCCTCGTAGTGCATATGGGCGAGGAACGGATTGCCGCTCGGGTTGGCGACGATGCCGGCGCGCTCGGCTTCGCTCGCGGTGTAGAAATGCGTGCCGGTGAGATCGTTGTAGAAGCGGTGGAGCGGCGTCGTATCGGCGCCCGGCGCCGAGAAGCCGTACAGCCCGACGCCCTCAAGCGCGAATGCGGCGAGGAACGGATCGTTCGTGCTCGCGACGATGTGGTCGCGTTCGGAGGCCGATGCCGTATAGAAGTGGACGCCCTTCGCGGTGTTGTAGAAGCGATAGACCGGGATCACGTCGGACGGGGCGGCGGCCGGGATGGCGAAGGCAGCACCTTCGTAGTTGAAGTGCGGCAGCGTCGCGATGACGGTGTCTCTTTCCTGCGTCGAGCCGGTGTAGAAGTGGACGCCGGTGTGGGTGTTGTAGAAACGGTAGACCGGAGCCGCGGCGCCCGCGCCGAGGCCGCCCGTCACCGGCTGGCCGACGCCGACGGCGCCGCCGGTCTCGAGCCCGACCGAAACCGTGGTGTCGGTGAACTGCAGGAACTCGATGTTGAACAGCGTGTCGGTGCCCTGGTTGAAGAGCGCCGCCGTGTCGCGCACCAGGACGGCATTGCCCTGCACCGTGACGACGAACTCGTTGCGCCCGCCGACATAGACCGCGGTGTCGGTGCCGGCGCCGCCGTCGATGTGGTCGTTGCCCGGCCCGCCCTCGATCCGGTTCGCCGCCCTGTTGCCGATGATGACATCCGGGCCGATCGTCCCGACCGCGTTCTCGATCACGGTGTTGAACGCGATCGCCGTCCCCGAGACCGACGTCACGAATGTCATCGCGCCCTCGCGGAGATCGATGCGGAGACCGTTCGGCGCCGCGAACCAGGAGGCGTCGAACGTGTCGGTGCCGCCCGCGTCCCACACGGTGCGGAACACGCCGTCGTCCTGCAGGAAATAGGTGTCGTTGCCGGTCGCGGTCCTGGTGTTGGCGCCGTAGAGATATTGAAGCGCCAGGATGTCGATCGGCATCGGCGTCGCCGGATGACCGGCGAACGGCCACGTGTTGTTGAGCTCGTTGTAGCTCATCACCGTGTAGATGTCGTAGTCGATGGCCTTGAGACCGAGCTGGGCGAAGGTCGGATAGGGGCCGAGGCCGCCCGAATCGTGCGGGTGCTTGAGCCCGAGCGCGTGGCCGAGCTCGTGCAGACCGGTCGCGAACGCCTCGGTGCCCGACACCGGCGTGTTGAAGGTCGGGATGTCCCGGTTGATCAGGACATCGCCCTCGGGCTGCGGATATTGCGCGCGCGTGAGGCCGAGGGCGGCGAGGAACTGGTTGCCCGCGACGACGCTGGGAAAAACCGCGAGACCGGCGAAGGGCAGACCGAACGCGGCGACGATCAGGCTGGTGTCGGCGATCGTGAACGTGATGTCGCCGGCCGAGAACGTCGGATCGGCGTAGTGGCCGACATAGACGAAGTCGAGATTGGCGACCTTCTCGATCTCGCGGAGGCCATAGTCGATCACCGCCGCGGCGGTCGACGGGCTCGGCCAGAACATGCCGAACCCGTAGATGTCGGCCGTGCCCCACGTGATCACGTTGCTCGCGGCCGTGTTCCACGCCGCGCCGGAAAGCACGCCGTCGATCAGCGGATTGCCGGACCTCGGGACAAGACCGGCGCGCGGGGTCGCCATGATCAATTCCTCCTCGCGCAATCGTGGCAAATGTTCGTTAAATGTTCTCCAAATTTGCCGTGGCCTGCGCCCGCCGTAAAGCGATTTCACAACCTTTGATTGATTTGTGGTTAATACATACCCGAATAGGACGAGGCCTATCGCGCGGCGCGCCGCTGGCGCACCGTATTGAGGTAGTGGTGCCAGAGGATGCGGGCGGCGACGGCGCGCCACGGCCGCCACGCCTCGCCGAGCGCATCGAGCTCCTCGATCGCCGGGCGCGCCCGGAGCCCCTTGACCTCGTGCGCCGCGACCGCGAGCGCGAGATCGCGGCTCGGCCACACGTCGGGGCGGCGCAGCACCATCAGGAGATAGACATCGACCGTCCACGGCCCGATGCCCTTGATCGCGACGAGCGCAGCGCGCACCGCCTCGTCGGAAAGGCGCGGCAGGCTGTCGACGTCGAGCGTGCCGGCCGCGACGGCTTCCGCGAGGGCCCGAACATAGGCGGTCTTCTGCCGGCTGACACCGGCGGCGCGGAATTCGGCGTCATCGAGCGCGAGCACGCGGGCGGGCGCGAGCGTCCCGGCGCGCTGGGCGAGCTTCTCGAACGTCGCACGCGCCGAGGCGAGTGAGACCTGCTGCTCGAGGATCAGGAGGACGAGCGTCGCGAAGCCGCCGTCGCGGCGCCACATCGGCGGCGCGCCGAACGCGGTGACGACGCGGCGGAGATCGGCATCGCGCGCGGTGAGCTCGGCGATCGCCGCAGCGAGACGCGGCGCGGTGAGCACGGTCGGTCGCGGCATCGTCGTCGGTCCCTAGCCGTGCAGGCCGCGCACGATCTCGACATAGTCGGGATGGTCGGGCGGGATCAGCCCGTGGCGGACGAAGAAGTCGATGTTGACGAGGTTGCAGTTGAACTTGAACTTGCGCGTCGTCTCGGTGATCGCCATCACCCGCTCGACCGGCCAGCGATGGAACGCAGCGATCTCGCCGTCGCGATTGATCGGCGCGAAATCGTCGGGTAGCTCGAGGTCGAAGTTGAACAGGACATCGGGCTTGAGGCCGTCGGCGGTCTCCTGGCAGTAGGAGACGAGCCCGATCGGGCGCGCCTGGCGGGCGAGCGCGGCGGGAACGCCGGCCTCCTCGTCCGCCTCCTTGATCACGTTGTCGAGGAGGCCGATGCCGACCGGCTGGCCGCCGGCGACGAAATTGTCGAGCATGCCGGGAAAGGTCGGCTTGTCGACGGCGCGCCGGCCAATCCACATCTCGAGGCCGGTGGCGCGGCGGACGAAGCCGTTGACGTGGACGCCATAGGCGCGCACGCCGAAGAACGGGATCGCGGTGCGTTCCATGGCGAGGAGATGAGGTCCGTGGAAGCCCGCACCGACCGGATAGAGCTCGCCGCGCCAGCCCTTGATCGTGCCGTCGGCGGCGAAGCCGCGGAGCGCGTCGGCGACCGCGCGGGTGCGCGCCTCATAGGTCGCGAGGAGAGGCGAGATGGCGACGGTCTCGTCATCGACGGTGAAGACGTCGGGGAAGCCCGTGAGCCGCGCGGCGAACGACCGCTTCACCCAGCCGACCGGCGTCCCGGCGACGACGAACCGCACGAAACCCGCGAGATCGTGGCGGTTGCACTCCGCGATGCGGTCGAGAAACGACACCGGCGATCCCCGCTCGGGCGGGACAGGAAAACGCGCGGCCCCCGATGCCGGAGAGCCGCGCGTTCCGGAGCCTGCGCTCAGTTCGGGCGCAGGCTGCGCGAGGAGACCCAGCCCATGAACTCGCCCGATTCGACCTCCCACCACTCGCCGGCGGCGTTGCCGGTGGTGCGGACGAGGGAGCCGGCGAGGCGCTGGGCGAGGACCGGGTCCTGGCCCTCGACGAGGGCGATGGTGCCGAGCGCGCGGTCGCAGCGTTCGAGCTGCGCCGAGGCGCCCTGCGCCCCGCTGGGCCCGGCGGCGCCGGTCACCGGCCCCTGGTTGGTGCCCATCGTGGTCTCCGACATGCAGCCGGCGAGCGCGAGGCCCGCGAGCGCGAGCGTCGGAACGGCAAGGCGCGACATGATCACAGCGAATTCTCCCCCGATTGCGGCGCAGCGGACGATCCCGCGGACGACCCCGTTGCCGCGGCCGCGAACACCAACCAGAAAGCCTCGAACCCTACACCGAGACGGCGGTCGGGGTGAATGGCAGATCGCGGCAGCGCTTGGTAAACCGATCGTTAAGGCCGTGGCGGCGGTGGCGGTGATGGCCGCGGCGGCGGCGGCGGTGCGCCCTGTCGGGCGGCCCTCGTTCGGCCTATAGTGCCGGCATGGAGAAAGTGCTGCCGATCCTGGTCATCGTCGCCGTCGTAGCGACGCTCGCGGTGCTCGCGGTCGGCATCATCGCGATGCTGCGGGGTGGCGAGTTCAACCGCAAATACGGCAACCGGCTGATGCGGCTCCGGGTCCTGATGCAGCTGATCGCCATCGGGCTGATCGGGATCGCGTTCCTGGTCCTCAAACGCTAGCCGTACCGGCATCGACCAGAATACCACCGGACGTTGACAGGTGCATTGCAGCGCGCATAGTGTGCACCTGCGAAAAGACCGCGACCCGGCACGGGTTTTCGGCCCGGCCGGGCCACGGCCGTTGAACGTCCAAAAAACTTCCGCAGGTGCGGTATGAAGGTACTGGTCGCGGTCAAGCGGGTCGTCGACCCGAACGTCAAGGTCCGGGTCAAGGCCGACCGGACGGGCGTCGAGACCGCCAACGTTAAGATGTCCATGAACCCGTTCGACGAGATCGGGGTCGAGGCGGCGGTCCGCCTCCAGGAGGCCGGCACGGCGACCGAGACGATCGCGATCTCGCTCGGCATCCAGGCCTGCCAGGAGACCATCCGCACCGCGCTCGCGATGGGCATCGACCGCGGCATCCACGTCACGACCGACAAGGAGTTGCAGCCGCTCGCGGTGGCGAAGCTCCTCGCGGCGATCGTCGCCAAGGAGAAGCCCGACCTGGTCATTCTCGGCAAGCAGGCGATCGACGACGATTCGAACCAGACCGGGCAGATGCTCGCCGGCCTTCTCGGCTGGGCGCAGGGCACCTTCGCCTCGAAGATCGCGCCGAACGGCGCCTCGGTCACGGTCACGCGCGAGGTCGACGGCGGGCTCGAGACGGTCGCGCTCAAGATGCCGGCGGTGGTCACCACCGACCTCCGCCTCAACGAGCCGCGCTATGCGTCCCTTCCCAACATCATGAAGGCCAAGAAGAAGCCGATCGAGGCGCTCACGCCCGAGGCGCTCGGCGTCGACATCACGCCGCGCCTCGTCACGCTCAAGGTCGATGAGCCGCCGCCACGCACCGGCGGCCGCAAGGTCGCCGACATTGCCGAGCTCGTGCAGAAGCTCCGCGACGAGGCGGGAGTGATCTGATGGCCGCCCTCGTCGTCGCCGACCACGACAACACCGCGCTCAAGTCCGCGACGCTGCACGCGATCGTCGCCGCGACCAGGATCCCGGGCGGCGTCACCGTCCTCGTCGCCGGGCACAACTGCAAGCCGGTCGCCGTCGAGGCGGCCGGTCTCGTCGGCGTCGACAAGGTGCTCGTCGCCGACGACGCACGCTTCGCGGTCATGCTCGCCGAATCCGTGGCGCCCCTCGTCGTCGCGCTCGCCAGGAGCCACCCGCACGTCCTGATGGCGGCGACGACGGTCGGCAAGAACATCATGCCGCGCGTCGCCGCCCTCCTCGACGTGCAGCAGATCTCCGAGATCGTCGCCGTCGTCGGCGAGGACACCTTCGTCCGCCCGATCTATGCCGGCAACGCGCTCGCGACCGTGCAGTCGAAGGACGCGGTCAAGGTGATGACGGTCCGCTCGACCGCCTTCCCCAAGGCCGAGGCGAAGGGCAATGCGGCGCCGATCGAGGCGATCGCCGCGCCGGCCGATCCGGGGCTCTCGACATTCGTCGAGCACGCGCTCACCAAGTCGGAGCGGCCCGAGCTCACGAGCGCCCGGGTCATCGTCTCGGGCGGCCGCGGCATGCAGAGCGGGGACAACTTCAAGATCCTCGAGGCGGTCGCCGACCGCCTCGGCGCCGCGATCGGCGCCTCGCGCGCGGCCGTCGATGCCGGCTTCAAATCGAACGACTTCCAGGTCGGCCAGACCGGCAAGGTCGTGGCGCCCGAGCTCTATCTCGCGGTCGGCATCTCCGGCGCGATCCAGCATCTCGCCGGCATGAAGGACAGCAAGGTCATCGTCGCCATCAACAAGGACGAGGAGGCGCCGATCTTCCAGGTCGCCGACTACGGCCTCGTCGCCAATCTGTTCAAGGCGGTCCCCGAACTCGCCGCCGAACTCGACAAGCAGGGCATCCGCCCGCGCTGAGCCCGATACACAAGGCCCGTCTCACCACGCCCGCGACACCTGGCCCGACACAAAGGAAAGCGTACGCCATGAGCCAGCCAGCCGCCGTCCTGCGTCCCGTAACGGGCGGCACCTTCGAACTCCCGCGCGCCGAATCGATCCGTCGCGTCGGCGTGATCGGCGCCGGCCAGATGGGGAGCGGCATCGCCCATGTCTGCGCGCTCGCCGGTGTCAAGGTGCGGCTCGCCGACGTGAGCCAGGACTCGCTCGACAAGTCGATCGAGCGCATCGGCCAGAACCTCGACCGCCAGATCTCGCGCAAGCGGATCACGACCGAGGAGCGGGAGCGCGCGCTCGCCAACATCGAGACCGGTCTCGGCTACCAGCAATTCGTCGACTGCGATCTCGTGATCGAGGCGGCGACCGAGAACGAGACGGTGAAGCGCGAGATCTTCAAGAAGCTCGTGCCCGAGCTCAAGCCGCGCGCGATCGTCGCGACCAACACGTCCTCGATCTCAATCACCCGCCTCGCGGCGACGACCGACCGTCCCGGCCAGTTCATGGGCATGCATTTCATGAACCCGGTGCCGGCGATGCAGCTCGTCGAGCTGATCAAGGGCATCGCGACCGACGAGAACACCTTCGAGACGCTGCGCGAGCTCACCTTCAAGCTCGGCAAGACGCCGGTGATCTCGGAGGACTTCCCCGCCTTCATCGTCAACCGCATCCTCCTGCCGATGATCAACGAGGCGGTCTACACGCTTTACGAGGGCGTCGGCACGGTGGTCGCGATCGACACGTCGATGAAGCTCGGCGCCAACCACCCGATGGGTCCGCTCGAGCTCGCCGACTTCATCGGCCTAGATACCGCGCTCTCGGTGATGCAGGTGCTCTACGAGGGCCTCGCCGATTCGAAATATCGCCCCTGCCCGCTCCTCGTGAAATACGTCGAGGCCGGCTGGCTCGGACGCAAGACCGGTCGCGGCTTCTACGACTATTCCGGCCCGCAGCCGGTGCCGACGCGCTGAGGCATGGCGGGCGAGACGCCCGGGAAGCCGCCGCGCCCGGCGGGACTCGCCGCGACCCTCCTCGGCATCACCGGACAGAAGACGCCCGCGATCGTCGCGCCGCCCGCGAAGACGGCAAGTCCCGCTGGGACGCCCGCTGCAACGCCCGCTCGGCCACCCGCTGGCGACACCAAGCTCCAGGCCTTTCTCGCCGCGACCATCGCCGACACGCGCCGCGCGCTCGCCGCCGATCCGCGCGATGCGGCCCTCCACCTCCGCCTCGCCGGCGCGCTCCGCATGCAGGGCGATGACGACGGTGCCGCCGCCGCGGCGCGGCAGAGCTTCGCGATCGATGGCAACGAGGCCGCCGGCTATTTCCTCGCCGGCATCGGCGACGGCGCGGTGCCGGCGCGCACGCCCGATTCGGTCGTCACGGCGCTGTTCGACCAGTATGCCGCGACCTTCGACCAGCATCTCGTCGGCCGGCTCCGCTATCGCGCGCCCGAGCTCGTCGCCGCCACCGTGCGCGCCGCCCGCGGCGACCGGGCGACGCCGTGCGATGTGATCGATGCCGGCTGCGGCACCGGGCTCGCGGCACCTTTTCTCCGAAGCCTCGCGCGAAGGCTCGACGGCATCGACCTGTCGCCCCGGATGATCGCGGCGGCGCGTGCCAAGGGCCTCTATGACGCGCTCGAGGTCGCCGAGCTGATCGCCCTCCTCCGCGACCGTCCGGCGCGCTACGACGTGATCGTCGCCTGCGACGTGATTGTCTATTTCGGCGATCTCGCGCCGGTCTTCGCCGCCGCCTTCGCCGCGTTGCGCCCGGGCGGGTTCCTCGCCTTCTCCGCCGAGCGCGACGAGGGAACGGGCTGGCGGCTCCTCCCCGAGGGACGCTACGCGCACGCCCGCGCCTATGTCGCCGCGACCGCGGCGGCGGCCGGCTTCGCCGTCCACTCGGTGAGCGACGCGGTGCTCCGCACCGAGGCCGGTGCCGACGTCGGCGGCGTGATCACGGTGCTCGCCCGCCCGTGATCGCCGCCGCTTCGCCGGCGCCGCGTCGGAGGGTTCTTCTATCTCGACGATCCGGTCAAGGCTCACCGCCGTCGCGGAACGGCCGGAGCGCGGCATAGACCGTCGCATGCACCGGCGTCGGCACGCCCGCCGCCTCGCCCATCGCGACGATCGCGCCCGACAGATAGTCGAGCTCGAGCCGCCGGCCGCGCTCGAGATCGACGAGCTGGGACGCCTTCATGTCGGGCGCCATCGCATCGATCGCGGCGAGCGTCTCGGAGACGATCCCGTCGGTAAGGCCGATGCCGCGCGCGATGGCGACGGCGGCGGTCTCGGCGATCGCGGCGTGAAGAACACGGCGGAGCGCGGGATCGCCGCGCACCACGCCGATCGGCCGGCGCGTCAACGCGGTCATCGCGCTGGTGCCCGACAGCAGCACGAATTTCCGCCACAGGACGCGCGCGATGTCGGGCGCGACCGAGGCCGCGAGCCCGGCCGCGACCGCCATGTAGGCGGTGCCGCCGACCGCGTGGCCGGGACCGACGACGGCTTCGATCGCCTCGGCGGCGCCGATCCCGTTCTGGAGCGTGACGACGGGCGTCGCGGCGCCGAGGAGCGGACGGGCCGCCGCGGCGGCGGCGGCGGTGTCATAGCGCTTGACGGCGAACAGCACGGCATCGACCGGGCCGAGGGCGGCCGCCTCGTCGGCGACGACGCGCGGCAGGACGACATCGCCGGTCGCGCTCTCGATGCGGAGCCCGCGGTCGCGGAGCGCCTCGAGCATCGCGCCGCGCGCGAGGAAGCGGACATCGGCGCCGGATGCGGCGAGCTTGCCGCCGCAGAAGCACCCGATCGCGCCCGCGCCGACGATCGCGATCCGCATCGTCACGGCCCGAGATGTTTCCGGATGAGCGCCACCGCCGCCGGACCGTCCCACGTCGCGTCGCCGACGAGGCGGCCGATCTCGATCCCGTCGCGGCCATAGAGGATCGTCGTCGGCAAGCCCTTGAGCACGACCGCGCGCCCGAGCGCGCCGCCCGGATCGTGCAGAATCGTCATCGAGCGGAGCGCGAGCCGATCGAGAAAGGGTTGCATCACCGGCCAGCCATTGCGGTCCTGCGACACGCCGAGGACGACGAAGCCGTCGCTTCCGATGGTCCGCTGCAGGGCATCGAGCGCCGGCATCTCGCGGATGCAGGGCGCGCACCACGTCGCCCAGAAATTGACCAGCACGAGACGGCCGCGATAGGCCGCGAGCGTCGTCTCGGCGCCGTGCGCATCGCGCATCGCGGGCGTCGGCGCCGGGCGATTCTCGGTGGTCGCGGTCCACCGGTCGAAGCCCGCGTCGGCGCCGCCGGCTGCGCTTGATCTCACCGGCGAGATGGCCCATACCAGGGCACACGCCGCCAGGACCCATGCGATGCCAGGCCGTCTCATCGTCGCCGCCATCACGGCCCACCCAACCCCATGACCTCGAAGCCCCGGTCCTCGCGCAAGACGACGCGCTCGATCAACCCGATGTGGGGCGGCCGCTTCGCCGCCGGCCCCGACCGGCTGATGGAGAAGATCAATGCGTCGATCGCGTTTGACAAGCGGCTCTACCGTCAGGACATCACCGCGTCCAAGGCGCATTGCGCCATGCTCGTCGGCCAGAAGATCATCGCGCGCAAGGACGGCGCGGCGATCGCCGCCGGGCTCGACCGCGTGCTCGAGGAGATCGAGCGCGACCGCTTCGTTTTCAAGACCGAGCTCGAGGATATCCACCTCAACGTCGAGGCCCGGCTCGCCGAGCTGATCGGCCCGGCGGCCGGCCGGCTCCACACCGCGCGCTCGCGGAACGACCAGGTCGCGACCGATGTCCGCCTCTGGGTGCGCGATGCGATCGATGCGACCGACGCCGCGCTCCGCGATCTGCAGCGCGCGCTGATCGAGAAGGCCGAGCGCCACGCGGCGACCGTGATGCCGGGCTTCACCCACCTCCAGCCGGCGCAGCCGGTCACGCTCGGCCACCATTTCCTCGCCTATGTCGAGATGATCGGGCGCGACCGCGGCCGCTTCGCCGATGCGCGCCGGCGCCTCAACGAATGCCCGCTCGGCGCCGCCGCGCTCGCCGGCACCTCGTTCCCGATCGACCGCCGGCGGACCGCCGCCGCGCTCGGCTTCGACCGCCCGGCGGCGAACTCGCTCGATGCCGTCTCCGACCGCGACTTCGCGCTCGAGTTCCTGTCGGCGAGCGCGATCGCGGCGGTGCACCTATCGCGGCTCGCCGAGGAGCTCGTCCTCTGGTGCACGCCGCAGTTCGGCTTCGTGGGGCTGCCGGATTCGTTCACCACCGGCTCCTCGATCATGCCGCAGAAGAAGAACCCCGACGCGGCCGAGCTGGTGCGCGGCAAGACCGGGCGCGTCCTCGGCGCGCTTCTGGGCCTTCTCACCGTGATCAAGGGCCTGCCGCTCACCTATTCCAAGGACATGCAGGAGGACAAGGAGCCGGTGTTCGACGCCGCCGACACGATCGCGATCGCGATCGCGGCGATGACCGGCATGGTGTCGGCGCTCACGGTCGACGCCGCCCGCCTCCGCGCGGCCGCCGATGTCGGCTTCGTCACCGCGACCGATCTCGCCGACTGGCTGGTGCGCGTCCTCGCCATGCCGTTCCGCAAGGCGCACCACGTCACCGGCACGCTGGTCCGGCTCGCCGAGGAGCGGGGCGTCGATCTCGCCCGGCTGCCGCTCGCCGAGATGCAACGGGTCGAGCCCGGCATCACGCGCGACGTCTTTCGCGTGCTGACCGTCGAGCGCGCGGTCGCGAGCCGGGTGAGCGAGGGCGGCACCGCGCCCGTCCGCGTCCGCGCCGCGTGCCGCCGGGCGCGCCGTCGTTTCCTCTAGGCCGGAGGGCGGAGATCATGCGCCATCTCGTTCTGGTCCTCGCGCTCCTCGCGCTCACCGGCACCGCCGCCGCCTGCGGCAAGAAGGCCGATCTCGAGCCGCCACCCGGACAGAAGAGCGACTTCCCGCGGCAATATCCGCGATGACGGCGTTCACCTACCGGGAGGGCGCGCTCCACGCCGAGGACGTCGCCCTCGCCCGCATCGCGGCCGAGGTCGGGACGCCCGTCTACGTCTATGCCACGAGCGCGATGGAGGCGCAGTACGACGCGCTCGTCGGCGCGCTCGCCGGGCTCGACGCGCTCGTCTGCTATGCCGTCAAGGCGAACTCCAATCTCGCCGTGATCCGCACCTTCGCCCGCCGCGGCGCCGGCGCCGACGTGGTGTCCGAGGGCGAGCTTCGCCGTGCGCTCGCGGCCGGGGTTCCGGCGTCGAAGATCATCTTCTCCGGCATCGGCAAGACCGAGGCCGAGATGGAATTCGCGCTCCGCGCCGGCATCGGCCAGTTCAACGTCGAATCCGAGCCCGAGATGATCGCGCTGTCGCGGATCGCGACGCGGCTCGGCCTCGTTGCGACCGTCGCGCTCCGCATCAACCCCGACGTCGACGCCGGCTCGCACGCCAAGATCACGACCGGACGCAAGGAGAACAAGTTCGGCATCGACCTCGCGCACGCGGCCGACGTGTTCCGCCGCGGCGCCGCGCTGCCCGGCCTCGCCGTCCGCGGGCTCGCCGTCCACATCGGCTCGCAGCTCCTCGACGTGGCGCCGTTCCGCGCCGCCTTCGACGTCGTGGGCACGCTCGCGCGTGCGCTCCGGAACGGCGGCCATCCGATCGACCGGCTCGATTTCGGCGGCGGCATCGGCATCACCTACCGCGACGAGCCGCTGCCCGACCTCGCCCTCTATGCCGCGATCGCGCGCGAGGCGGCCGACGGCCTCGGCTGCCGGCTGGTCTTCGAGCCGGGCCGCTTCCTGGTCGGCAACGCGGGCGTCCTTCTGACCCGCGTCCTCTACGTCAAGGACGGCGTGTCGCAGCGCTTCGTGATCGTCGATGCGGCGATGAACGACCTGATCCGGCCGACCCTCTATGACGCCTATCACGGCATCGACCCGGTCCTCGCCCCTGCCCCCGGGGCGCCGCTCGACCCGGTCGACGTGGTCGGCCCGGTATGCGAGACGGGCGATCTCTTCGCCGCCCAGCACGTGCTGCCGCCGGTCGCGGCGGGCGCGCTCCTGGTGATCCGGTCGGCGGGCGCTTACGGGGCGGTCATGGCTTCCGAGTATAATAGCCGGCCGCTGGTGCCCGAGGTTCTGGTCAAGGGCGGCCACTACGCGGTGGTGCGTCCGCGCCCTACCTATGAATCGATGCTGGGCCTTGACCGCATGCCGGACTGGCTCGGACCATAGCGTTTCGTCGGCGGAGTCCGCGTCATGCAAGACCCGTTAGGATCTCGTGACAAAGCCCGGGACAAAGCCCGGGACAAAGCCCGGGACAAGGACGGCACGGAGCGGGTGGCGCGGAGCCTCGGCCGCCGGCTCGGCCTCGCCCGCCTCGCGATCGCCTGGGAGCGGCTGTGGCCGGCCTTGTGGCCGGCGCTCGCCGCCACTGGCCTCTTCGCCGTCGCCGCGCTGTTCGATGTCCTGCCGCGTCTGCCGGGCTGGCTCCACGCCGCCCTGCTCGCCGTCTTCGCCGCCGCGCTCGGCGCCGCGCTCTGGACCCTGCTCCGCCGCTTCGCCTGGCCCGATGCGACCGGGGCGCGGCGCCGGCTTGAGGTCGCGAGCGGCCTCGCCCATCGCCCGCTCGCCGCGCTCGACGATTCGCTCGCCGCCGGCGCCGACAACCCCGATTCGCGCGCGCTCTGGGAGGCACACCGGCGCCGGATGGCCGAGACGGTCGCCCGCCTCCGGGTCGGCACGCCGTCGCCCGGTCTCCCCCGCCGCGACCCGCGGAGCCTCCGCGCGATCGTCGTCCTTCTCCTCGCCGTCGGTGTCGCGGTCGGCTGGAGCGATGCCGGCGACCGCTTCGCCCGCGCCTTCAAGCCCGATCTCGGCTGGATCGCCGAGGCCGTGCCGCCGAGCCTCGAGGTCTGGATCACGCCCCCGCAATACACCGCGATCGCGCCGATCTTCCCCAAGGCCGTCGAGCCGGGCAAGCCAATCGCGGTCCCGATCGGGAGCATCGTCACCGCGCAGGTCGGCGGCATCAGCGGCGGCGAGCGCGCCACGCCCACGCTCATCGTCGGCGATGCGAAGACGGTCTTCGAGCGCCCCGATCCCGCCAACGCGCGGATCGAGGCGCGGATCGAGACCGGCAGCCGGCTCGCCGTCGAGCAGAACGGGCGCCGCCTCGCCGAGTGGCCGATCGCGGTGACGCCCGACAACCCGCCGACGATCGCCTTCGCCGAGAAGCCCGAGGCGACGCCGACCGCCGCGCTCGTTCTCCAATACACCGCCGGCGACGACTACGGCGTCGTCCAGGCCAAGGCCGAGATCCGACGGAGCTACGAGGGCGGCGCGGTGATCGGCAAGGAGGTGCTGGAGCTCGCGCTGCCGCTGCCCGCGCTCCAGGCCCGGCGCGCCAAGGAGACGACGTTCCAGGACCTCGCGCCGCATCCCTGGGCCGGGCTCGCCGTCGTCATGAAGCTCGTCGCGACCGATGCCATCGGCCAGACCGGCACCAGCGAGGAGATCGCGCTCACGCTCCCCGAGCGCGAGTTCCGCCACCCCGTCGCGCGCGCGATCGTCGCCGAGCGCAAGAAGCTCACCACCGAGCCCGAGCGGCGGTCGCAGATCGCCGACGCGATCGAGGAGATCGCCCGCCGGCCCGGCGCGTTCGACCACGACACGGTCGTCTTCCTCGCCCTCGTCATGGCGCGCTCGCGGCTCATCTTCGAGCGCGAGCCGAGCGCGATCGCGCCGGTGCGCGATCTCCTGTGGGACACCGCGCTCCGGGTCGAGGACGGCCGGCTGTCGCTCGTCGAGCGCGAGCTCAGGCGCGCCGAGGAGGCGTTGAGGCGGGCGCTCGCCGAGGGCGCGCCCGATGCCGAGCTCGAGCGGCTCATGCGCGAATTGCAGGAGGCGATGAACCGCTTCCTCGAGGCGCTCGCCGAGCAGATGCGCCAGAACCCCGAGGCATTCCAGCAGATGCCGATGGATCCGAACATGCAGGTCCTCGACCCGCAGGACATTCAGCGCATGTTCGACCAGATGCGCGAGATGATGCGCGCCGGCGCCCGCGACGCCGCGCGCGAGATGCTGTCGCAGCTGCGCAACCTCATGGAGATGATGCGGAACGCGCGGCTCATGCCGATGCCGCAAGGCGCCGGCCAGCAGAACCAGGCGATGCGCCAGCTCCAGGAGATGATGCGCCGCCAGCAGCAGCTCATGGATCAGACCTTCCGCCAGTCGCGCGGCCAGCAGGGCCAGCAGGGCCAGCAAGGCGAAGGCCAACAGGGCGCCGGTGAGCAGCGCTCGATCCAGGACATGCTGCGCCAGCTGCGCGAGATGATGAGCCAGATGGGCAACATGCCGGGCGACATGAACCGCGCCATGGAGGGCGCCGATCGCGCCATGGGCGATGCGCTCCGCGCGCTCGAGCGCGGCCAGCCGGGCGATGCGGTCGGGCCGCAGGGCCAGGCGCTCGACCAGCTGCGCCAGCTCGGCCAGGGCATGATGCAGCAGATGATGGAGCAGATGGGCCAGCAGCAGGGCTTCGGCTTCCAGGGCCAGTTCAACCCGCTGCAGGGCAAGCGCGATCCGCTCGGCCGCTATCTCCCCAACCAGGGCGAGATGGATACCAACGACGTCCAGATCCCCGACGAGGGAGACATCCAGCGCGCGCAGCGGATCCTCGAGGAGCTGCGCCGGCGCGCCGGCCAGCGCTTCCGCCCGCAGCTCGAGCTCGACTATATCGACCGGCTGCTCAACCGGTTCTGACCGCCGCGGCCGTTGGGCGCCGAGCGGGCGCCCTCAGTTGAGCCGCGAGGCCCGCGCGCGCGAGGCGAGGACGCGATTAGCCGCCGCGCACACTTCCTTGAGCGAGAACGGCTTCGGCAGCACGTCGCAGATCAGCGCCTCGAGATTGTGCGCGCGCTGACGCTCGGCGGAGTAGCCGGTCATCAGGAGGACCGGCGTGTCGGGCCAGTCGCGCGCCACCTTGAGCGCGAGCGCGATCCCGTCGAGCTGCGGCATCACGATGTCGGCGAGGACGAGATCGAAGGTCTGGGTCTCCAGCGCGCCGAGCGCCTGCAGGCCGTCGCCGACGGCCACGACCTCGTGCCCCTCCTGACGGAGCGCGCGCGACACGAACTCGCGGACGGCATTGTCGTCTTCGGCGATCAGGATGCTGGCCACGGTTCGATCCCGGTTCTCCCAACGGGCGCGGAGTGTGAAGAGGACTGGTTGCCGAGCGGTTAACGGTCGGCGCGCGCCGTCGCCGTCACGACGCCGATATAGGGCAGGCCGCGGAAGCGATGCGCGAGGTCGAGCCCGTAGCCGACGACGAAGAGATCGCCGATGGTGAAGCCGACATGATCGGCCTCGATCGCGACCTCGCGGCGGCCTTCCTTGGCGAGGAGGAGACAGCTCCGGACGGAGGCGGCGCCGCGCCCGAGGAGGAGCTCGCGCGCGAACAGGAGCGTGCGGCCCGAATCGAGGATGTCGTCGACGAGAAGGACGTGGCGGCCGGCGACGTCCTCGGCGAGGTCGCGCGCGAGCGTCACGGTGCCGGTCGAGCGCGTGCCCGTGCCGTAGCTTGCGAGCGTCAGGAAATCGACCGTCGGGCTGAGGCCTGCGCGTTCGAGCGCGCGCAGGAGATCGGCGGCGAAGACGAAGCTCCCCTTGAGCACCACGACGACGAGGAGATCGCGCGGCGCGGTCGCCGCGATCTCGACGGCCAGCGCATCGATGCGGGCGGCGATCTCGCCGGCGGAATGGAGGGGAACGATCGTCGGCGCCTCGGCCACCGTGCGGCGCACCCTCAGGGAGCGTCGAACAGGATCGTGAGGCGGACGGCGCCGGCGGGCGGGTTCTCGAGCTCGGTCAGGAACCGCGTGTTCTCACCCGGCGACAGCCGTGGGTCGGGCACCGAGAAGGTCCAGTTGCGGAGCTCGCCGTCACGCTCGTCGAACAGCCGCCCGCGCATCCGCGGCACCTCGCGTTGCTTGGCGGTGTTGTTGGCGACCTCGCCCTCGACCATCAGGACGCGCGCGCCGTTGCGCGAGATTTCGCGCGAGGTCACGCGGCGGAGCTCGAGCCCGGCATGCGGGTCCTCCATCAGCCCGACCGCGGCATAGATCGGTGCCGCCGCCGGGAGCGCCGCGACCACGTGATCGCGGAAGAGGACGATCCCGCCGGCGACGACGACGACGACGATGCCGAGGAAGGCCCAGGCGAGTGTCGCCGCGATCG
>VGEU01000015.1 GCA_016869145.1 Alphaproteobacteria bacterium | reverse complement strand
CGCGCCGAAGGCGGCGATCGAGACCGCGCGCGAATAGCCGGGGCCGGCCGCCGACAGATCGCGCGCGGCATCCGCCGCCGCCGGTGCCGGCGCCGGGGCCTCGGCCGGTTCGCCGGGCGTCGCGGGCCCGAGCGGGAACAACGGCCGCAAGAGCTTCACCGCGAGGATCGCGACGGCGGTCGAGCAGATCGTCGCGAACAGCGTCGTCCCGATGATCCCGGCTGGATCGACCGAGCCGGATGCGGCACGCAGCACGATGACGCTGGTCGGGATCAGGGTCACGCTCGCGGTGTTGATGGCGAGGAAGAGGACCATCGCGTCGCTCGCCGTGCCCTTGTGCGGGTTGAGCCGATCGAGCTCCTGCATGGCCCGAATGCCGAACGGGGTCGCGGCATTGCCTATCCCGACGACATTGGCGGCCATGTTGAGGATCATCGCGCCCATCGCGGGATGATCGGGTGGCACCTCGGGGAAGGCGCGCACCATGAGGGGCCGTATCAGCCGGGCGAGCATGCGGAGAAGCCCGCCTTCCTCGGCGACGCGAACGAGGCCGAGGAAGAGCGCCATGATGCCGACGAGCCCGATCGAGAGGGTCACCGCCGCGCCCGCCGCCTCGACGAGCCCGCTCGACAGCGCCTGCATCGGCGACACGGCGAGGCTCGCCCCGGCGTCGGCCGGCGCTTTCCACCCGATCTGGCGCCAGCCGGCGACGAGGAAGCCCGCCGCCACCAGGACGAAGAAGACGATGTTCACCGGCGCTCCGGCGGCAACCGGCTACTCGGCCGGCGCGACGCGGGCCCGCGTCTCATAGCGGCGCGAGGCGAGCAGGCAGGCGAGGCCGAGCACGGTGAGGACGGCGATCGAGACGAACACGAGGCGGGGCTCGCCGTTGTCCATCAGCCAGCCGAGAAAGACCGGCGAGACCGCCGAGCCGACATCCATGCCGGCATAGACGAAGCCGAATACCTTGCCGCTCGAGCCGGGCGGCGTGATCGCGCGCACCATGATGTCGCGGGCCGGAAACACGAGGCCGACGCAGAACCCGCCGACCGCGAGCCACGGCCACAGCATCCAGTCGGGCGGGCGGACGAGCGCGAGGAGGACGAGAAGGACGGCGGCGATGCCATAGCCGAAGACGGCAACGAGATCGGGCCGCTTGTAGCGGTCGGTGATGGCGCCGCCGACGAGGACGCCGACCGGTGCGCTGAGGAGATAGACCGTGAGCGCCGCATTGCCAATGACGAGCGGTGTCTGCATCGCCTCGTTGAGCGCGGCCCCGGTGAAGGACTGGAGCCCGATCGTCGCCCCGGCGAGGAGCGCGAAGAAGACAAAGCAGAGAAGGACGGCCGGCTGGGCGACGAGCTGCAGCATCGTCGGCTGCGGCCCGGTCGCCCCGGTCGCGCGGCGGACATCGGCCAAATCGCGGAAATCGTTCCCCTTCAGGGCGACCGCGACCACCATCGGGATGACGAGGAGGCTCGCGACGATCGCCGCCGTCCGCCACCCGACCGTCGTCGCGAGCGCGACCATCGTCGTCGGCGCCGCCGCATAGCCGAGGAAGCCGGTGAAATTGTGCACGCTATAGGCGCGCGCCATCCGCTGTTCGCTGATGGTGTTGGAGAGGATCGAATAGTCGGCCGGATGGAACACGCTGTTGCCGATCCCGCCGAGCACGCCGAGGAGGCAGAGGACCCCGTAATTGCTCGTGATGCCGCAGAGCCCGATCGCGGCCGCCTCGAGCACGAGGCCGGCCAACAGCGTATTGCGGGCGCCGATCCGATCGACGAGGACGCCGGCGAAGGTCATGGCGCCGGCGGAGGCGACATAGAAGAGCGTCATCACGACGCCGAGCTGGGTGTAGTTGAACCCGGCGTCGGCGTAGATGAACGGAAAGAGCGGCGGCAGCGCGAGTTGGAAGAAATGGCTGAAGAAATGGGCGAAGCCGACCAGGCCCATGACCCGGACATCGCGCCGGCGCAACGCGATCGCCGCTCCGTCCATGACGCGTGCGCCCGTCCGGTCCCGATCAGGCATCGGTCTTGAGACCGGCGGCCACGATGCCGGCGATCGCGACCGCCTCGTCATTGTCGGAGGTATCGCCCGAGACGCCGACCGCGCCGACGACCTCGTGGGAGGCGGGATCGCGGATCAGGACACCGCCCGCCACCGGGATCACCCGGCCCTGCGAAGCCTCGATCAGGGCGCCGAGGAAGTGCGGCCGCTCCTTCAGGCGGCTCTCGATGGCGCGCGAGGAAACCCCCATCCCGAGGGCACCCCAGGCCTTGCCCTGGGCCACGAAGGGCCGGAGCGGCGCGCCGGGCCCGTCCTGGCGCTTGAACGCCTTGAGGTGCGCGCCGTCGTCGAGGACGGCGATCGTGAGCGGGTTGAGCTTGAGCTCGGCCGCCTTCGCGAGGGCGGCGGCGATGATCCGGTCGGCCTGATCGAGGGTGAGCTTGGCCACGGGCAGTCCTCCGGGTGGGCGTGCCGCGATCCTACGCGCCGGCCCGCGTCGACGAAAGCCGACCCGCCCTGCCCCCCTGCGACCGCCCGCCGCAGGGCGCCCCCTCAGTAGCCCCGCGCCCGGTCGACGACGTGGGGGAGGCCGCGGCCCGCCTCGAAGCCCCGGATCTGCTCGGAGACGGTGCGAACCACCGTCTTGGGCTGGCTGTAGGCCGCGACATGCGGGGTCACCGACACCAAGGGATGGCTCCAGAAGCGATGGTCGGCCGCGAGCGGCTCGACCTGGAACACATCGAGCGTCGCGCCCGCCAGATGGCCGCGATCGAGCGCGGCGAGGAGATCGTCGTCAACGACGAGCGAGCCGCGACCGACATTGATGAAGCGCGCGCCTTGCTTCATCCGGGCGAAGGCGCGCGCGCCGAGTATGCCGCGCGTCTCGGCGGTCGAGGGCAGGAGCGCGACGACGATATCGCTCCGCGCGAGCAGCGCATCGAAGCCCGTCTCGCCGTGCAGGCACTCGATGCCGGGAAGGCGCTTCGGCGTCCGGCTCCAGCCGGCGACGTCGAAGCCGAGCCCGGCCAGCGCCTGCGCGCAGGCGGTGCCGAGGACGCCGAGCCCGAGGAACCCGATCGTGCGATCCTCCGGCAAAGGCTGCTCGAGCTCGCGCCAGTCGTGCCGGCGCTGCATCGCCTCGTAGTCCGGGATGCGGCGGTGGTAGTGGAGCACGCGGTGCACCACGTATTCCACCATGCCGGTCGTGAGCCCGGGATCGATCAGGCGGACGATCGGGATGTCGGGCCGGATCGAGGGGTCGGCGAGGATCCGGTCGACCCCGGCGCCGAACGAGAACACCGCCTTGAGCCCGGTGAACCGGCCGAGCAGACCATGGGGCTGCAGCCAGAGGAGCGCGTAGGCGACGGCCTCCGGCGGACCGGGGTCGGGCCACACGCGGATCTCCAACTCCGGCAGCGCGCGGCGGAATCCCGCGACCCAGGGCTCCGGTTCGACGCCGGTCAGCATGAGCAGGAACAACAAGGCCCGTCTCCTCCGGTTTCCAAACAGGTGCCTTGCGTCCAACGGCGGCGCAAGGGCGATCATTTTCGCTTGTCACGGACCGGGCGATACGGGCAATCCATGGGTCCGACAGACGGGAGACGCGACGTGAAGGTGGGGGTCGCCGGCTACGGCACCATTGGCCGGGTCGTGGCGAGGGCGCTCGACAAGGGGATCGAGGGGCTCGAGCTCGAGGCCGTATGCACGCGGAGCGTCGACAAGGCGCGCGCGCTGATGGCGACCGACCTCGGACGGGCGGTGCCGCTGGTCAGCGCCGAGGCGCTCGCCGAGCGCTGCGATGTCATCGCCGAGGCGGTGCCGCGCGCGGCCTTCGTCGCGATCGCCGTGCCGGTGCTCGCGGCCGGCAAGGTCCTCCTCACCGTGAGCGCGGCCGGTCTCCTCGACCACTGGGATCTCGTCGACCGCGCGCGCCGCGCCGGCGGGCGCATCCATCTCGCGACCGGCGCGCTCCTCGGGCTCGACGCCGTCAAGGCCGCCGCCGAGGGCACGATCCACGAGGTCCGCATGATCACGCGGAAGCCCCCGGCCGGGCTCGAGGGCGCGCCTTATCTCGCTGAGCACAATATCTCGCTCGCCGGTCTCACGGCGCCGAAGAAGCTGTTCGAAGGATCGGCGCGCGACGGCGCGCGCGGCTTCCCGGCCAATGTCAACGTCGCCGCCGCGCTCGGGCTCGCCGGGATCGGGCCTGACGCGACGCGGCTCGAGATCTGGGCCGACCCGACGCTCACGCGCAACACGCACATAATCGCGGTCGAGGCCGACAGCGCCCGCTTCACGATGACGATCGAGAACGTGCCGACCGAGCACGCCTCGACCGGGCGCATCACCGCGCTCAGCGTGATCGCGGCGCTCCGCGGCATCGCCGCGCCGCTTTATGTCGGAACCTGAGACGACCGACCGGAATCCCGGACATCCCGGACATCACGGAGACCGCCATGAACTACAAGGCCCTCAAGTGGGAGGTTCTCGGCAACCCGAACCGCCCCGATGAAAAGTGCATCGGCGTCATCACGATGTGCCGGCCCGAGGCGTTGAACGCCGTCGACGTGCGGATGCGGGTCGAGCTCGACATCCTGTGCGACGAGATCCGGCACAACGCCGCGCTCAAGGTCGTGATCCTGACCGGCGAGGGCCGCGGCTTCTCGGCCGGCGGCGACCTCAAGACCGAGGCGGGGCCGGTCGGGGCCGGCGACGAGGACTTCGACTTCGGCAATTTCGGCGCCTACAAGGAGCTCGCCGGCTATTTCTTCAACGACCTCCGCCACGCCGTCCTGCAGCGGGCGTTCAAGAAGCTCGAGGACCTGCCGCCGGTAACGATCGCGGCGATCAACGGCCCGGCGGTCGGCATCGGGCTCGAGATGTGCACGCTCTGCGACCTCCGCATCGCCTCCGATCGGGCGCGGCTCGGCGAGGTCGCGGTTCCGGCCGGATTCCTCCCCGAATCCGGCGGCGCGCGAAACCTCCCCAAGCTCGTCGGCATCGGCAAGGCGCTCGAGCTGATCCTGACCGGGCGGATCATCGATGCCGCCGAGGCCGAGCGCATCGGGCTCGTCGAGCGCGTCGTGCCGCACGACAAGCTGATGGCCGAGGTGATGGCCATGGCGGGCCAGATCGCCTCCAACCCCTATCTCTCGGTCCGCTACGCCAAGGAGCTCGTGAAGATGTACTGGAACACCAACCGCAGCGAGGAAGGCTGGCGGCGCGAGCTCGAGGCGATCATGGAGATCACGCGGACCAAGGACTGCCACGAGGGCATCCGCGCCTTCCTCGGCAAGCGCAAGGCCGACTATCGCGGCCCCTATTACGAGAACTGGCCTTTCGGCGATGACAAGTAGCGCCGTCGCGCCGCCCGAGGGCTATCGCGAGATCCCGCCGCGGCTCAACCTCGCGGCCGAGGTGCTCGACCGCTCGCTCGCGTCCGGCGCCGGCCCGCGCGTCGCCTTCGCGACCGCGACCGGGCCGATCACCTATGATGCACTCGCCGGGCGCGTCAACGCGCTCGCCCGCGCGCTCGGCGGCCGCGGCATCGGACGCGGCACGCCGGTCCTGATCCGGCTCTCGAACTGCCCCGAGTTTCCCGTCGCCTTCCTCGCGCTGATCAAGATCGGGGCACTTCCGGTGCTGCAGAACTCGCTCCTCAGGCCGAGCGAGGTCGACTACGTCCTCGGCCACAGCGAGGCCAAGGCGGCGATCACGCTGGGCGAGATCGCGGCCCCGCTGCGTGACCGCCGCGACCGCCTGCCGCTCGGGCTGATCGTCGCGCGCGGCGCGGTCGCGGGCGAGACCGACTTCGAGGGCCTGATCGCCGCGGCCGACGCCGCCCCGCTCGCCGCCGTCGACACGGGCGCGCATGAGCCCGCGTTCCTGGTCTACACCTCAGGCACCACCGGCCGGCCCAAGGGGATCGTCCACGCCCACCGCTGGATCATCGCGCTCGGCGATGCGAACCGGCTCCGCATCCCGACCATGCCGGGCGATGTCGCGCTCGCGACCGGCGAGTGGAGCTTCATCTCCGCCCTCGGTCACAACGTCCTTTTTCCGCTCCGGAACGGCGTTACCGGCGTCGTGCTCGAGGGCCGCATGCAGCCCGAGCGCATCCTGGAGGCGATCGAGCGCCACCGCGTGAGCGTCCTCTACTCGGTCGCGACCGTCTATCGCCGCGTGCTCGCGATCGACGGCGTCGAGAAGCGCTTCGATCTCTCCTCGCTCCGCGGCTGCAACGCGACCGGCGAGGCGCTCGAGGCCGCGACCTTCGCCGAATGGAAGCGACGGATCGGCTGCGACGTCTGGGAGCATTACGGCATCTCCGAGATGCAGATGGTGCTCGGCCAGGGGCCGCGTCAGCCGGTGCGGCCGGGCTCGATCGGCGTGCCGCTGCCCGGCATCCGCGTCGAGGTGCTCGACGACGGCTATCGTCCAGCCGCGCCGGGCGAGATCGGCCACCTCCTGATCGCGTCGGACAATCCGGGCTTCTTCCTCGGCTACCACAAGGATCCTGAGAAGACCGCGGAGGTCGTGCACGACGGCTGGTATCACACTGGCGATCTCGCGAGCCGCGACGGCGACGGCTATTTCTGGATCGCCGGCCGCTCCGACGACTGCTTCAAGAGCCGCGGCATCTTCATCTCGCCCTACGAGATCGAGAACGCGCTCCGCGAGCACCCGGCCGTGGTCGAGGCCTGCATCGTGCCGCTGCCAGACCAGGAGATCGGCAACCGCATCCGCGCCGTCGTCGTCGCACGCGCCGGCGCGCGGGCCGATGCCGCGCTCGGCGAGGACATCCGGGCGACTCTCCGCGCCCGCATCGCACCCTACAAGGTGCCGCACGTGGTCGAGTTCACCGCCGAGCTGCCGAAGAGCCCGGTCGGCAAGGTGCTCCGCCGCGCGCTCGTCGCGCGCTAGCGACGACCCCGCCGGACGGCGATCAGGTTCCCGGCTGGTCGAACGGCGCCGGATGGGTGCCGATCCGCGCGAGCGCATCGGCGACGAAGCCGTCCGCGATCACCTCCGCGCGCGTGACGCGGCGGAGCTCGGGATTGAGCTCGAAATAGAGCCGCATCTGCTCCGCCCAGTGCTTCCGCGTGAGCTCGCCGTTGACCGCGAAGCCGCCGGTGTCGTGCTCCTGCTGCCAGATCGAGCGGACAACCTCGGGCGTCAGCGCGATGGTGACATGGCGCGCGATCGCGGTCTCGAACACGGCGCGTTCGTCATGGAGCGCGCGCGAGGCACGCATCATGCCGCGCGCGAGCCGGCGGAGCGCCTCCGGATTCGCCTTCTCGAAGGCCTCCGTGGTCGCCAGCACGCCGTGCGGCTGAACCGGGACGAGCCGCTTCAGATCGGAGAACCCGAGGAGCGTGCGGAGCCGCTCGGGATGCGCCCGGCTCAAGGAGATCGCCTCCTCGACCCGGATCTGCGAGGCATCGATCGTATCGGCGAGAAGCCGCTCGATGCGCTCGGGCGGCGGGCCGACCGCCTCCCAGCGGATCGTCTTCTCGTCGATGCCGAGGGACTTGAGGACGAGGCGCGCGAGGTGGTGGCTCAAAGCGCCGAAGCCGTCGAGCGCCCAGCTCACGCTGGCGAGCGCGGCCGGCGTCGCGATGCGCTTCTGGACGACGAGGTTCTGGGCGAGGCCGCGCGCCATCGAGACGACGATGCGGACCGGCTTTCCGCTCGCGCGCGCATGGAGGACCGGTCCGAGCCCGCCATAGGAGACATCGGCCGAGCCGTCGAGCACCGCGGCGAGCGCCTGGACGCCGCCGTGGCGCGGGATCCAGGTGACGTCGAGGCCTTCGCGCTCCCAGAATCCATGGGTCGTCGCGGTGGCGCAGGAAATGTCGTCGACCCCGAACGTGACGCCCGATCCGGCGGCGAGCGTGATCTTGATCCGGTCAGCCATGGCCTCTCCCACTCCCCTCAAGGACCTCGGGCGCGCTGCGGCCGACCATTTCCGTGTAGATCGCGGGATCGGTATCCCGCTCGGTCCCGAACAGCAAGATAGCGCTCCGCTCCGAAAGTTGAAGCGCCGCCCGCATCGCCGGATCGCGCGCCGCCACGATCGCGCCGGCGAGCCCGGCGATCGCGGACTCGCCCGCGACGATCGGCGGCCGGTGGTCGGCGAGAAGCCGCATCGTCGGCGCGGTCACATCATCGGGCACCGTCATGAACGCGAACGCGGCGCGGTCGAGGACGTCCCAGGCGAGCGTCGAGACCTCGCCGCAATTGAGCCCCGCCATGACGCTGTGGACGGGTGCGCGCGCGGCGGTCGGGCGGCCGGCGGCGGCGCTCGCGTGAAGGCAGGCCGCGCCGTCGGGCTCGACCACGACCACGCGTACCGCGCCCGGACCGGCGCACTCGATCAGGTGCCCGGCGAGCGCGGCGGCGAGCGCGCCGACGCCGCCCTGGACGAAGACATGGCTCGGCGGCCCGCCGATCGCGGCGAGCGCCTCGGCGACCATCAGCGTATAGCCGTCCGTCACCCAGCCCGGGATCTCGGTGTAGCCCGGCCACGCGGTATCGGCGACGAGGATGCGGCCCTCGCGAGACGCATCGGCGGCGCAGCGCCGCACCGTCGCATCGTAGCCGCCGTCAGTGCGGACCACCGCGGCGCCGTAGTGCGCGATCGCCGCGGCGCGGCCGGGGCTGCAATCATGCGGGATGTAGATCACCGCGCGGCAGCCGAACAACGATGCGCCCCAGGCGACCGAGCGGCCGTGGTTGCCGTCGGTCGCGGTCGAGACCGTGAGAGCGGCAACACGTTCGCGGTGGCGTCCGTCGAGAAGCGCCGCGACGGTCGGCTCCTGTCCGGTCTCGGTCGCGACCCTGCGCGCGACGACGCGGAAGACACCATAGGCGCCGCCGAGCGCCTTGAAGCTGCCGAGGCCGAAGCGCCCGCCTTCGTCCTTGTAGGCGAGGCGCCCGACCCCGAGCGTCTGGGCGAGCCGGGTGAGATCGGTGACGGGCGTCGGCGTGTAGCCCGGCCAGGACGCGATCGTCGCCCGCGCCCGCGCGCCGGCGTCACGGTCGATCGCGAGGCGCTCGGGCGCGTGACGCGGATTGAGAAGGAGCGTGCCCGCGAAACCGGAGAGATCCATCGGCTCAGAGCCCGCGCGGCTCCCACAGCTCGATCTTGATTCCGTCCGGGTCGATCAAATGCGCAAAGCGTCCCTGCGGGCCGTCGTCGTCGCGCCAGACCGGCACGACGCCGGCCGCGGCCGCGCGCGCCAGCATGGCGGCGAGATCGTCGACGACGAGATTGATCATGAACGGCGCGGTCGACGGCGCGAAATAGTCGGTGTCCGCGGGAAAGGGCGCGAGGATCTGCATGGCGCCGACGCGGTCGGCGAGATCATAGGCCGTGAACACAACCGCGCCGCCCGGCTCCGGATCGAGGCCGAGGACGCGGCGATACCAATCGGCGCGCGCCGCCGGCGCCGGGCTCTTGGAGAAGACGCCGCCGATGCCGAGAACCCGACCGTTCGCCATGGCGCTCCCGCCGCCGTCACCCGCCGCACCTAGCGCGACGGCACGAGCATGACCGAACGCGCCGGCATCGGCAACGCGATACGGCGGCGTCTTGCGCCTCTATCGAAACCGTGCTGTCATCAAAAAATCGACGGAGCCAAAGTTGCGCTACTGTAAGGCTCCGCC
The DNA here is from genome assembly GCA_016869145.1 of Alphaproteobacteria bacterium. Lineage (GTDB taxonomy): Bacteria > Pseudomonadota > Alphaproteobacteria > MPNO01 > VGEU01 > VGEU01. The sequence continues at coordinate 39,069 of VGEU01000015.1, read as the reverse complement.
AGTCGCAACAGGGTACAGGGAGGCATAGGTGGGAGTAAGCCCCTGGTGCGGCGCGCATTGAACGCGACGAGGGAGAAGTCGCGAACATCTCCTCAATAGCTAGGTCGTGTTAAGGGCGACTTAAACCCCCGGTTAACGAAGATTGAATCGCGAGGCGAGGCCGCACAACGCGGCGAGACCGGGGGCCTCCTCCGTCCCGAGACGGGCATCGCGATCGCGCTTCCGACTGTCCATGGAATGCGATGTAGGTCGCGCACGGCGGTCCGGCAATGCGCGCGCGCTATTCCTCCCAGCCGACGATGGGCGCGAACAACGGGTCGATCGGGACCACGCGCTCGACGAAACGCTGATCGGCGAGATAGCGCATCAGGGTCTCGAGCGTCTTGCGGTTCGGCTCGATCCCGTAGGGCCAGGGATCGCCGCCGAACAGGCGGTCGATCTCGTCGATCTCGTGGAACATCCACGGCAGCATGAAGCGCTGCGCGCCGCTGAAGCGCATCTCGCGAAGCGCCCACGACTTCGCCGCGACGAACGCCTTGAAGAGGCTCTCGGCGAGCCACGGTTGGCGTGCGAGGAGGTCCTCGCGCAGCACAATCGTATGCATGATCGGGTAGATGCCGGTGCGGATGAAATAGCTGCGCTCGACCGCGCGATAGTCCTCGAACAGGCGGACGACGTCGGGCACGCTGCCGAGCGATGACGGCCGCCGGGCGCCGATCAGCGCATCGATGCGGCCCGCGGCGAGGAGGCCGTTGAGCGTCTCGCCCTCGCCGGCCCGCGTCAGCGCGACCGGGACCAGCGGGCGGAGATCCATGTCGTCGTCGGTGCGGCGCGGCGCATCGACCCCACCCTCGACCCAGTGCACATTCGCGAACGAGACCCCGTATTCGTCGGCGAGTATGCCCCGGATCCAGACCGCCGCGGTCTGGCGATACTCCTGGACGCCGATGCGGCGGCCCTCGAGGTCGTTGGGCGCGCGGATGCCGGATCGGCGGTTGACGAAGATGAACCCGTGGCGGAAGAGCCGCGACGGGAAGACCGGGATCGCGACATAGGGGAACGGGCCGCGCGCCTTGAGCGTCAGATAATGTGCGGTGGACATCTCCGCCGCATCGAACGCGTGCGCCTTGACCATGCGCGCGAAGATCTCGGGCGGCGACTGGATCGGCACATAGGTGAGATCGACGCCCTCGACCTGGACGACACCGAGGCGGAGCGCCTCGGTCCGGTCATAGGGACCGCAGGCGAGCGAGAGGGCGAGACGCGTCATGATGGCTCCGTCGATCTCTCCGTCCTGTCTCTTGCCTGGCTCGGCGGGGATACCACCTCACGCCTATCGGGCGCGCTCTGATCGGCGCCGCCAGCGACAGCTAGACCAGCCACTGGGAGAAAGGCGTCATGAAATACAGGCCGCGTGGTCTTCACTCGATCTTCGTCCGCTCCAGCCTCGCCGCCGGCATCGGGATGACCGCCGTCGCCCTCGCCGTCGCCGCGGGCTGACCGCGACGGACCAAAAGCGTACGGCTCAAGAGCGAACGGATCAAAAGCGAAGGGATCAAAAGCGAAGGGCCGGCGACCATTGGTCGCCGGCCCTCTCGTTATGGCGTCGGCGCTCTACTCGGCGGCGAACTTCTTCTTTTCCTTCGGCAGGTCGAGCTTGAACAGCCGGTTGGCGTTGAGGCCGAGGATGTTGCGCTTGGCCTGCTCGGTCAGGAACGGGATGTCCATGATGGTCGAGGGCGCATCGAAGTCCCAGTGCGGCCAGTCGGACGCATAGAGAAGCTGCGTATCGGCCTTGATCGCCTCGAAGGTCGACTGCAGGAGCTTCATGTTGGTGCGCTCGATCGGCTGCGAGGTGTAGTACATCTCGCGCATGTACTCGCTCGGAAGCCGCTTGAGGAGTGGCGCCTCGGAGCTCCGCATCAGATACTCGTTGTCCAGCCGCTGCATCATGAACGGCACCCAGGCGAGCCCGCTCTCGATCCACATCACCGGCAGCTTCGGGAAGCGCTCCGGCAGGCCGTGCAGCACCCAGTTGGTCATGTGCACGAGATTGCACAGCACGAACGAGATCGCGTGGATGCCGATGAAGCGGTCGAGCTGCGAGGTCCACTCGTCCTCCCAGGTCGGGCCGGCGTGGAAGCCGAGCGTGAGCCCGCGCTCCTCGATGGCGCGATAGAGCTTCATGTACTGGTTGTAGTGGACCGGCTTGTGCCGGACCGAGGTGATGTTGAAGCCGACGACGCCCTTCTTGTCGCCGAACTCCTCGACCGTCTTCATCGCCGCCTCGGGATCGCACATCGGCAGATAGATGAGGGCGGTCAGCCGGTCGTCGCCGGACAGGATGCGCTCGGTGAGCCAGCGGTTATAGGCGAACGAGATCTCGATCTCGAGGTTCGGCTGCGGGTGCAGGCCGAGGCCGAGCATGGGCGTCGGGAAGATCACCTGGTAGTCGATGCCGAGATTCTCCATCGCCCGCCGGGCGAGGATGACGTCACGGTGCACGGACTTGTCGTCGATCGGCTCGCCGCGGAGGCCGCCCGAGTGCGGGATGCGGCCGCCGACGTTCTGGAAGTTGAGGCCCGGCTGGGCGTTGAGGAGCGAGCCGGGATTGGTCCCGTCGAGCCGCTCCATGCTCTTGCCGAGGTCCTTGATGACCGGGTCCTGGATGTAGTCGATGACCTCCTTCCAGGACTCGGACTCGAAATGATGCGCATCGACGTCGATGATCAGATAGTCCTCATAGTGGCGATCGCGCGCCTGGCGCGCGGCATGGACGAGGACATCCGACGTCGAGGTCCGACGATCCATCTGCTTGATCGGCAATTCGCGAAAACTCTCCGTACCCGTATCCATCCTTAGCCTCCAAGAGACCGGCACCGCTACCGCCGCGGGCATGCGCCGGCGAGTATCACCCGACCGCCCCCGGGTTGAAAGCCCTATCTCGCGCGATTTTCTCGGCCGGCCCGGGGCTCCTAACCGAACCTTCACGGTTCCATACCAGCTTTTGCCCGAAATGCTCCGAAACCCTCGCGACGGTCGGCCGGCGTGGCGCAGTTGAAGCTTCAGGATATCCGCATCGTCCTCGCCGACTCGCGCGCGTTCGTCCGCCACAGCGTCAAGATGGCGCTCAACGACTGCGGCTTCCGCCACGTGATCGACACGGCCGACATCCATGAGCTGACCGACGTCCTCTACGCGAACCCGCCGCCCGATCTCCTGATCTGCGACGCCGATCTCCGCGGCGGCGACGTGAACCAGTTCATCGCGACGCTCCGCCATCACGAGGTCGGGCTCGACCCGTTTCTCCCGGTCATCTACATGACCTGGCAGGCGACCGGCGACGTCGTCCGCGGCGCCATCGACTGCGGCACCGATTTCCTGCTCGCCGCCCCGGTCGCGCCGAACCAGATCCTCGCCCGCGTCTGGTCGATCATCCAGAAGCGGAAGCTCTTCGTGGTCACGCCGCACTATGTCGGCCCCGACCGGCGAACCCAGGCCCGGCCGGGGCTCGACACGCCGATGTTCCGGCCGCCCAACGTGGTGCGCGCCAAGGCCCTCGGCCAGTGGGACGAGGAAACCGGCCGCGCCCAGCTCGAGGTCGCCATCGGCAGCATCAGCGCGCGCAAGATCGAGAGCATCGCCGTCGAGCTCGGCAACATCGCCGATGACCTGCCGCGCGTGATGGCCTCCGGCGAGCGCTACATGCTCGCGGCCCGGCTCGAGCGCATCACCGAGCTCGCGCTCGACCTCAATGCGCGCGTGCAGGAGCCCAAGTTCGAGCACGTCGTGCCGATGGCCGACGCCATCCGGAGCCACGCCTACCGGTTGAGCGCCGAGGACGGCGGGCCGAACGAGAAGCAGATCGCGATCCTCAAGCACCCCGCGCTCGGCTTGCGGGCCGCCATCAGGCCATCGCGCAACACCGTGTCGATCGGCCGCGAGATCGCGAGCGTCCTCGGCGGCCCCGCCTGAGCCCTCTAAGGGCAAGGCGCCGACGCCGAGCGCCATCGCCACCGGCTGGATAGCGCGCTGTCGTGACAGGCCGGCCGGGCAATCGCCGCGACCGCCGGCAGCCCGAACAGGATCTTCCACGCCGCGCCCGTCAGGGGAGGCGAGAAACCTCCACACAACGGTAGGCATTGACCATTCATTCAGCAATCGATGCAAATCTTGCGACAATTGATTGGTTCCGTTGCGTATCCCGGTTGGGGCGAATGTCTACGCCGGGGCCGCGTAGGTAGTCGAAATTATGCACGAGCAATAGCCGCGTAAACGCTGATAGTCGGACAGGAGCGACGGCATGCACGTCCTCGTCATCGATGACAACTCGATCTGGCAGATTGGTATCGAAACGGCGCTCACCTGCCTCGAGCCGGGCGTCCAGGTGGCACGGGCCACATCGCTCGAGCAGGCCATCCAGCACGTCGCCCACCGACCTGATGTCGGCCTGATCATCGCCAATATTGCGATCACGGGCGTCGAGCGCCATGGCGGCCTCAGGACGCTCCGGGCGCAATGCCCCGCAACCCCGATACACGCGACCGCCCCGTGCGGGATGCGCCACGAGGCGCTCGCCGCGCTCGACGCCGGCGCGGCCGGGTTCATTCCGAAGTCGATCGCGGTCGACGAGTTCTGCCGCGCCGTGCGCCATGTCCTCGACGGCGATGTCTATGTGCCGCGCAAGCTCCTCGATCCGCCCGCGACGGCCGCCGCGATCCAGGGCAGCGCACCGCCGATCATGCCCTCCAATGTCCTCGCCCGGCTCACCCCGCGCCAGAGCGAGGTGCTCGGCCAGCTCGGTCTCGGCAAATCCAACACCGAGATCGCAACCGCCCTCGGACTATCCGAGAAGACGGTCCGGGTCCACATCACGGCGATCCTGCAGCGGCTCGGCGTCACCAACCGGACGCGGGCCGCCCTCATCGCCTCCGGTCACGCGACCGACCGATCGCTAGCGGCGTAGGCGCGCCACGCATTTGAGCTCGACCAGGAGACCCGGCGTCGACAGCTCGGTCACACCGATCGCCGTCTGCGCCGGGAAGTCCTTCGTCACGTAGCGGTCCTTCACTCTCTGGAACAGCGCGAAGTCGCGTTGCAGATGCGTGAAATAGCCGACGAACTCGACCACGTCGGAGAAATCCGCCCCCGCCGCCCGCAGCACCTTGAGCGTGTTCTCGAACACCTGGGCGAACTGGGCCTCGGGATCGGCGATGACGCGAAGCGCTTCGTCGCGCCCCAGCATGCCGGACACGAACAGGAGATCGCCGACCCGCACGCCGGGCGCGTAGCGCTTCTGGTCATAGATGTTCTGCATCCCCGGCGGGACGACGAGCGTGATGTCGGTCATGGAGCCTCCCTCGGCGGGTCGATTGATCGCCGCCTTTCTCGCCCGCCCCGGCGCGCGCCGGCAAGGGCCGCTCAGTCGGCCCGGTAGACGAAGCGCTGGATGGTCGCGTAGTTCCACAGGAACACGACGACGATCGCGCAGACCTTGGCGGCGAGGACCTGCATCATCTCGGACAGAGCGAGGACCGTCACGGTCGAGAGCACGAGGCCGACCGTGTTGAGGGCGACGAACATCGGTAGCTGATAGCGGATGCGGCCGCTCCCCTTGCGGCCGGCGAAGGTCCAGGCGCGGTTCATGATGAAGCTGTTGGTGACCGCGACCAGGAACGCAAGCACGTTGGCGGCGACGATGCCGAAGCCGACGCCGAAATGGAGGGCGCTGAATATCGCGAAATCGATCGCCGTGTTGATGACGCCGACGATCGCGAAACGGACCATCTGCGGACCATGCTCGGCGAGCGTGCGTCGGAACATCACGAGGTTCGCCATCGTCTCGGAGGCGCTGCAATGGGGGGCGGACGGGACGCCCGGCCCCGCCCTTCTAGCGCGCCAAGGCTAACCCCTTGTTACCGGTGGTGTTACCAGTGGTCCCGGTGCCCGCCCGCCGTCAGCCGGCGCGGAGCTGATTGGTCCAGGTCGCGAGACTGACGACGAGATCGCGGACGAAACCCATCGTCGCCTCGTCGGTCAGGTTGGACTCCTTGTCGAACTTCTGCGCCGCGAGCGGCACCAGGACCTCGGGCTTGTTGATCGGCAGCATGTCGAGGAAGACGCACACCTGGCGTAGGTGATACTGCGCGCGGGTGGTGCCCCATGCGCCCAGGGTCGCGCCCATGATCGCGATCGGCTTCTTCGCGAACGGCTGCTCGGGTGGACGCGACGCCCAGTCGATCGCGTTCTTGAGCACCCCCGGCAGCGAGTAATTGTACTCGGGTGTCGCGATCAGGATCGCGTCCGCCGCCTTGATCCGAGCCCGGAAGTCCTGCACCGCCTTGGGGAAGCCGGTCGCGTCGAAGGCGTCGGGGTTGAACATCGGGATATCGATCAGATCGAACTCCTCGATCGTCACGCCCTCGGGCTTCACTTTCTGGGCGGCACGCAGGAGCCCACGATTGTACGAGTTCCGCCGCAGGCTGCCGCAGATGGCGAGCATATGGACGGGACGCTGGTTGCTCGCAGTCATGCGGGTTCTCCGATGCTCGGGGGGAAACGGCCGGCGCGGCCGGGCGAATTGACCGCATATTTTCGGACCGCTAGGCTACCGTCAAGCATGGCGTCGGGGACCACAACGAGCGCCGGCATAACGAGCGCCGGGGCCGAAAGGCGCGAGTATCTAGTATGACGACACCGACCATCGACGAGGCGGACGCGCGGTTCGCGGCCCGGGCCGCGCCCTGGGTCAACGTGCTCGGCATGAAGGTCCAGGCGATCGAGAAGGGATTTGTCCGTCTCCGCCTGCCGCACGACGCGCGCATCGTCCACACCAACGGAGTCGTCAGCGGCCAGTCGCTCATGGCGCTGGCCGACACCTCGATGGTGATGGCGGTCGCCTCCTATGATGGGTTCCGCTCGGTCGCGACGGTCTCGCTCGGCATGAACTTCATGCGACCCGCGCTCGGCACCATCGACTGCGAGACGCGCATTCTTCGCTTCGGCCGTCGGCTCGTGTTCGGCGAGATGGTGCTCAAGAACGCAGATACCGGCGATGTGGTCGCGAGCGCGAGCTCGACCTACGCCCTCCTCGATGCGGAGAGCCGATGAAGGCGCATACCGTTCTCGTCGATCGCTCAGAGCCGCTGTCGAGGCTCACCTTCGCCGACACCTTCAACGTCACGGTGCCCTTCCTCGACAAGCATCTCGAGGAAGGCCGGGCCCGACGGGTCATCGCACGCTGGCGTGACCGCAGGCTCACGGTCGGCGAGATCGCCGCCGGCGCGGCGCGGATGGCGAACGCGCTCCGCCGGCTCGGCGTCGGGCCGGGTGACCGGGTGATGCTCTTCTGCAAGGATTCGCCCTCGTTCTATTTCGGCTTTCTCGGCACCGTGCGGCTCGGCGCGATCGCGGTGCCGGTGAACTATTTCCTCCGCGCCGCCAACTACAGCTACATGCTGGGCGATTCGAAGGCAAAGGTGGTCCTCGCCTCGAAGGACGTTCTGCCCGAGCTCGAGCCCGCGCTCGCGAGCCCGGCGAGCGCGGTCGAGCATCGCATCTGCGCCGACGCGAGCCCGCCCGGCTGGATCGCGATGGACGCGCTCCTCGCTGCCGAGCGGGACGAGATCGCGCCGGCGGCAACGACCGCGGCGTCCGACATGTTCTGGCTCTACTCCTCAGGTTCGACGGGCGCGCCGAAGGCATCGGTGCACCAGCACAAGGACATGGTCTACACCTCCGAGCTCTACGCCGTCCGCGTCGCGGGCATCGGCGAGAACGACGTGATGCTGTCGCCGCCGAAGCTCTTCTTCGCCTACGGCATCGGCAACTCGCTCTCGTTCCCGCTGTGGACGGGCGCGCCGATCGTGCTCCTCGAGGATCGGCCGACGGCGCAGAACACGCTCGACCTCATCACCTGGTCAAAGCCGACCGTCTATTTCGGCATCCCTACGCTCTATGCGATGCAGGTCGCCGCGCTCGAGCAGGGCCACAAGGCCGATCTTTCCTCGCTCCGCTGGTGCGTCTCGGCCGGCGAGGCGTTGCCGCCGGCGGTCTACGAGGACTGGAAGCGGCTCACCGGCCTCGAGCTCCTCGATGCGATCGGCTCGAGCGAGGCGCTCCATCTCTACACCTCGAACCTGCCGGGCTCGGTGCGGCTCGGCTCGGCCGGGCGCATTGTCGCCGGCTACGAGGGTCGCATCTGCGACGAGAGCTTCAACGACGTGCCCGCCGGCGAGCCCGGCCAGTTCGCGATCCGCGGCGCGAGCGTCGCGACCTACTACTGGAACAAGCCCGAGAAGACCGCGCAGCAGATGCGAGGCGGCTGGTTCTTCACCGGCGACACGTGCTGGCGCGATGCCGACGGCTACTACTTCTTTTCCGGCCGCGACGACGACATGCTCAAGGTCGGCGGCATCTGGGTCTCGCCGTTCGAGGTCGAATCCGCGCTCGCCGCCCATCCCGCCGTGATGGAGGCCGCCGTCATCGGCGCGCCGGACGAGAACGGGCTGATCAAGCCCAAGGGCTTCGTGGTCCTGAAGCCGGGGGGCCAGGCGGACGAGACGCTGCGGGCCGACCTCGTCACCTTCGTGCGCGCGCGCCTCGCGCCGTTCAAATATCCGCGCTGGATCGAGTTCGTCGACGAGCTGCCGAAGACGGCCTCGGGCAAGATCCAGCGCTTCCGGCTCCGGACCCTGTCCGGAAGACGCTGACACGCGAGATCGAACGGGAGGAACGACATGGTCGACACCTGGGGATGGCGGATGAAGTTCGGGATCGTGACCCCGTCGACCAACACGATCGTACAGCCCAATTACGACATGCTGCGCCCCAAGGGCGTCACCAACCACATCGCGCGCATGCACATTCCGGACGACCCGATCCGCAACGACGCCGACTTCGACGAGCTGATCCGGCGCATCGACGTCGCGCTCGAAGAGGCGATCGACCGGGTCATGACCTGCCACCCCGACCACATCATCCTCGGCATCTCGGCCGAGAGCATCTGGGGCGGCAGCCTCAAGTCGGCGCGCGCGATCGACCAGCGCATCCTCAAGCGTGCCGGCAAGCCGATCGGCATCACCCAGGCGGCGGACGCGCTTCCCATCGCGCTCAAGAAGCTCGGCATCCGCGGCAGGATCGCGATGCTGACGCCGTATCAGCCGACGGCGGAGAAGCACCTCCGCGCCTACGCCGCCGAAATCGGCTACGACGTCGTTCGGATGAAGCATCTCTGCTGCGACAGCCCGGTCAATATCGGTCACGTGCCGGAGGACGTTCTGCGGCGCTCGCTGCAGGAGATCGACGGCCCCGATGTCGAGGCGATCGTCCAGTTCGGCGCCAATCTGCCGATGGCCTTCGTCGCGGCAGAGGCGGAGCGCTGGCTCAGGAAGCCCGTCCTCGGCATCAACACGACGACCTATTGGCACGCGCTCCGCACCAACGGCATCCAGGACCAGGTGCGCGGCCTCGGTCGGCTGATGGAAGAGTTCTGAGCCGAGCCCCCCGGCACCCCGACGCGCGAGGCCCCGATGACACCGCCGATGTTCACGCCGTTCTCACTGCGCGGCCTCACCGTCCCCAACCGCGTCGCCGTATCGCCGATGTGCATGTACTCGGCCGAGGACGGCACGCCCAACGACTTCCACCTCGTCCATCTCGGCGGCTTCGCGATGGGTGGCGCGGGCCTCGTCTTCACCGAGATGACCGATGTCGATCGCGAGGGGCGCATCACCGACGGCTGCGCCGGCATTTACAAGCCCGCGCATGTGCCGGCGTGGCGACGGATCGTCGACTTCGTGCACAACACGACCGCCGCGAAGATCGGCATCCAGCTCAGCCATGCAGGGCGCAAGGGCTCGACCAAGAAGATGTGGGAGGCCTCCAACGAGCCGCGCGACGACGGCAACTGGCCGCTTGTCGCGCCGTCGCCGCTGCCGCTCCTGCCACACAGCCAAACGCCGCGCGAGATGACCAAGGCCGACATCGCCCAGCTCCGCGACGACTTCGTGCGGGCCGCCCGCATGGCCGACGAGGCCGGCTTCGACATCATCGAGCTCCACTTCGCCCACGGCTATCTGGTGTCGAGCTTCATCTCGCCGCTCACCAACCACCGCACCGACGAGTATGGTGGTTCGCTCATCAACCGCATGCAGATCGCGATCGAGATCTTCCACGCCGTCCGCGCCGTGTGGCCGGACCGGAAGCCGATCTCGGTTCGCATCTCGGCGGTTGACTGGATCGACGGCGGCACGACGATCGACGATGCGGTCGAGATCGCGCGGCTCCTCAAGAAGGCCGGGATCGACATCCTCGACGTGTCGACCGGGAGCGTCACCGCCGAGCCGCGCCCGCGCCTGCCGGGATTGTTCCAGACCCCGTTCAGCGCCCGCATCCGCCGCGAGGTCGGCGTTCCGACCATCACCGTCGGTGCCTTCGCGAGCCCGCACGAGATGAACCGCGTCGTCGACAACGGCGAGGCCGATCTCTGCATGATGGCGCGCGGCCATCTCTATGACCCCTTCTACACCCGCCACGCCGCCCGCGCGCTCGGCTACAAGGGCCTGCCCTGGCCCAAGCAATACATCGCGGCAGACATGTTCACCTCGCCGTGGACGCTGCCGCCCCCGGCAACGCATGACCGCGGACGGCCGCAACTCGATGATCGGCGAGAAGTCCTAGGACCAACGCCACAAACCTTGGTGGGATCGCAAGACAACGGTTCCTGATTGATCGGCCCGCTCGACGGCACGAATACTTGTGATGCTCGTCCGATTGGCGCTGATCTTTGCAACCATCGATTTCAGACACGCTTAACGTGCATCGTGAATAACGGGCATGGATACTCACGTATGCATTGCGCCTGAGGATCGGCACACGCAAGACGTGCCGGCCGGGGCGACCAGGACGATTTGGAGGCCGCCATGCCCGACCCCGATCACGGCCTGTCCGGCGCATCGAATCGCCCGTCCCACTGGAACATCCGCGCCAAGCTCGTCATTCTCCTCGTGGTGTTCGGCCTCATTCCGGCGGCCGCGGTTCTCTCGGTCCTCTCGATCCAGAGCGCGACGGTCAAGGACGGTCTCATGGTCAAGCTCGGCGGCGCCGCCGTCACGCTCGCCCAGGTCGTCGATCTCCATCTCTCCGAGCGCTACGGCGACGCGCAGGCCTTCGCCATGAACCGCGCCGCGTTCGACGCCGTCAACTGGGGCAGCCCGGACGCGAAGAACGAACTCGTGCTGGCGATGAACGGCTATGTCCAGCTCTACGGCGTCTATGCGTTGACGATGATAGTCGCGCCCGACGGGCGCGTGCTCGCGGTCAATTCGATCGATGCGCGCTGCCGGCCGATCGACACGAGGCGCCTCTACGCCGCGAACTTCCTCGGCGCGCCGTGGATCGCGCGGCCGATGAAGGGGGAATTCCTCGACGGTCGCAATGGCCTCACCGGCACCTATGTGCACGGACCCTATCGCGAGGCGGCCGTCGTCGATATCGCAGGCCGCGACGGGCTGACGCTCGCCTTCGCCGCGCCGATCCACGATTCGAGCGGCACCTTCCTCGGCGTCTGGATCAACCTGATCGACTTCGCCGCGATCGAGGAACTCATCGCCCATACGCAGCGCGCCATCTCCGGCCAGGGTATCGACGCGGCGACGATCACGCTCCTCGATCGCGAGGGGCGCGTCCTCGCCGAGCGCGGCGGTCTCGCCGACGGCGTCCTCGCCCGCGACCGTAATCTCGTCGCCGAGGAACTCCCGCCCGCGATCCGCTCGCGCGAGGCGAACCACGGCGCGATCGCCTATGACGCGCCGAAGACCGGTGAACCCATCGCCGCCGGCTTCGCGCGGTCCGTCGGGTTTCTCGACTTCCCCGGCCTCGGCTGGACGGTGATCGTGCGCGCTCCGGCAGCCGAGGTGTTCGCGATCTGGCACCATGTCTTCAACGGCCTCCTCCTCACGCTGCTCGCGTGATGGCGCTGGTGATCGGCGCCGGCTGCGTTCTCGGCACGCGCGCCGCACGGCCGGTCACCGACCTAACGGGGACGATGGGGGCGCTGGCCTCGGGCGAGCTCGCCGTCGCGGTGCCGCACCGGGAGCGGTCGGACGAGATCGGCGGCATGGCGCGCGCCGTCCTGGTGTTCCAGGAGGCGGCGCACGCCAAGCGGGCGCTCGAGGATCGCGAGCGTGAGAGCGCAGAGACGCTGATCGCCGAGCGCGAGAGGAACGCGACCGAGCGCGCGCTCGCGGAACGGCGCGAGCGCGAGATCATCGCAGCCTCGATGCAGCAGCTCTCCGACGAAATCGACGGGCTCCTCGATTCCTCGATCCTCGATATCGACGATCGGCTCGCCGCGCTGTGCGAGAGCGCGATGCAGCTCGCCGGGTGCATGAGCGAGATGTCGCGCCAGACGACGATCGCCAACGAGGCCTCGGGCCAGGCGTCGACCAGCGCCCAGACGGTGGCCACCGCGGCCGACGAGATCGCCTCCTCGGTCTCCGAGATCGCCGCCATCGTCGTCAAGAGCAGCGAGGTCGCGCAACGCGGCCGCGCCCAGGTCGAATCGACCTCGACCAAGGTCTCCGGCCTGGCCGCCGCGATCCGCAAGATCGACGACATCGTGAGACTGATCAACGACGTCGCGAGCCAGACCAATCTCCTCGCCCTAAACGCGACGATCGAGGCGGCGCGCGCGGGCGCGGCCGGCAAGGGTTTCGCGGTGGTCGCCGCCGAGGTGAAGACGCTCGCCAACCAGACCGCGTTGGGGACCGACGAGATCACGGCGCAGATCGCGGCGATCCAGTCGGCGACGCGCGAATCGGTCGAGGCGACGCGCGAGGTTGCGGCGCTGATCGGCGAGATGCACCAGATGACGTCGTCGGTCGCCTCCGCCGTCGAGGAGCAGGACGCCGCGACGAAGCAGATCGCGGCCTCGGTCCAGACCGCGGCCGCGGGAAGCCGCGAGGTCACCGGCAGCATCGTCCGCGTCGCTGCGGAGGCGAACGGCGCGAGCGCGCTCGCGCATGCGCTCCAGCTCTCGGCGTCGGCCATCTCGGATCAGATGCAGGACCTCCAGCACCGGCTGCACAAGGTGATCCGCGATTCCGAGTTCACCGACCGACGCCGCCACCGCCGCGTCGCGCACCCGATCTCGGTCACCATCGAGATCGACGGGAGGGCCGAGACGGTGGTCGCGGTCGATCTGTCCGGCGGGGGCATGCGCCTCGGCGTGCCGCTCGATGTCGCGGTCGGCACGCCGATCGGCGTCGAGCTGGCGGAGTTTGGGTGGTTCCGGGCCCGCGTCGTCGGCATCGACCCGGATGCGACACGCGTCGCCTTCGACATCGGCGACGATCTCAAGGACCGGATCCAGAGCTATTGTACGGGCCTCGCCCGCCCGGCGGCCCGCGCCGCGTAGCCGGCGATTCCCATCCGGCATGGCATGCTCTAGCATCCCGGCCGTTCCGCGACCGGAGGCACGGTGCCGTCGGCCGACGCGGAGGGGAACCTCGCCCGCTTGCCGCCCGATCTCCGCAGCTTCCTCGCCGAGCACGATCACGCGGTGTTCCGCCCGCCGGCGCCGCTGTCGGTCGTCCATGAGATTACCGCCCTCCAGCATGCGCTGTGGCGGGCCGCCGCCCAGCCGGTCATCCGCCTCGACCGCCCGCGTCTCGCCGACGGCACGCTCGGCGCCATGCCGGTCGTCACCAACCTGTTCGCGAGCCGCGCCCTCTGCGCGGCGGCGCTCGGCATCGCCGATCATCGCGAGGCGGCCCGCAGCCTCGCCCAGCTCGCCGCGCGCCCGATCGCGCCGGTCGTCGTCGCGCGCGCCGATGCGCCGGTCCAGGCGGTCGTCTTCCAGGGCAGCGACGCCGATGCGACCCGTCTTCCCGCCTTCCGCCAGCATGTCGGCGATGCCGGGCACTACATCTCGGCCGGCCACCTCACGACCTGTGACCCCGATAGCGGCACCGACAACGCGGGCATCCAGCGCTGCCTGATCCGCGGGCCCCGCCTGCTCGGCTGCTATCTCACCGAGATCTCGCACAACTACCGCAACATGCGGAAGTTCTGGGCCCGCGGCGAGCCGTGCCCCGTGGCGATCTGGCTCGGCCACCACCCGGCCGTCTCGATCGGCGCGCAGACCAAGCAGGCCTATCCGGCGAGCCACTGGTCGGCCGCGGGCGGCACGATCGGGGCGCCGCTCCGCCTCGTCCCCTCGATCACCCACGGCGAGCAGATCATGGTCCCGGCCGACGCCGAGATCGTGATCGAGGGATTCATCCCGCCCAACCGGCTCGAAGCCGAGGGGCCGTTCGCCGAGTACACGGGCTATACCGGGCCGCAGCTCGCCAACCCGGTGATCGAGATCGCCTGCATCACGCAGCGCCGCGACGCGATCTATGTCGACTGCGGTTCGGGCCTCCCCGATCACCTGATCCCGGATAATTTGTCGCTCGAGGGCTCGATCTACGCCGTGTGCCGGAGCGCGGCGCCCGCTCTCGTCAATGTGCACGTGCCGTTTTCCGGCCGGCGCTACCACGCCTATCTGCAGTTCGGCGAGGCCCGGCGCGGCGAGGTGCGCGACACGCTCGCGGCCGCCCTTTCCTATCGCCGGCTCAAGCTCGTCGTCGCCGTCGACACCGACATCGATATCTTCGATGACCGCCACGTCATGTGGGCGCTCGCGACGCGTGCGCAGTGGCACCGCGACCTGATGCGCATCGACGGCCTCACGGCGCCCTATCTCGACCCGACGCTGCCGCGCGGCTGGACGACCGCGAGCAAGATCGCGATCGATGCGACGCTGCCGCAGGCGAAGCGGCCTGACGCGCCGCGGCCCGTGTCGCCGCCCAACCGCGTCGATACCGCCGCGCTCGACAAGGCGACGGCTCTTCTCGGCGCGGTCGACACGCGCCAATGGCCGCGCGCCTGAGGCCCGAGATGAGCGACGAAGGATCCCCGCACGAGAAGGACGGCAACACGGTCTGGGTCTCCTGCCCGGCCTGCGCCGCCTGGTTCCACGTCACCGACGCGCTGGTCGACCGGGGCGATGTCGCGCTCCGCTGCCCGCAATGCCAGGCCTCGTTCCTCCCCGGCGAGGCGCGCGAGATCATCAGGGGTTGAAGGACGGAGATTCCGCCATGACGCTCGCCCGCAGGACGACACCGACCGCGACGCGCGAGGAGGCCTTCAAGAGCCTCCGCACGACGCTCGACTGGCTCGGCGAGGACGTCCACTACATCGACGCCAAGGTCGACCCCGTGCTCGAGATGACGTCGATCGCCAAGGCTTTCGACAACGCGAAGGCGCTGGTCGCGAACAACATCACGGGCTATCCGAACGCGCGGATGATCGCGAATCTGTGGGCGACTCGCGAGCGCTGCGCCAAGCTCGTCGGTGTCGAGCACTTCCGCGACATCAAGTTCAAGATCCTCGACGCCCTGAAGAACCCGGTCGCGCCGCGCGAGGTCGCCGCGCGCGAGGCACCGTGCCAGGAGGTCGTGATCGAGAAGGACCGGATCGGACGCGTCGTCGACCGGCTGCCGATGGTCCTCCACACCGAGGAGGACGGGATGCGGATCTTCGGCTCCGGCGTCCATTTCATCGGCCCGCCCTGGGTGCCGGGCAACGGCACCCAGTTCTCGTTCTACCGGATGTCGTTTCGCGACAACCAGCCGCTCGCCTCGATCAACATGGTGCCGGGCGGCCAGGGCGATCTGATCTGCCAGCGGTACAAGGGGCAGAAGATCCCCGTCACCGTCAACATCTGCCCGCCGCCGGCGATCGAGATGATGGGCTTCTCGACCTTCAACCCGATCATCTTCCCGGGCTTCACCGACGAGATCGGCATGGCCGGCGCGCTCCAGGGCTCGCCGGTCGAGATCGTCAAGGCGAAGACGGTCGATGCCTATGCGATCGCGCAGTCGGAGTGGGTGCTCGAGGGCTACATCGTCGACGGCGCGCGGGTGTGGGAGACCGACGAGGCGGAGAAGATCGGCAAGCAGGGTGTCGGCAAGCTCCACCCTGAATGGGCGCGCTTCATGGGCCGCGCCTACCGGACACCGAGGGGGTTCGAGCTTACCGCGATCACCCATCGCGGCAACAAGCCGATCTACTACACCCCGGTCCTCGGCTCGGTCTGGTACCAGGCGCCTTATGTGTGTGCCTCGATCTACGAGATGTGCGAGCGCATGGCGCCCGGCTTCGTCCAGGACGTGGCGCTGTGGACCGGTCTCACCATCTGGGGCGGCGTCGTCGTCCAGGTGAAGAAGACCAAGCGCAGCGACGAGGGCCTCCAGCGCAACATCATGGGCGCCATCATGACGACCCATCGCGGGCTCCGGCTCTGCATCGTCGTCGACGAGGACATCGACATCTGGCAGCCCGAGGACGTGATGTGGGCGGTCGAATCGCGCGCCAGCCCGCGCAAGGACTACGTGATCTTCAACGAGTACAGCCGCGGCCAGGCCTATCAGCCCTCCGAGTTCAAGACCGGCCAGATCTCGGTCTCGGACGGCGGCATGGGGATCGACGCGACGGTGCCGCTCGAGCAGAAGGATCAGTTCCAGCGCGCGCGCTACCCGGTCGAGAAGATGGACTTCTCGCGCTGGTTCTCGGCCGAGGACATGAAGGCGATGCGGGCGGCGCAGGACCCCTATTACCGCTTCCTCGCCGACACCGGCTACGCGTGATGCTCAGAACGTCTCGGCGTGGTGGCGCTGCCAGCGCAAGAGGCGGCGCTGCACCTCGCGCACCCCAAGGACGAGCACGACGCCGATCACCATCAGGACGAACAGCGCGACCATCATGTCGGCCGTCTGCAGCGTCGCCTCGGCCTCGATGATGACCTTGCCGAGGCCGCGCTCCGAGCCGATGAACTCGCCGACGATGACCCCGATCAGCGCGAACGAGACCGCCGGCGTCAGCGACGCGAACACCCAGGCGAGCGCCGAGGGGACGTAGATCGTCCACGTGACCTGCCAGGCATTGGCGCCGAGGAAGCGCGCGGCGTTGATGTGGTCGCGGTCGACCCCGCGGGTGCCCTCGAAGGTGTTGAAGAACACCACGAAGAACACGAGCGTCAGCGCCGTCACGATCTTCGACACATCGCCGAGGCCGAACATGATGATGATCAGCGGCACCAGCGCGACGCGCGGCAGCGAGTTGAAGGCGACGATGTAGGGCTCGAAGATCTTGGCGAGCATCTCGGACCGGCCGAGCAGCATGCCGACGCCGATGCCCGAGCCGACGCCGACGAGGAAGCCCCAGAACGTGTTCTTGAGCGTCGCCAGCGTATGGGTCCAGAGGCTTCCCTTGCCGGCGTAGACGCATTTCATGAATGTGCCATCGATGTTGATCAACCAGTCGCCGCGCGTGTTGGCGAAGCAGCCCATCTCGAGGAACCGCGTCCATATCAGCGACGGCTTGGAGATGAAATAGGGATCGAGCAGCGTCGGCACGATCCAGCTTACGTGCTTCCGGAGATCCCAGCCCCACTCCCAGATCGCCAGAAGGACGAGGAGGAGGCCGAAGCGGCAGACGTTGATGAACGTCCCCTTGGACATCGCCTATTCCGCCTTCGTCTTGGCGAACTCGTCGCCGAGCGAATGCCAGACCTTGGCAAAGAGCTCGCTGTACTCGCGCGATTCTCGGAGCCGGATGGCGTCGCGCGGGCGCGGGAACGGCACCTCGAAGTCCTCCTTGAGCCGGCCCGGGCGGGCGGAGAGGAGGATGATCCGGTCCGACAGCGTCAGCGCCTCGGAAAGATCGTGGGTCACGAACAGGACCGTCTGGCGCTCGTGCTCCCAGATCTCGAGCAGGAACTTGTGCATCTCGAGCTTGGTATGGGTGTCGAGCGCGCCGAAGGGCTCGTCCATCAGGAGGATCTGCGGCTGCATGATGAGCGTGCGCATGAGCGCGACGCGCTGGCGCATGCCGCCCGAGAGCGCGAGCGGATAGGCGTCCTCGAAGCCCTTGAGCCCGGCCTGGCGGATCACCTCGAGGACGCGCGCCTCGCGTTCGGCCTTGGCGAGGCGGCTGAGCTCGAGCCCGTAGCCGATATTGCGCCGGACGGTGCGCCACGGGAACACGGTGTCGCGTTGAAAGACGTAGCCGACCTGCGGATCAACCTTGCCATAGGCGACGCTCCTTCCGTCGAGATAGGCCGCCCCGCCGGTGATTGTGATGAGGCCCGCGATCATGTTGAGGATGGTCGACTTGCCGCATCCCGACGGCCCGAGCAGGGCGACGAACTCGCCCTCGCGGATCGAGAAGGAGACCTTCTCCACGGCGACGAGATCCTCGCCGTGCAGGGGGAAGACCTTGGTGATGTCGCGGACCTCGATCCGCTGGCGGACCGAGGCGGCGGCCGCAGGCTGCGCCGCCGCGGGCCTATGCGCCAGCATATCCATGTCGTTGACCGGCGCCATCGTCAGCCGAACTTCTTCTTCGCGACCTGGAGCAGCGACAGGTCGACCATCCGCTCATAAGGCTGGGGTCGGATCTTGGTCTCCTCGGTAAACCAGATCTTGGCGCCGTTCTTGTACATCTCGGGTGTGATCGAGCCGTCATAGTCGAAGATCGGCTTCATGAACTCCATCTCGCGCACCGCGACCTCGGGCTTGAACGCGCTCATGTACTTGCCCTCGATGGCCGCGAAGAGCTCCTTCGCCGAGGTCTTCTCGATGAACTTGAGCGCCCGGTAGCAGGAATTGACGATGCCCTGCGTCATCGCGGGCTGCGCCTTCATCTGGTCCTCGAGCGCGAACAGGCACTGGCTCGGGATGGCGCTGCCGAAATACTTGTCCCACGCGCCCTTCTGGGTGACGTCGAAGATCGGCCTCCCCATGTCCTCGTCGAGCACCGAGAAATAGGTGACGATGTTCGCCATCAGCGCATCGATCTTGCCGGTCCGGAACGCACCCAGCATCGGGGCGCCGTCGCCGACCGAGACGAAGTTGATGTTGTCGATGAGTCCGGCCTGCGAAAAGATGAAGCTGCCATAGAGCCAGGTCGCCGAACCGACGCGGGTGACGCCGAGCGACGGCTTGGTGCCGTCCGGCTTCTTCCACTTGCCGAAGTCCTCGACCGTGCGGATGCCCTGGTCCCAGAGCTCCTTGCGCACCATCACGTTGGCGACCGTCGCGAGCTTGTCGATCGCGATCAGCACCTTGGCCTGCTTGCCGGCGCCGGTGATCGCGAGCGGGTGGGCGACGTCGCCCATGCCGTATTGAATCTGACCGGCGGCGACCATCTGGCGGACGTTGACGCCGCCGCCGGTCGAGAGGACGCGACCGGTGATGCCTTCGTCCTTGAGATAGCCGAGCGCGCCGGCGAGCATCATCGGCAGGTTGTTCGACGTCTCGGCCGGGATGCCGACCTGGACCTCGCCGCTCTGGCCGAGCGCGGGTCCGGACAAGGAGAGGATCACCGCGCCACCGGCTGCAGCACCCGCCCCTGCCATGAAATCCCGACGGCTCAGCGTGCTCATGCGTTCCTCCCTCGATCGCGGCCCGTCGCCCCATGGCGTCCGCCATGAGTTCTTCGTCATTGACCGAGCCATTTCGGACGCGGGAGAATACTAAATTAACCGAACAAGGCAATATCGCTGAATACGATGGTCTCGCCTCGCGCCGGCGAGCGGCGCGGGTCTTGCCTCGCGCCGGCGAGGGTCGCGCTGGACGGCGACAGGCGAGCCGCTATGCTCGGGCCCGAACGAGGGGCTTCGACAATGACCGGCGCGGCCGAGACCGCATTCGCGCTCGATACCGAGCGGCAGAACTTCAAGGACTGGCTCGAGCGCAACGCCCAGCGCCTCCCCGACAAGACCGCGCTCATCGCGATCGACCAGGGGGTCGCGTTCACGTGGCGCGACCTCGAGGACATCTGCAATCGCTTCGCCCGATTCCTCGCCGATCGCGGCATCGGCGCCGGCGATCGCGTCGTGATCCTGTCGGACAATGTCGTCGAGGCGATGATCCTGTTCCTCGCCGTATTCCGGCGTGGCGCGACCGCCTGCCCGATCGACGTCGAGACCTCGGCCAACCAGATAGCCGAGCTCCTCGCGCGGCTCGAGCCGCGCCTCGTCCTCTGGCGCGGGGGCGCCGACATCGCCGCCTTCGCCGCCGCGACCGGGGCCGATCGCGTCCGGTTCGACCGGTTGCCCGCCGTCGATGGCGATCCGGACGAGCTGTTCACGCGGCTCCGCGACGTGCCTGCGCACCCCGCGGTCCCGTTCGTCGGCCGCCCCGACTGCGAGTCGAATATCGGGTTCACGTCGGGGACCTCGGCCGCGCCCAAGGGGGTCATCCACCACTTCGACAGCTACCCGAAGGTGCCCGAGGCCTGTGTCGTCCTGTGGCGGCTGACGGCGTCCGACCGCCTCCTCGAATACCGCTCCTTCGCCTGGGCCTCGACGCACACGCTGAGCCTGATGCCGGCGGTGCAGGCCGGCGCCTCTGTCGCGATCGCCCGCAAGTTCTCACACAGCCGGTTCTTCAACTGGATCCGGAGCGTCCGGCCGACCATCATCCTCGGCATCCCGGCGGTCGTGAACATGTTCCTCAACAGGCAGGTCGAGATCGACCGCTCGATCCTCGAAGGCGTCCGCTTCATGTCGTGCAGCACGGCGCCGCTCCACGAGGAGGAGCTCCGCCGGTTCGAGGCGCGCTACGGCCTCCCCCTCGTCCAGCATTACGGCATGAGCGAGGGCGGCATGCTCGCCGGCAACGATCCGGCCGCGCGCAAGATCGGCAGCGTCGGGCGGCCCTGCGTCTACCAGGACATGCGCGTCGTCGACGAGAACGGCCGCGACCTGCCGCGCGGCGCGGTCGGCGAGATCCAGATCGCCGGACCGCAGATCGCCTACGGCTATCTGATGGAGGACCGCTCCATCGTCCCGATCCGCAATACGCCGCTCAAGACCGGCGATCTCGGCTATTTCGACGACGACGGCTGCCTCCACATCACCGGCCGGCTCAAGGACCTGATCATCCGCGGCGGCGTCAATATCTCGCCGCTCGAGATCGACAAGGTGCTGATGGACCACGACGACATCGCCGAGGCGGCCGCGGTCGGCGTTCCCGACAAGGTGTTCGGCGAGGAGGTCATCGCCTATGTCGCCGCCAAGCCCGGGCGCAGCGTCGCGCTCGAGGCGCTGATCGCCCACTGCAAGGCACGGCTGCCGCCGACCAAGCTCCCCAAGCACCTCCTCATGGTCGACATCATCCCGCGCAACGAGCGCGGCAAGATCGACCGCAACGCACTTGCCCGCCGCTGGGCCGACGCGAATCCCTCGATCTGAAAAGGAGACCCCATGTCGCTCGCCCTCGATGGAAGGATCGCCCTCGTCACCGGCGCGGGCGCGGGCATGGGCCGCTCGCACGCGACGCTCCTGGCCGAGCGCGGCGCCGACGTGATCGTCCAGGACATTCGCGAGGACGCGGCCCGCCAGACCGCGGAGCTCGTCCGGCAGAAGGGCCGGCGTGCGCATCTGATGGTGGGCGACGTGCAGAAGGTCGCCGACCTCAAGCGCGACATCGCCGCTGCCGAGGCCGCGATGGGCCGCATCGACATCCTCGTCAACAACGCGGGCGTCGCCGGCCAGGGCCTCCTCCTCGAGCAGATCGACGAGGCGACGTTCGACCGGATGTATGGCGTCCACGTCAAGGGCACGTTCTTCGCCACCCAGGCGGTCGTGCCGGGCATGAAAGCCCGCCGCTACGGCAAGATCATCAACATCTCGTCCAATTTCGCGATGGGTGGTTCGGCCTTTGCGAGCCACTACGCCTCGGCCAAGTCGGCGTTGTCGGGCCTCGTCAAGTCGTGGGCGCGCGAGCTCGCCCCCCACAACATCATGGTCAACGCCATCGCGCC
This sequence comes from Alphaproteobacteria bacterium, assembly GCA_016869145.1. Classification (GTDB taxonomy): domain Bacteria; phylum Pseudomonadota; class Alphaproteobacteria; order MPNO01; family VGEU01; genus VGEU01. Next base: position 17,193 of record VGEU01000015.1, on the reverse strand, counting down.
GGGGCTTCTCGAGACCGATCTCACCCGCGGCAGCCTCGGCCTCGAGCGCATCCGGAAAATGGAAAGCGAGGTCCCGCTCGGCCGCCTCGCGCAGCCGATCGAGATCTCCTACGCCGTCGCCTGGCTCGCGTCCACCGAGGCCGACTTCATGACCGGCCAGGTGGTGGCGCCGAACGGCGGGGTGACTATTGTCGGGATTTGAGGTGCTGGGCGAGGAGCAGCGACAGCCCCAGCGCGAGCGCCCCCGGGCTCGGTGATCCCGCGTTCCGCGCCGGCGATGCCGGCACCGGGGCGGGCTCTTGCGGCATGACGAGCACCGTCTCATCGGGCGCACCGCTCAGCCCGGCGATCCCCGACAGGAGCGCGTGGCCGAAATCGCCGGCGGCGCGCGCCTCGGCGCTGAGAAGCGTGGCGGCGAAACGATCGAACGAGGACGTCGCGTCGGCGCCGTCGCCGTCGCCGCCCTCCATCGGCCACAACGCATGCGACCAGTGGGCGAACTCGATCGCGACGAGGTCGAGGCCGGCGACCGGCGCCGGCGCGCGCGCTATCGGGCATGGCTGCGACACCCAGGGACAGTCCGACGATACCGCCGATCAGCCAGTGCCGCATGGTAACCACGCCCGCTGCCGTGGCACCCGACGCAACTGTCGTGCCAGTCGGGTGAATCATTGAGCCACAGCAACTTGGGCGGAACTATGGCAGCCGGATGTAAAATCGACCGACGGTGATCATGGTTAAGGCGTGCGGTCAGGGCGTCAGCCGGCCGCCGTTCATGTGCAGCACCTGGCCGGACATGTAGCGCGAGGCATCCCCCGACAGGAAAAGCATCGGCCCGACCACGTCATCGACCACCGCGAGGCGGCCCATCGGGATCGTCTTGGTGATGTCGATGCCGCGCGTCCCGAGATGGTCGTGCCACCAGCCGCGCTTGCCGTCGGCGCCGCCGCGCCCCGTGCCGCCCGACATGAACGCCGTCTCGACCGCCCCCGGGGCGATCGCGTTGGCGCGGATATCGGGCGCGCCCTCCTTGGCGAGCACCTTAGTGAGGCCGATGATGCCGGCCTTGGTCACGGAATAGACACCGAGCCCCTTCTCGACATTGAGGGCGAGGCCTGAGGACGTGAGCACGATCGCGCCGCCGCCCGCCTTGCGGAGGAGCCCCATCGCCGCACGCGCCGTCAGATAGGCCGAGCGGAGGTTGATCCCCATCACCTCGTCCCAGACCGCGGACTCGATCTCCTCGAGCGGCTTCGGCGGCACGTGGGTGATGCCGGCGAGATGGACGAAGACGTCGAGGCCACGCCAGGCCCGGTCGAGCCGCTCGAAGGCGAGCCCGACCGCCTGCTCGTCGGTCGCATCGAGCGCGATCGCCTCGACGCCGGCGGGCACCGGGTTCTGTGCGTGCGAGGCCGGAAGGTCGATCGCGGCGATCCGCGCGCCGCCGGCGAGGCAGGCGGCGACATAGCCGCGCCCGATCGAGCCGCAGCCGCCGACGACGGCGACGCGGCTGCCGGGCCGGGGGCCCAGGCGCGATGTATCGAGGGCGGGCAGGTCGGTCATCGTCGTCTCCACGAATCGTCGGTTTCGAAACGGTCGGGCGTCGGCCCAGGCTAGATGCTAAACAGCCGGCGAGACAACGCTCCGTTCGGGGGGACTGGTGTCGGTCCGAAGCAAGGTCTGCGTGCCGCTTTTTGCCGTGGCGCTCGGCGCGATCGCCGGCACCGCGTCGGCGGCGGGGATCGAGTTCCGCTGGCATCATGATGCCGCCCCCGGCGCCTTCGAGTTGGGCGCCCTGATCGAGCCCTTGGCCCGGCGCATCGAGCGTGCGAGCGGCCATCGGATACAGATCCGCATCGTCGCCGAGACCCCGACGGCCGCGGCCGATCTCGTCGAGCGTCTCAGGCGGGACGCGATCGACATCGCGTTCGTGCGGACCGGCCGGTTTCCCGATACGTTCCCGCTCCTCGAGGGTCTCGAGCTCCCGCTCGGCGCCCCGAGCGCCGAGGCGATGAGCCGCATCGCCTGGGACTACGCCCGGGGCCACGCGACCGACGAGCTCGCGCCGTTCATGCTTCTTCATCTGAGCGCGGCCGACGCCTACGCGATGCACGCGAGGAGCGGCCTGATCGCGGGCCCGGATACGCTGAAAGGGATACTGCTCGGTGTCGGGACGCGACCAACCGAACGGCTCGCAGTGGCATTGGACGCATTGAAGGTGCCGATATCGCTCGACGCCACGGTCGCCGGATTGATGCGCGGCGATCACGACGCGGTGGTCGCGGCGTGGACCGATGTGGTGCCCCGGCGCCTCCTCGACGGCGCCTTTACTCATGCCGACCTGCCGGCCCAGCACGCTGTCCTCACGACCCTGATGAACCGCGATCGGTTCGCGAGGCTCGACCCCACGTTACGGGCGGCGATCGATCGCGCGGCGGCGGCCGTGACCCCGGCCGAGCACGGACGGCTGTGGGACGAAGGTGCCGCCTACGCCCGGGCCTTCGCCGTGGCGCGGGGCGATCGGATCCGCCCGCTCGTGCCGGCCGATGCCGGGCGATGGGCGGCCGTGGCGGCGGCGATGCGGAGCGCCTGGGTCGCCGACATCGACCGCCGTGGCCGCGACGGCCCGGCCCTCCTCGATGCGCTCGACGATCTGGTCCGCGGCGACGCCGTGCGGCGTTGAGCCTCCTTCCGCCGTCTTGGCGGCCCCGGGGCAAATGGGATAGTCTACGCGCGACATCAGAACCCGTCGCGTCGCAGCTCAGCGTCGCGGTGAGCCGAGGGAGGACTTCACGATGAAGCTGAAAGCCGTTGTCGCCGCGACCGCACTCGTCGCCGCCGGCGCGCTCGCGGTGCCGTCGCCCGCGGTCGCGCAGGGCGCCAAGACGCTCCGCGTGCATACGTGGAATGTGCCCCGTTCGGTCGAGACGGGATTCATTTTCGAGCCGATGGCCGCCGACGTCGAGAAGCACTCGGACAATACGCTGAAGCTGCAGTTCTACTACAGCATGGCGCTCGGCGGTAAGGCGCGCGACCTCATCGACCAGGCGACGAACGGCGTCGTCGACATTTCCTACACCCTTCCCGGCTACCACCCCGGGCGCTTCGCCATCCTCGAGGCGATCGAGCTCCCGTTCGTCGGCGGCTCGGGCGAGATGATGAGCAAGGTGGCGTGGGACTGGATCACCAACCAGGCGAAGAGCGAACTGCAAGGGCTCAAGCTGATCTCGGTCAACGCGATCGATCCGGGCTTCGTGCATACGACCAAGACGCCCATCCGCAAGATGGAGGACTTCAAGGGCCTCAAGGTCCGCGTTGCGGGCCGCTATATCGGGATGGCGGTCGAGGCACTCGGCGGCGCGCCGGTGCAGATGCCGCTGACCGACGTCTACGAGTCGCTGTCGCGCGGCCAGACCCAGGGCACGATGCTGCCGTGGATCATCATGGTGACCTTCAAGATCAACGAGGTCGTCAAGTTCCACACCGAAGTGTCGATGTACAACTCGACCCTGCTCATGGTCATGAACGTCAAGGCCTATGAGAGCCTGACGGCGCAGCAGAAGGCGGGGATCGACAAGAGCATCGGACCCGAGTTCGGCCGCGTCTACGGCAAGCGCTGGGACGACAATTCGAAGACGAGCCGGGACGACGCGGTCCGTCGCGGCAACGAGATCATCAAGCTGACGCCGGCCGAGGAGGCCCGTTGGCGCGAGACATCGAAGTCGGTCTACGAGGACTGGATCACGGAGGTCAACAAGAAGGGCCTCAACGGCCGCAAGATGTTCAACGAATTGCAGGCCCTCGTGCAGAAGCACAAGGCCGGCAGCTGAGCCGCGATGAACGACGGTCTTGAGGAGCCCCTCGCGAGAGGGGCTCCGCCGTCGCGTGTGCCCGCGCAGTCGATCCGGCGTCCGCTCGAGATCATCAGCGAGGCGCTCGCCGTCCTCGGCGGCCTCTCTCTCACCTTCGTCACGCTGTTCACCACCGCGAGCGTGATCGGGCGGACGGCGCTCAACGCGCCGATCCTCGGTGACCAGGAGCTCGTCGAGTACGGCTGCTCGTTCGCGATCTTCGCCTTCATGCCCTACTGCCAGATTCGCGGGTCGAACATCGTCGCCGACGTCTTCACGCAGCCGCTGCCCGAGAAATGGCGCAACGTGATCGACGCGGTGATGAACACGATCTTCGCCGTGGTCGTGCTGCTGCTCGCATGGCGATTGATGGCCGGCGGGCTCAATGCGTTTGCCCGCGACGACAACTCGATGTTCCTGCGCATCCCCCTGTGGTTCGGCTATTTCGCGGCCTCGATCTTTTCGATCGTCTGGTGCGCGGTCTGCCTCTATACCGCCTATGCCAGCATCATCGGCGCCTATCGTCGCACTCATGCCGGGGTCGAAGAGTTCTAGGTATGTCGAACTTCGAGCTTGGGCTTCTCTTCTTTGCGCTGACCATCGTCCTGATCCTGTCGCGCATGCCGGTCGGCATCGCGATGTTCGTGATGGGCGCGCTCGGCTATTCGATCATGGTCGGCTGGCAGCCGCTCATGTTCACGCTCAACAACTCGACATACTCGCGGCTCGCCGACTACAACCTGTCGGTCATTCCGCTCTTTATCTTCATGGGCCAGCTCGCGACCAAGGCCGGCATCAACCGTGCCCTGTTCAAGGCCGCGAGCGCCTGGTTCGGACACTGGCGCGGCGGGCTCGCCATGGCGACCATCGGCGGCTGCGCGGCGTTCGGCGCGATCTGCGGCTCCTCGCTCGCCACCGCCGCGACCATGTCCCAGGTCGCGATGCCGGAGATGCGGCGCTACAACTATTCGGGGGCGCTCACGACCGGCACGCTGGCCGCCGGCGGCACGCTCGGGATCCTGATCCCGCCTTCGATCATCCTCGTCATCTACGCGATCTATACCGAGACCTCGATCGGCTTCCTTTTCTTGGCCGCCTTTATTCCCGGCATTATCGCCACCGTTCAGTACATGATTGTGGTCGCGATCTATGTCCGGATCGCGCCGAATTCCGGTCCGGCCATCGCGCCCTTGAGGCTCCGCCAGAGGCTCATGGCGATGAAGGAGATCTGGCTGGTCGTCGTCGTCTTCCTGCTCGTCATCGGCGGCATCTACAACGGCTGGTTCTCGCCGACCGAAGGCGCCGCCATCGGCTGTTTCGCGGTGGGCGTGCTCGCGATCACCGTCGGTGGCATGCGCTGGCGCGAGTTCCGGTCCTGTCTCGTCGACACGGCCGAGACGACCGCGCTCATCTATCTGATCCTGATCGGGACCGAGATCTTCAACGCCTTCATCGCGCTGACCCAGATGGCGGCGGAGATCACCGGCTGGATCGGCAGCCTCGGCCTGCCGCCGCTCGCGATCCTGTTCCTGATGCTGCTGATCTATCTCATCCTCGGCTGCGTCATGGACTCGCTCGCGATGGTGCTCCTGACGCTCCCGGTGTTCATCCCGATCCTGTTCTCGCTCGATTTCGGGCTGACCAAGGAGCAGGTGGCGATCTGGTTCGGCATCCTCGCGCTGGTGTCGGTCGAGGTGGGCATGATCACACCACCATTCGGACTCAACATATTCGTCATCAACGCGATGTCGAAAACCGTGCCGCTGCAGGAGACCTATGTCGGCGTCCTCGGCTTCGTCGGCGCCGACGTCTTAAGGATCATCCTCCTCGCCGTGTTCCCGGCGATCTCGCTGGTCGGGGCCGGTCTCTGGTAGGGACCGCCCGCCGCGGGCGGGGCCGCGCGGGGCGAAAACTTGACGCCGATCGGTCGATAGCGATTAAATCGAGCGCTTGTTGGCGGAGGAGAGGGCGATGTACCTGCGCAACGCTTGGTATGTGGCGGCCTGGGATCATGAGCTCGATGCCGGCCTCGTCGCCCGCACTTTTCTCGACGAGCCGGTCGTTCTGTACCGGGCCGGCGACGGCAAGCCGGTCGCGCTCGAGGATCGGTGCTGTCACCGGAGCATGCCGCTCTCGCTCGGCAAGCGGGTCGGCGACAACCTCCAATGCGGCTATCACGGCCTCGTCTTCGACCCGTCGGGACGCTGCGTCGAGGTCCCCGGCCAGACCGCGGTCCCACCGGGCGGCCGCATCAGGAGCTTTCCCGTCGTCGAGCGCTGGAAGTGGATCTGGATCTGGATGGGTGATCCGGCGCTCGCCGACCCCGACCTGATCCCCAATTGGTGGTGGATGTCGAGCCCGGATTGGCAGGTCGTCAAGGGGCCGGTCCTCCACATCAAGTGCAACTACCAGCTCATCAACGACAACCTGCTCGATCTGTCGCACACGACCTTCGTCCACGCCGACACGATCGGCAACGAGGCGGTCGCCGAGCAGCCGGTGAAGACCGAGCGCATCAAGGACGGCGCGCGCATGACGCGCCAGATCATCGACTGCCCGCCGCCGCCGCTCTATGCGAAGCATCTCTGGTTCAAGGGCAATGTGGACCGCTGGCAGATCGTCGACGCCACCGCGCCGTCCTATTGCGACGTCTGGATCGGCTGCGCCCACGCCGGCCAGGGCGCGACGCCGGAGAACGCCCCGAACAACGCGAAGGACACCGCCGAGTTCCACGCGCTCTCGATCGGCACGCCCGAGACCGCGCGCTCCACCTATCAGTTCTATGCCCACGCGCGCCAGTTCATGCTGACGAGCGCGGAGATCGACATGGTCTACAAGCGCGACTTCCTGCGCGTGTTCCAGGAGGACGTCGTCATCATGGAAGCGCAGCAGGACCGCATGGATCGCGCGACCGACCTCAAGTGGATCGACATCAATGTCGATGCGCCGGGTCTTGCGATGCGGAAGGCGCTCCTCGACTTGATCACGGCCGAAGAGGCCGGACCCGAACGCCGTCGCGCCTGAGCGGCGCGCGGCACGAGGGGTCCGACCGCGATGTTTCTACGAAACTCCTGGTATCTCGCCGCGTGGGGCCACGAGCTCGGAGACGGGCTCCTCGCCCGCACGCTCCTCAACGAGCCGGTGGTCCTCTACCGCGGCGAGGATGGCCGCCCGGCCGCGCTCGAGGACCGCTGCTGCCATCGCAGCATGCCGCTCTCGATGGGCCGGCGAACCGGCAACAACCTCCAATGCGGCTATCACGGGCTCGTCTTCGATCCCGCCGGCCAGTGCATCCAGATCCCCGGGCAGACCACGGTGCCGCCCGGAAGCCGGATCCGGAGCTATCCGGTCGTCGAGCGCTGGAAGGCGGTCTGGATCTGGATGGGCGAGCCGGCGAAGGCCGATCCGGCGCTCGTCCCCGACTGGTGGTGGATGGATCATCCGGCGTGGCGCCCGGTCATCGGACCGGTGCTGCCGATCGCCGGCCACTACGAGCTCGTCAACGACAACCTGCTCGACCTCTCGCACACGTCCTATATCCACGGCGACACGATCGGCAATCTCGCCCAGCTCGAGTTCCCGATCCGGACCGAGCGCTTCGAGACCGGCGTCTGCATGACGCGCTGGACGATCGACCGCCCTGCCCCGCCGCTCTACCAGGACATCGGCAAGTTCCGCGGCAATGTCGACCGCTGGCAGATCGTCACCTCGACGGTGCCGTGCTTCAGCGATGTCCATATCGGGATGGTCGATACCGGGCTCGGCCAGGAGGAAGGTGTGCGCCGCGGCGGTCTCGAGTTCCACAACGTCAACGCCGCGACACCCGAGACCGAGAGGTCCTGCTTCCAGTTCTACGCCCACGCCCGCCATTTCGCGCAGGCGAGCGCCGAGGTCGACGAGATCTACGCGCGCGACTTCCAGCGCGTGTTCCGCCAGGACGTCGTGGCGATCGGCGCGCAGCAGAAGAACATGGACGTGTTCCGCAATGCGCCGCAGATCGACATCAATGTCGATGCGCCCGGCCTCGCGCTCCGGCGCCTGATCGCGACCGCGCTCGCCGCGGAGGCGCGCGGCGAAACACCGCTTCTCCGCCGCGCCTGACGCCCCGCGAAGCCGCGCAAGACGCGCCCGCACGAGACACGCGCGATCCGAGGCCGGCGGGCGGCGCCCGCCGGCGCTCAGCCGATATGCGACTTGTGATTGGCGAGATACCAGTCGGCGATCTCTTCGCGCGTCGTCACCCAGACGTCGTCGAACTGCTTGATATAGGCGAGGAAATCGGCGAGGGCCGGCATCCGGAAAGGCTGCCCGACGACATGCGGGTGAAGGCCGAGGTTCATCACCATGCCGGTCTTCGCGCCTTCGCGATAGAGGACGTCGAACTGGTCCTTGAACACCTCGAAGGACTGCCGCGCGGTCATGCCGCGGCGGAAGAAGGTCGCGAAGTCGTTGCACTCGTTGGTGTAGGGGATGCAGACCAGCGGGCCGCGATCGGTATGGACCAGGAACGGCTGGTCGTCGTTGAGCCAGTCGGCCTGGTAGATGAGCCCGTACTCGCGCAGGATCTCCGGCGTGTTCGAGGTGCAGCGCATCGACGACGACAGCCAGCCTTTGGCCGGCTTGCCGACCACGCGCTCATAGACCTTGAGCGTCTCGCCGATGATCTGGCGCTCCTTCGCCGGGTCGAACGTGTAGTTGGTGAGGAGCTCGGTCTGGACATAGTTGTGGGCGACGAGCTCCCAGCCCCGCTCCTTCACCGCGTCGATGATCGGCCGGCGCTCGAGGCAGGTCTTGGCGTTGGTCGTGCAGCTCGCGCGGAGCCCGAACTTGTCGAACAGGTCGATCATGCGCCAGATGCCGACACGCTGGCCGTATTCGCGCCACGAATAGTTCGGCCAGTCCGGCACGTTGCCGGGCAGCGGGTCGGGCAGGAGCTGCGGGCCGCCGGCATAGAACGTGTTGGGCGAATCGATCGTCAGATCCCAGAACTCGAGGTTGATGGTGAGGATGACGGCGATGCGTGCCCCGTTCGGCCAGCGCAACGGCTTGCGCTGTGGCATGGGCACATAGTCGTAATGCATTAAGGCTCTCCCGTCAGAGGTTCATGAGCTGGTCGAAGGACGCTGCGGTCATTCGGCAGCTGCGGCCCGGAGCCCGAGCGGCTTCAGCGCCGGCAGGATCTCGTGGCCGATCAGCGCGATGCTCCGCATCGTGAGGTCGTGCGGCAGCGTGCCGAATTGCGGCATCAGCACCAGCGTCCCGAAGTCGACGTCCTTGTGATACTGGATCAGCTTCCTTCTTACCGTATCGGGTGAACCACAGAGGATGACCTCTTCCCCAATCAGCGAATCGATCGTGTGATCATTCTTGAGGCTCGATTTGTGCCGCATCAGGTTCTTCATCGAGGGCAGCGTCATGTAGCCCGGCGGCATGCCCATTTCGCGGGTGAAGCTGAGAAACCGGTTGAAGAAGTTCTCGGCATGGACCGCGGCCTCGTCGCGGGCCCGGGCGTCGGTCTCGGCGACGTAGATCGGCGCGCACCAGGCGATCTGGCGCGGCGTCGCGGTGTAGCCGTGGTGGAGCGCGGCCTCGCGATAGGCCTTGAGGAAGCGGAGCACCGCCTTGTAGGGGCTGAAGGTCTGAACATAGGTGTATTTGCGGCTCGGGTGCGAGGCCCACGCGATGGTTTCGCCCGAGCCGAGCGAGGGGATCCAGATCGGCGGGTGCGGCTTCTGGTACGGCCGCGGCCAGACGTTCACGTACTCGAAGTGATAGTGCTTGCCCTCGAAGGCGAACGGGCCGGGGCGGGTCCAGGCCTGGATCACGAGGTCATGCGCCTCGTGAAAGCGCTCATGCGAAAGCGTCGGGTTCGCGCCGAGGCTGAAATATTCCATGCCGATCCCGCGCACCATGCCGGTGATCAGGCGTCCGCCGGTGATGCAGTCGAGCATCGCGTGCTCCTCGGCGAGCGTCAGCGGGTGCTCGCGGAGATTGAACGCGTTGCCGAGGATCGCGAGCTTGGCGGTACGGGTCCGCCGCGCCAGCGCCGCGGCCATCACCACCGGCGACGGCATCAGCCCGTAGGCGTTCTGGTGGTGCTCGTTGATGCACAGCCCGTCGAAGCCGACCGCCTCGGAGAACTCGAGCTCGTCGAGATAGCGGTTGTAGAGCTCGTGACCGCGCGCCGGATCGAAATTGCTGTTCGGGTAGGTGACCCAGGGCGATTTGTGGGCCTTGCCGTAGTCGAGATCGAGATAGGCATAGGGCATCAGGTGAAACGAGAAGACTTCCATGACGGTCCTTCGGCGCGTCTCGGGGCGCGGCGGCAGCGATTGGGCGGGGCCGGCATTATGCGGAGCCCCGACGCGCCTGTCACTACGGCGCGGCGCTCAGGCCGGCGCGAACGGCTCGATCGCGACCGCGCCGTCGCCGGCGACGAGGAGATGGGAGTCCGGCACCTCGACCCAGTGTCCGGGGTTCGAATCGAGCGGCTCGGAGAGGACCAGGATCGCGCCCTGCCCCTGCGCGCCGCCGTCGAATTCGGTATGACCGTAATAGAGCGTCGGCGACTGGCGATCGCTCGCGTAGCGAAGCGCGACGATCTCCTCGCCGTCAGTCGCCGCCGCGGTGACCCGGAGCGGCGCCGCGATCCCGGCCGCGGCCATGGTGCCGACGATCGCCGCCATCGTCGTCGCGAAGGCGGCGGCCGGGTCCGTCTCGAGGCCGTTGGCGAGGAGGAGCAGGAACAGCGCCTCGCTGTCGGTCGTCCCCGACCGGTGCCGGTAGAGCGCGGCCGGGATCATCAGGTCGATCTCGCGCCGGATGTCCTCGAAGCCGCCGATCGCCCCGTTATGCATGAACAGCCAGCGGCCATGGCGGAACGGATGGCAGTTGGCGCGCGAGGTCGCGGTGCCGGTCGAGGCGCGGACATGGGCGAAGAACAGCGCCGAGCGGATCTGCTCCGAGACGCTGCGCAGATTGTCGTCGTTCCAGGCCGGCGGCGCGGTCGGCAACTGATCGATTTGTGGCAGACAGCTCTGCTGAACCCGTCACAGATCGAAGTTAAGGAGCATATGCGATGAAGAAGGCACTTCTTGGAACCACCGCCCTCGTGATGGGGCTGGGTCTCCTGAACGGTGCGGCGCTCGCCCAGGTCGGCAATGCCGACGTCAAGGCGGTGATCGCCTTCGACAAGACCCTGAACGTCATCGAGAACATCGGCCGTGAGAAGGCCGTGTTCCTCAACGCCTCGCCGATGATCATGCCGATCGGCGCCGCGGAAGCGGCGGCGATCGCCGTGGTCGGCCATTCGGCCGTCAGCTACGTTGCGGCCGGCTCGACCGGCGCGACGAGCGTCCGTCTCGACCTCAACCTGGTCAACGCCGTCTACAACAACTCCGGCGTAGTCGGCGTCAACCAGGACATGGGCTCGATGAACAACCAGGGTAACCTGGTGTCGTTCGGCTCGACCAACAGCGCCACGGCGCTGGCCGACTCGCAGGCCGAGACCGAGCAGTACAACGTGAACTCGCTGGTCACCGAGTCGGGCTCGACGACGACGGCGAACGCCTCGACGACGGACGGCAAGGCGCCGGGCGGCGTCGTGTTCCGTTCGCGCCGGACGACGACGTTGCAGGATACGGTCTACAATCAGACCGGCATCACCGGGGTCAACCAGACCTCGGGCACGGCGAACAACCAGACCAACTCGATCTCGCTCGCGGTCGGCATCGGCGGCACCGCGGCGCTGTCCGAGGCGGCGCTGGGCCAGACCACCGCCAGCAACACCGTCGTGTCGTCGACGATGCAGCACACCGCGCTGGTCACCAACGCGGTCAACAACAACCAGGGCATGACCCACGTCAACCAGACGTCGGGCAACCTGAACAGCCAGTCCTCGACCATCGCGTGGTCGGGCACAGTCGGCTCGAATCAGGCCGCCCCGGGCGTGCTCGGCAACCGGTTCTAACCGGACCAACGGGAGGAGGGCCCGTCCCTCCTCCTGACTTCCTTCCGGGGCTACCCGGATACAGCGGCAGGCGGCACCGCAAGGTGTCGCCTGTTCGTTTTCATATATTCGCAACGATGCGGCAAATCTCCGCGCTACCGATAACAGAGAAATAACGCGCTCTTGATTTGTTCGTGTTCACGGATACTGATGTAATCCTTGCGTGTACGGGTCTCGTTGGTGGTGTTGCGATGGACGGTGAGCGGACAGTGCGTGGCCACCGATCATCCGGACGGACGGTCGGTGCCCTCCGAACGGTCGGCCCCCCCGCAGCGGCGGGCACGACAGGCGCCGATGCGCGCGACGACCGACGCGGCGCGCCCCGCCCCACGCGGCGCGCTCGAAATCGGGCTCCGCGCGGTCGCCCGCGCCAGGCTCCTCGGGGCTGGCGTTCAGGCCCCGTTAACAGCGCCTTCGCATAGTCGACGACCGGCGTTTGGCCCGGACCACGCCGGGATGAAGGCAGGCGAGAGATCATGAGGATGTGGGGCCCACTTCCCTGGCGGACGGTCGCGACGCGCATCGCTGGCATCATGGCGGTCGTGGCCGCGTTCGCCCTGCCGGCCGCGGCGCAGACGCTGCCGCCCTTGCCGACGACCGGCACCGACACCCCCCTTTCCTCCTCGATCACCGGCGTCTCGGCGATCGCCGACGCGGTGCCATCCGGCGCGCGCGCCTATTTCGAGCAGTCGATCACCAACGTCACCATCACCGACCGCCTGGTGCCCGGGATCATCAAGGTACCCGGACGGCCGCCGGTCGAGGATCCCGGCTTCAAGCGCGAGGCGCTGGTCGAGCGCTCGTTCCAGGTCAGCCGCGGCGTCTTCGCCTTCAACCAGAAAGTCGGCATCGCCAACAACCAGCTCAACGCGCTCGTGCTCGTGATCCGCGATCTGGGCGCCGAGCAGTTCCAGCAGGAGACGACGCTCGATGATCTCGCGCTCGCCGGCACGGTGCGCGCGGAAGGCAACAGCGTCGTCTCGGTCGGCGGCCGGCGCCTCGACACGATCGACAACAGCTTCGGCGGATCGACCGGCACGGTCGCCGTCAACCAGTCGGCCGGCGCGGCCAACCAGCAGCAAAACATCCTCGTCATCGGAGTCGGGATCAGGCTCGACCCGGAGGAGTTCGTGAAGCTCGGCAGCGAGACCCTGAGCGGCGTCGGCGCGGTCCAGGGCACCGTCGAGCAGTCGGGCGTCGAGGATCTCACCAAGACCCGGCGCGCCGACACGATCACCAATTCCTTCATCGGTTTCACCGGGATCGCCCAGGTCACCCAGTCGGCCGGCAATGCCAATGTCGTCGGCAACCGCGCGACCATCGCGCTGCCCTCGACCGGGTTCTCGGGCATCGTGCCGGGGATCGGCCGATGAGCATCCGCCGCCCCCGCGCCGCGCTCCTCGCCGCCGTCGTCGCGCCCCTCTGTCTCGTCGCGCCCCTCTGTCTCGTTGCACCGGCCGGCGCGGTGACACTGCCGATGCCGGGAAGCCCGCTCCGCGTCCAGGTGCCGGTGCTCGGGCTCACACAGCTCAAGTTCAAGGACATCGTGCGCCAGGGCTTCGATGTCTCGAGCGGCGCCGCCGCCGCGGCGACCATCCTCACCCACTATTACGGCGACGCGATCGAGGAGCGGCAGCTCGTCCTCGACATGCTGCGCGTCGGCGACGAGGAGCGGATCAAGCGCCAGGGCTTCTCGATGCTCGAGATTAAGCGCGCGGTCGAGGAGAAGGGCTACGTCGTCAGCGGCTTCAAGCTGAACTCGCCCGAGGAGGTCACCAGGCTCGAGGCGCCGGTGATCACGCTCACCAACACCCGCGGCTACGCCCACTTCGTGGTGATCAAGGGCGTCGAGAACGGCAACGTGCTGATCGCCGACCCGGCGTTCGGCCACATCGCGCGCCCGGTCGCCGAGTTCGCCGCGGGCTGGGACCAGATCGTGCTGATGATCCTCAGCAACACGCGCGACCGCAACGGTGAGTTCGCCCAGGACCGCACCCTCAAGGCGGCGGTCGACGAGATCTTCACGCTCCTCGACCGCATCGGGCCGACCATGCGTCGGCAGGCCGGGGAGTTCTGACATGCCGGGACCGACCGCCGACCCCTCGCCGCAGGGCGGGGACCAGACCGAGAGGATGACGACCGTGAGACGCGTAGCGCGTAGACCCGCCGACAGTGCCGCCCCGCGCGCCGGAGCGGCCGCCCGATGGCTCGGCGGACTTCGTCGCGCCGCCGCCTTGCTCGCGATCCTCGTCCTCCCCGGCGCGCTCCTCTATGGCTGCGGCTCGGGCGACAGCATCCGCCAGGCCGCCTCGCCCAAATCCGCCTCGCCGCAGGCCGCCGCATCGAAGAATGCCAAGCCTGCGGCCACCGCCAAGGCGACGCCCCGCAAGAACCTCGGCGTCGCCGACGTCGCCTCGCTCACGCCGAGGACGAGCTGGGCGACCGAGGTCGACGAGAGCGTGCTCGCCGGCAAGCGCGGCGCCTTCAACGGCATCTCGTTCAGCGTGCTGTTCAACGGCACCTTCGACCGCAACGGCGCGGCGACCGGCAACCTCGCGGTCAACAACTCGGGCGGCAGCGGCACGACGACGGCCCCGTCGCCCAACGTCAACGTCGGCAATAACGGCGACGTCCAGATCCAGACCGTGATCCGCAACTTCCAGGGCGCGACCGGCATCTTCCAGATCGCTCAGGTTCCCGGCAGCTTCAACGTCGTCAACAACAACCTGTTCGTACAGGTCAATATCCTGAACGATGCCTCGGGCATTCCGAGCCTGCCGTCGCTCCTCAATACCGCGGTGCCCCGGTTCTAGGGGCCGGCGCGGCCCTGACGGAGCTCGTGCCGCGATGGGCAAGGGTCTCGGTTCAGACAATCTCAACCTAAATCACGTTGAGTTTGCCTATATTCCGGCCGCCGGCCTCCCTAAGTATAGTCGGCGCGCCCGAGGTCGGCGCAATCCGAGGAGCACTTCCCGATGAAGAACTGGCGTCTTGCTTGTGTGCTCGTCGCGGCGGTGACGATCGTCGCCGCCCCTGCCCTGGCGCAGCAGCGCGGCCAGCAGCGGCAGGCGGCCCCGGCCCAGCAGCCCGCCGCCCAGACCCAGAACGTGAGCCTGGTGCGCCTGTCCTACGCGAGCGGCTGGGACGCGCTGCCGGCCATCGTCGGGATCGAGCGCGGCTTCTTCGCCCAGCAGAACCTCCTGATCAGCGGCGTGCCGATCAGCAACGCGCTGACGGTGATCCGCTCGATCGGCGTCGGCTCGAGCGACATCGCCGCCGTGCCGCAGCGTGTGTTCCTGACCATGGCCGGCGCCGAGGTCGAGGCCAAGCTGATCGCCGTCGCGGGCTATGGCACCGAGATCGAGATGGTCGTCCCGTCACAGGGCGCCACCATCAACTCGCTCGCCGATCTCAGGGGCAAGACCGTCGCGCTCGGGGTCGGCTCGGACGCGCACCCGATCCTGATCCGGCTCCTCAACACCGCGCGGCTCCGCCCGCAGGACGTCAAGATCGTCTTCCTCGAGCCCGTCGATCTCACTTCCGCGTTCGAGAAGAAGTTGGCGGATGCGGTCATCGAATCGAAGCACTTCACCGATCTCCTGCGCGCCACCAACCAGGCGCGGACGCTCATTGCCAATGGCGACATCGTGAACACGCTCGGCCTGATCAATGCCAAGGCCCTCGTCGCGCGCAACGCGATGATCGAGCAGGAGCCGCAGGTCGTGCAGCGCTTCGTCGACGGCTGGGTGCGCGCGATGACCTATATCCGCCAGGATCCGGTCGATGCCGCGCGCCTTCTGACGATCTTCTTCCACCGCCAGGGCGTAGTCGTGCAGCCGCAGCAGGCCGAGGCGTGGGTCCAGACGACCAAATATGACCGCTTCGTCTGGGGCCAGGCCGAGATCGCCGACGCCGAGTATAACGGCTGGGGCCTGATCACCGGCCAGGTCCTCAAGGCGGTGCCGAAGCTCGCGGGCCTCGTCGACAACCGCTTCGCCGAGACCGCGGTCCGCAATCTGCAGACCGCGCGCGCCAACTGACGCGCTCGTCAGAAACGCGAACGGGGCCGCGATTGCGGCCCCGTTTCGTTTGCGGCCCGGTCGCGGCGGCTCAGAACAGGTTGAAGCTGTAGGGCACGCTCACCTGGAACGAGAAGTCCGAGGCGTCCTCGGTGAGCCCCATGCTCGCCGAGACCAGGAGCGAGAACGACGGCGAGATGCCGATCGAGGTGCCGAGCGAGAGCCGCGCGTCGTTCGTGCCCGAGCCTGGGCTCTTGCGCCCGTTCTGCTTGGTCTCGAGCGTGAAGGATTCCGAGAACCCCATGTTGATCGCGACCTTGTCGCTCAGGGCGACGTTGAGGCCGACGCTGAAGTCGAAGGATTCGCCCGGATCGATCGCGCCGGCGTTCGTGAAGCGCCGCTCCGGCGTATAGGTGAACCCGCCGCTCACGAAGAAGACCGCCGGGTCGCTCCGCCACACGCCGGTCGCGCCGGCCGAGAAGGCGTAGAAGCCCGAGCCGGTCGGCGCCTCGGCGAGGCGCGTCTCGCCGGTCTGGCCGGTGGTCACGCTCGGGATCTCGAACGGGTTCTTGCCGGTCGGGATGCGGACGCGGGCGCGGGTCAGGATGTTGGGCCACCAGCCGCTCGCGATCACCGGCTGGTAGGTGAGCGTCGCGTCGACATCGCCGAGCCCGTTGCCGGTGACGTTGCGCATGCGCTGGTCGTTGGTGCCGGCGCCGAGCACCTCGTCGTCGGTGCGATAGACATAGGGCACGCGGACCTCGCCCTGCAGGCGGCGGAACAGGCCGAGCCGCGCGGTGGTCGAGCTGGTCAGGATGTCGCGCTTGAGATCGTCGACGCGGATCGTCCCGATCAGGATCGCCTCGAAGATCGTGAACCCGCCGATATTGATGCGGTTCGACGACGAGTGCGTGTAGTCGATCGTGGTCTCGAGCTGCATGCGCCCGGGCGGCAGCAGGATCGCGCCCGCCTCGAGGAGGGCTTCCTCCTGCGGCGTCTCGCGCGTGCGCTCGCCCGGCCGCGCCCGGTCGGCAGGCGGCTGAGGCAGATCGGACGGCGGCTGCGGCTGCGGCGCCGCCGGCTCGGTCGGTGCGCGCGGCGCGACCGGTCCCGTTGCCCCGGGGCCGACCGGCCCGGGCGCGACAGGCTGCGGTGCGACTGGACCGGGTGCGACAGGCTGCGGCGCGACGGGGCCCGGCACGACCGACCCCGGCCCGACCAGCTGCGGCGCGACGGGACCGGGAATGACGACGCCCGGCGGGATCGGATCCGGGGCGCGCGGGATCTGCGCTTCCTGGGCCGGGCGGTCGGCGGC
>VGEU01000014.1 GCA_016869145.1 Alphaproteobacteria bacterium | reverse complement strand
GTGCCGCGTTCGAGCGCGCAGTGTCCGCCCGGTTGCCGGAGAGCTTCGCGGCCGAGATCGCGGCGTACAAGGCGCGCGTCGCCGCCGCCGCGCCGACGGTCGCGACGCGCCAGGCCTCGGGCGAGACGCTCGATGCGCTGGTCGGCGTGGTGCCCGAGCTCCTCGGCGGCTCGGCCGATCTCACCGGCTCGAACAACACGCGCGCCAAGGGCCAGGCGCCGGTCAAGGCGTCGAGCTTCGCCGGCGGCTATATCCATTACGGCGTCCGCGAGCACGCGATGGCCGCGATGATGAACGGCATCGCGCTCCATCGAGGCCTCATCCCCTATGGCGGGACGTTCCTCGTCTTCAGCGACTATCTGCGGCCGTCGCTTCGCCTCGCCGCGCTGATGGGCCAGCGCGTCATCCACGTCCTCACCCACGATTCGATCGGCCTCGGCGAGGATGGGCCGACGCACCAGCCGGTCGAGCATCTCGCCGCGCTCCGCGCGATCCCGAACCTCCTCGTGTTCCGCCCGGCGGATGCGGTCGAGACGGTGGAGTGCTGGGACATCGCGCTCCGGAACGTCGACGGGCCGTCGGCGCTCGCGTTGACGCGCCAGGCGCTGCCGACGCTCAGGCGGAACGCCGACGCGGAGAACCTCTCCGCCCGCGGCGGCTACGTGCTGGCCGCGGCGGACGGCAGCCCTCGCGTTACGCTGATCGCGACCGGGTCCGAGGTTACGATCGCGCTCGCCGCGCGTACCCTGTTGCAGAAGGATGACATCCCGACCGCGGTCGTCTCGATGCCGTCGACGACGCTGTTCGACCGCCAGCCCGAGGTCTACCGCCGTGCCGTTCTCGGCCCCGACACCGTCCGTGTCGCGGTCGAGGCGGCTGTCGGTTTCGGCTGGGATCGCTATATCGGCGCCGACGGCGCCTTCGTCGGCATGGCTGGATTCGGGGCGTCGGCGCCTTATCTGGACCTTTACCAAGAATTCGGAATCACGGCGGAGCATGTCGCGGCGGCGGCCAGGGCCTGTCTGGCGCGGCGCGCCGGCAGCTAGCGGAGGGAACAATGGCAGTTCGCGTGGCGATCAACGGGTTCGGGCGGATCGGTCGGCTGACCCTCCGCGCCGCCTACGAGAACAAGCGGAGCGACATCGAGGTGGTTGCGATCAACGACCTCGGCTCGGTCGAGGCGAACGCGCATCTCCTGCGCCACGACACGACGCATGGCCGCTTCCCGCACGAGGTCAAGACGACCGAGAACGCGATCATCATCGGCAACCACACGATCGAGGTCCTGAAGGAGCGCGATCCGGCGAAGCTGCCATGGGGCCGGCTCAAGATCGATGTCGTGATGGAGTGCACCGGCATCTTCACCAAGCGCGACGATGCGGCGAAGCACATCACGGCCGGGGCGAAGCGCGTCCTGATCTCCGCGCCGGCGACGGACGAGGACATCACCGTCGTCTACGGCGTCAACGACGACAAGCTCGCCGCCGCCCACACGGTCGTCTCCAACGCATCCTGCACGACCAACTGCCTCGGCCCGGTCGCCTATGCGCTGCACAAGGCGATCGGCATCGAGAAGGGCTACATGACGACCGTGCACGCCTACACGGGCGACCAGAGCCTCGTCGATACGCTGCACAAGGATCTCCGCCGAGCCCGCGCCGCCGCGCGCTCGATGATCCCGACCTCGACCGGCGCGGCCAAGGCCGTCGGCAAGGTGTTGCCCGAGCTCAACGGCAAGCTCGACGGCACCGCGATCCGCGTGCCGACCGAGAACGTCTCGATGATCGACTTCAAGTTCATCGCGGCGAAGAAGACGACCGCCGCCGAGGTGAACGAGGCGATCAAGAAGGCGGCCGCCTCCGGATCGCTCAAGGGCATCCTCACGGTCAACGACGAGCCGCTGGTGTCGCAGGACTTCAACCACAATCCGGCGAGCTCGATCTTCGATCTCACCGAGACGCAGGTGATCGACGGCACGCTGGTGCGCGTGCTCTCCTGGTACGACAACGAGTGGGGTTTCTCCAACCGGATGGTCGACACCGCGGTGAAGATGGGCAAGCTCTGAGCCGATGGCCTATCGCACGCTCGACGGTCTCGCGGTCGCCGGCCGGCGCGTCCTCCTGCGCGGCGATCTCAACGTGCCGGCGAAGGACGGCAAGGTCACCGATGCGACGCGGCTCGAACGCCTCAAGCCGACCATCGACGAGCTCGCCGGCAAAGGGGCCCGGGTCGTCGTGCTGTCGCATTTCGGCCGCCCCAAGGGGGTCGATCCGTCGCAATCGCTGAAGCCGATCGCCGCGGCGCTTGGCGCCGTGCTCGGCCGTCCCGTCGCCTTCGTCGCCGACTGTATCGGTCCCGTCGCCGAGGCCGGCGTCGCGGCACTGAAGAACGGCGATGTCGCGGTGCTCGAGAACCTCCGCTTCCATGCCGGCGAGGAGAAGAACGACGAGGCGTTCGTCGCCCAGCTCGCGAAGCTCGGCGATCTCTACGTCAACGATGCGTTCTCGGCCGCGCACCGCGCGCACGCTTCGACCGAGGGCCTCGCCCACGTGCTACCGGCGGCCGCCGGCCGGCTGATGCAGGCCGAGATCGAGGCGCTCCACCATGCGCTGGAGAGCCCGAAGCACCCGGTCGCGGCGATCGTCGGCGGCGCGAAGGTTTCGACCAAGCTCGACCTCCTCGGCAATCTCGTCGCCAAGGTCGACGTGCTCGTGATCGGCGGCGCGATGGCGAACACGTTCCTCCACGCGCTCGGCACCGATGTCGGGAAGTCGCTCTGCGAGCGCGACATGGCCGCCACCGCGCGCGCCATCCTCGCCGAGGCCGACCGGCGCAAATGCCTCGTCGTGCTGCCGTCCGACGTCGTCGTCGCGCGCGAGTTCAAGGCGCATGCGCCGAGCCACACGGTGCCGGTCGCGGCGGTGCCGTCGGATTCGATGATCCTCGACGTCGGCCCGGCGACCGCGAAGGCGCTCGCGGCGACGCTCGCCGAGTGCCGGACACTGGTGTGGAACGGGCCGCTCGGCGCATTCGAGACCCCGCCCTTCGATGCCGGCACGGTCGCGGTCGCGCGCCGGGCGGCGGAGCTCACGCGTGCGGGAAAGCTTCTCTCGGTCGCGGGCGGCGGGGACACGGTCGCCGCACTCGCCGCGGCGGGCGTGGTCGAGGCGTTCACCTATGTCTCGACCGCGGGCGGCGCCTTCCTCGAATGGCTCGAGGGGAAGGAGCTCCCGGGCGTCGCGGCGCTCAGGGCGTAGCGGCGCGCGCATGGCCGCGCCGGGCATCGCCGCCCGGCTCATGACCAGACGGCATCGAATCCTTAGATAGCCGGCATTTCCGCCGCGTCCGGCCGCGCGTGAGGATCGGGCGTCCCTTGATGAGGATGGAGGACGCCATGAACGCGACGACCCACCAACCCGATCTCAGCCGCATCGGCCGCCCGCGGCTGCCGCGCCTCGGCGCGCTCGCCGGCGGCTGGCTGTTACTGCTCGCCGCGACCGCCTTCGTCGCCGAGATCGCCGCCGCCGTGATGTCGGGCATGTACCGCGCCTTCGCCGCCGGCGAGGTGTGGTACGCGCTCGACCAAAATAGCCTCAACGTCGCACAGGCGGTGATCCAGCGAAATGTGCATCCGGCGATCTGGGACACGCTCGCCGATACCGTGCTGCTCGCGTCCGCGTGGGCGGTGCTCGGCACGGTGGGGCTCGCCGTGGTCGCGGCGAGCCTCCTCCGCACGCGGTAGTCTCTGTCCGCTCAGGCCGCCTTACTCTGCGCCGCGATGAAGGCCTCGAGCTCGGCCTCCGTCATGGGCATGCGGAACATCTCGTTCCGCATGGCGACGCGCTGGCGGCTGATCGCGACAACGGCGCCGATCATCCGTTCGAGATCGGCGTTGGAGCGGACCAGCTCGGCGGCGGCCTTGGCCTGCTCGACATAGTGGTCCTGCTCGTCGTCGTAGATCGTCTGCATCGCCTTCGCGGTCATCTCGGCCAGCCTGTCGCCCTTGAGCTTGGCGCCCTCGCGGAACAGCCGCGCGCCGCCGCCCTCGGTCACCGCGACCGCCATGCGGTCGATCTCGGAGCCGGACCTCGCATAGCCGCGGCGGAGATCGCCGAGCTTCTTCTCCTCGGGAAGCTGGATCGTGTCCTCGGGCCGGATCTTGCGCCCGCAGACGTGCTCGAAGATATCGGCGAGAAGGACGTAGTGGTTGAATTCCTGGGTGAGCTGCATCAGGAGGAAGTGGTAGTGGTGGCGGTCGATGTCCTTGTCGACGCGCGGATACATCTCGACCAGCTCGGCGAGCTCGCGATGGAGCCCGTTGAAGAAGCCGTCGACCGGGTGCAGCTCCTTCCACAGCTGGGCGCGGAGATAGAAGGCGTGGTCGTCCGGGCTCGCCTTGGCGAAGAAGCGCTTGGCAATCTCGCCCTCCGCCTCCCAATAGGGCGTCGCCACCGCGACGAGCTTCTCCATGATCGCGTTCCGGTCCATGGCCATCCTCATACTGCCGCTCCGTGCGGCGCGACGATATCGAGTGGCGCCGCCGGATGCAACCCAGGGTGATTACCGCGCGAGGACGGTCGCGGCGATCAGCGCGATCATGCCGGCGAGCGTGCCGAGGAGCGCGTTGCGGCGAACGGCGAGGAACACCGCGAGCGCCACCGCCGTGGCACCGATCCGGACATCGAGCCCGACCGCGGCGAGCGCGCCCGCCGGCATCACGATCATGCGCACGAAGAGGCCGGCCAGCATCGCATAGGTGACGAGCCCCGCCCACAGGATCACCGGGTGGCGCGGATCGGCGGCGCCGCCGATCGCGACGCCCAGCGCGCGCCATGCGTAATTGACGGCGGACGCCATCAGGATCGCGAGCGAGCCCTCACCCATCGCGCGCTCCGCGGCGCTCGCCCGCCCGGTGCACGGCGAAGGCGATCGTGCCGCCGATCAGCCCGGTCGCGACGATCGACCATTCGCGGTCGACGAGAAAGAGGAGGGGCCCGAGCACGGCACCGGTTGCGAGCGCGACGCGCCCGGCGCGGTCGACCACGTCGGCGATGAACAACAGGAGAAAGAAGAGCGGCGCGAACAGGACGAGGCCGGCCGTCACCGCGGGGTGCATCGCATCGGCGAGCTGGTAGCCGATCGCGGTGCTGAACAGGATAACGACATAGTTGGTGATCGCGGCGCCCGAGAAATAGCCGAGACGCTGGTCGGTCGGGAGCGTCGGGCACCGCTTCATCGCATAGGCCCAGGCCGTCGTCGCGAGCACGTAGCCGCCGGCATAGAAACGGAGCCGCTCGGTCCGGCCCTCGCGCAACAGCGGCATCAAGGCGAGGCTCATCGGGAACAGGCGAAGGCTCACCAGCGCGACCGCGACGATGAGCGTCACGATGCCGGCGCCCGAGCGCGCGAGATCGGCCATCACCATCTGGCTCGGCACGAACACCATGCCCGCGGTCGTCGCGACCGACTGCGCGAGCGACAGCCCGATGTCGCGGGCGGCGGCGTCGAAGCCCATGAAGGACGCGCCCATCGCGAGCGCGGCGCCGCCCAGATAGTCGCGCGCGCCGCCGCGCCAGGCGGCGTTCGGCGAGGCATAGGGGCGTTGCGCGTCGGGCACGGGCGGGACGGACCCCGATGGTTGCACGGGCTGCGGAAGCTGGCCAATATAGCGCCGCGAAGCGGCCCGGGTCGGGCCGCGATGGATGCTGCGGGCGTCTTATTGCCGCAGCGTGGAAAGAGAGTACCGATGTCTCATCTCGCGACCGACGTGCTCGTGGTCGGTGCCGGCGGCGCCGGCATGTATGCCGCGATCGCCGCCGCGCGCAACGGCGCCGAGGCGCTCCTCGTCGACAAGAGCATGATCAGCCGCGGCGGCGCGACGATCATGGCGCAGATGACGGTCGCCGCCGCGGTCGGCCACCAGGAGCCCGATCACTGGACGCACCACCTCGCCGACACCATCGAGGCCGGGCGCGGCCTTTGCCACGAGGAGTTGTCGGCGATCCTCTGCCGCGAGGCGGCCGAGAGGATCCACGAGATGGACCGCTGGAAGGTCGGCTGGGCGCGCAAGGGCGGCCGCATGACCCAGGTGATGGCGCCGGGCCACAAGGTGCCGCGCTGCGTCTATGTCGACTTCCTCAACACCGGACCGGCGGTCGCGAAGTGCCTGCGCACCCAGGTCGCGCAAGGCTCGGGCATCACGCGCGTGGGCGGGCTCTCGATCATCGCGGTGATCGTGCGCGACGGCCAGGCGGTCGGCGCGGTCGGGCTCGATGTCGAGACCGGCGAGCCGGTGACGATCGAGGCCAAGGCGGTCGTCCTCGCCGCCGGCGGGCTGACCAAGCTCTACCGGCGCAACAGCGCCTCGATCAACATGGGCGGCGATGGCTACGCGCTCGCGCTCGAGGCGGGCGCCGAGCTGATCGACATGGAGTTCGTCCAGTTCTTCCCGATCGGCCACCTCGCGCCGCGGCTCGTCGGCATGGACCCGATCATGTGGGACCCGTTCCGCTACAAGCTCGGCGGCCGGCTCCTCAACGGCGACATGCAGGAGTTCATCCACAGATACGGCGCGAGCGATTCCGGCAAGTACACCGCGATGCGCGACGTGACCTCCTACGCCATCATCAAGGAGGGCGAAGCCGGCCGCGCCTCGCCGCACGGCGGCGCCTGGCTCAGCTTCCAGCACATTCCGGAGCGGGAGCTCCGCGCCGCGTTCGGACCGGTGATCGATCGGCTCCTCAAGAACGGCATCGACCTTCTGAAGGAGCCGGTCGAGGTCGCCCCGATTGCGCATTACCACATGGGCGGCGTGCGGGTGGACGCCGAGATGAAGACGCGGATCGCCGGGCTCTATTCTGGTGGCGAGGCGGTCGGGGGCGCCAACGGCGCGAACCGGCTGTCGGGCAACGCGATCACCGAAGCCTTCGTGTTCGGCGAGCGCGCCGGACGTTTCGCCGGGCTCTACGCGCAGAACCGGCGCCAGGCCTGGGACGCGCGCGCCGCCGCGCCCGTCCTCGACAGGATGCGCGCGGTCGCGGCGCGTGAGACGCAGGGCCGGAAATGGACCGACTCGCCGACCGGCCGGATGCTCGCCGAGCTCCAGACGGTGATGTGGGACCAGGTCGGGCTCCTCCGCACCGGCGCGAAGCTCGAGGCCGGGCTCGCCCGCATCCGCGCGATGCGGGCCGAGCTCGACCGCCTGCCGTTCCCGGCCGAGACGCCGTTCAACCTCGCGCTCCTCGACTGGCACGACCTCCGCGCCTCGCTTCTGGTCGCCGAATCGGTCGCGGTCGCGGCGATCGCGCGGACCGAGAGCCGCGGCGCGCACCAGCGCGAGGACCACGAGGAGATGGACCCGGCGCAGACCTACAACCAGACGGTCGAGCTCGCCGGTGGCGCGCTCCGGCTCGGCAAGGCGCCGGTCGTGCGCTATCCCTTCCAGCTCGAGAATGCGGTGGCCGCGGAATGAGCGAAGCCCTGAACTCCGGCTCCGCCGGCAAGACCATGACGCTCCGAATCCGCCGCGGCGGACCCGGAGAGACGCCGCGCTACGACACGTTCGAGGTGCCGTACCAGGATGGCACCTCGGTGCTCGATGCGGTGATGTGGATCCACGGCCACGTCGATCCCTCGCTCGCGATCCGCTATTCCTGCGTGAACGCGAACGCGTGCAAGGAGTGCATGCTGCTGGTCGACGGCAAGGTCGAGTATGCCTGCACAGCGCGGCTCAAGGCCGGCACGATGACGCTCGATCCGCTCGACAACAAGGAGCTGATCCGCGATCTCGTCACCGACATCGTGCCGCCGAAGGAGCGGCTCAGGAACATCCTCGCCGAGCGCGGCTGAACGGGCCGCGCCTAGCGCCGCGCCGCCTCGTCCTCGATCCGCCGCGCGAGGAGGCGCTGCGCTGCGATCACGCCGGCGTCGGCGTTGATGTCGACCCGGGGCAGTTTCTCGACGTCGGTGTCGATCGAGGCCTGCTGCGCCTCGATGATGCCGACGTCTTCGAAGAACGCCCCGCCTGCCGCCTTCTTGAGGAACTCGGTGATGGCCGGATCGTCGCGCCGAAAGTTCCGCGCATGGTGCCAGAAATAATGCGAGGAGGTCTTTGTCTCGGGCGTGATCGTGTGGTTCGAATACATCTCGATTCCCTTCGACCGGTCGCCGTGCGGTGCGCCGGAGCCGGCGGGGGCGCAGCCGACGTCGATCACGACGTGGGTCGGCGGGTAGAAGCTGATGAGCTGCCAGCGGTCGACGCGGGCCGCCGGATCGAGATTGCCGGCGCGCCAGAACATCGGCGGCGGCGGGTTGTCGAGGATCCAGCGGTCGATCTGGACGCGGTCGTCGTGGCGGGTGACATGGACCGGGAAGTCGACCACCGCGTCGGTGCCGAGGGTGGTGCCGTGAACGTACTGGACATGCGACAGGTCGAGGAGATTGTCGACGATCAGCGTGTAGCTTCCCTTGACGTGGAAGCGGTCGCCGACCGAGACCCATTTCGGGTCGTCGTTCCAGTGGTAGTCGGGGATCGTCGCCGGATCGGCCGCGGCCGGATCGCCCATCCAGATCCATAACCAGCGATGGCGTTCGACGACGGGGTAGGAGCGGATGCGGGCGCCCGGCGGCACCTGGGTCTGGCCCGGCACCCTGACGCAGAGCCCGGTGCGATCGAAGACGAGGCCGTGATAGCCGCACTGGAGGGTCGAGCCAACGATCCGGCCGCAGGCGAGCGGCAGATGGCGGTGGGCGCAGCGGTCCTCGAGCGCGACCGGCGCGCCGGCCTCGTCGCGGAACAGCACCACCGGCTCGTCGAGGAAGGTCCGGGCGAGAATGGTGCCGGCCGGCACCTCATGGTCCCAGGCCGCCACATACCAGGAATTGCGCAGGAACATCCGTCTCTCCGTCGATCGCTCGATCGCGGATGATATCGGTCCATCCGATCCGCGCAAGGGCGCCGCGCGCCGTGCCGTGGGCGCTCAGGCCTGCGCGGCCGCCCGGATCCGCGCGAGGAGGGCGGGCGGCGTGATCGGGGTGTCGGTGATGCGCACCCCGAACGGCGCGAGCGCGTTCTCGACCGCGGACGCGATCACGGCGGTCGCCGGGATCGTGCCGCCCTCGCCGGCGCCCTTGACCCCGAGCGGGTTGGTGAGCGAGGGCGATTCCATGTGGTGGACATCGATGCGCGGCAGCTCGGGCGCGGTCGGGAGGAGATATTCGGCGAGCGTCGTCGTCACCGGCTGGGCGCCGTCGTCATAGCCCATCCACTCGTAGAGCGCGCTGCCGATCCCGTGCACGGTGCCGCCGATCACCTGGCCGTCGACGATCATCGGGTTGATCAGCCGCCCGCTGTCGTGGACGACGACGTAGCGGAGGATGTGGACGGCGCCGGTCTCGACATCGACCTCGACCTCGCACACATGTGTGCCGTTGCAATAGGTGAGGGTCGCCGGCTGGAAATTGCTGGTCGCCTCCATGCCGGGGGTGACACCGCCCGGAAGCGCGAAGCCGGGCATGCCGGCGACCGAGCGCGCGATGTCGGCGAGCGAGACCGCCATGTCCGAGCCCTTGACCCGGACGCGCCCGCCCGCGAGCTCGAGGTCGTCCTCGGCGGCCTCGAGGCGGAGCGCGGCGATGCGGATCGCCTTGTCTCGGATCGCATCGGCGGCGATGCGGACCGAGTTCCCCGCGGTCACCGCCTGGCGGCTGGCGAAGGCGCCGAGGCCGAGCGGGGTCGCGGCGCTGTCGCCGGCGACGACGGTGATGTCGGCCGGTGCGACGCCGAGCCGGTCGGCGCAGATCTGGGCGAGCGCGGTCTTGAGGCCCTGGCCTTGCGCGGTCGCGCCGGTGAACACGAAGACGCGACCCGACGGGCCGATGCGGACGGTCGCCGCCTCGAACGGGCCGCGGCCCGTGCCCTCGACATAGTTGGCGACGCCGAGGCCGAGATGGCGGCCGGCGCGCCGCGCCGCCTCCTGGCGCGCCGGGAACGCGGCGTAGCCCGCGGCGGCGAGCGCCCGGGCGAGCGCCTCGGGATAGTCGCCGCTGTCATAGGTCATGGTCGAGCCGTCGCGCGTCGTGATCGGCACGGTGTAGGGCATGCGGTCGGCGGGGACGAGATTGCGCCGGCGCACCTCGGTGCGGTCGAGCCCGAGCTCGCGTGCGACGCGGTCGAGAAGGCGCTCCATCGCGAACGTGCCCTGCGGACGGCCGGCGCCGCGCACCGGGGTCACCGACACCTTGTTGGTGAGGACGAGAGTCACGTCGAGCCGGAGCGCGGGAAGGATATAGGGCCCGATGAAATTGGTCGACGAGTTGTAGGGTAGGTTGACGCCATAGGCCGAATAGGCGCCGTGGTCGTGGATCATCGAACCGCGCACGCCGAGCATGCGCCCGTCGCCGTCGACCGCGATCTCCACCGACCAGTACTGGTCGCGCTCCTGCGTCGCCGAGACGAAGTGCTCGCGCCGGTCCTCGATCCACTTGACCGGACGGCCGGTCGCGCGCGCCAGCGCCGGCACCACCGCCTCCTCGGCGTAGAAGATGAACTTGGGCCCAAACCCGCCGCCGACATCGGGCGCGATTACGCGGAGCTCGGTCTCGGCGCAGCCGAGGATCTGGACGAGGAGCCCGTGCGCGCGGTGCGCCATCTGCGTGCCCGACCAGACCGTGGTCAGATTGCGCGCCGCGTCATGGCGCGCGACCACACCGCGGCACTCGATCGCCTGGCCGCCGCCTTTGTGCTGGAAAAAATCCTCGCGAAAGACATGGGCCGCGCGCGCGAACGCGGCCTCGGTCTCGCCATAGGCGAGCGCGAAGGCGGCGACCACGTTGTCGGGGCTCGACTGGTGGGCGCGCGGCGCATCGGCGCGGAGCGCGTCACGGCAGTCGCCGGCGGCGGCGAGCGGCTCGAACACCGGATCGAGACGGGCGGCGGCGTCCTCGGCGGCATAGCGGCTCTCGGCGAGGATGACGGCGTAGGCCTCGCCGACATGGCAGACCTCGTCGCGGGCGAGAATCCAGGGATCGACGGTCTGTTTCAACGCCCCGCTCGGCATGCCGACCGGCAGCCGCTCGCAGCTCACGTGGCCGCGTAGATCGTCGAGCGTATAGACGCCGACGACGCCCGGCACCGCGGCCGCTGCGGCGCGATCGATCGAGACCAGGACCGCGTGCGCGTGCGGGCTCCGCACGAAGTGCGCATGCACCATGCCGGGCAAATGGATGTCGTCGACATAGGTGCCCCGGCCGCGCAGGAGTGCGGGGTCCTCGATGCGGGCGACGCGATGTCCGAACATGAGCGGCGACAGGCCTTGCTGAATGACGACGCACCGTACAACCGGTGCGCGGTCCTGTCACCCGGCCGGCGCCGGGATCCGGCTCAGTGGACCTCGTCCGTGGTGGTGCCCGCGCCGCGCCGCTCATTGAGCCGCTTCAGCGCGTAGAGATAATCGGGGTCGAGCCGCCAGTGGCGGAGCACCTTCTGCGCCGTCTCGGGCTTCAGCTGATCGAAGAATCCGAGCACGGTCGAGAGCTCGGCCGGATCGACGATCTTCTCGCCAGGGCGCGCTTTGCGGCTGAGGAGAAAGAGCGAGGCGAACTCAGCCTTGCTGATTCCGACGGCACGGCAGCCGATCGCGAGACCTTCGCCGCCGGGCTCGTAGGGGATGCGGTTGACCAGCGTCGCGCGGAGCTCGGTCAGGACCGCGAACAGATCGACGAAGAGGGCGACCTCGCCCTGGCGCAACGTCTGGACCAGGAGCTGCGGCGTGATCGAGCGCGTCTCCTTGAGCCGGAGCGCGCGCTCGGCAGCCTTGC
Organism: Alphaproteobacteria bacterium; assembly: GCA_016869145.1. Classification (GTDB taxonomy): domain Bacteria; phylum Pseudomonadota; class Alphaproteobacteria; order MPNO01; family VGEU01; genus VGEU01. Next base: position 37,755 of record VGEU01000014.1, on the reverse strand, counting down.
GGATCGGCGTCGCGTCGCCGTGCCCTTCGCCGAGGACGCGGTGGATCGTCTCCTGCACGTGCTCGTCGACCGTCGTCGGATCGAACCGGAAGCGCGCGACGATGTGCTGGCGGAGCGCGGCCGACACCCACCAGTACATGCGCTGCGCCAGTTCCTTCGGCATGTCCTGGCGGCGGAGGAGCGGCTCTTGGTAGACATCGATGCGCTTGGATTCCTCGACCAGATACGCCATCGCGCGTTCCGAGATCTGGGCGTTCTGGTTCTCGATGAGCGTCTTGACGACGTCGGTCTCGCCGGTCGCAATCAGGGCATCGGAGACTGTATCGGAAATTTCGGTCCGCATCGCGATCGCGAGCTGGTGCTCGAGCGTGCGCTCGCGGACGATCTCGACGAGATCGGCGTCCTGCAGGACCGAGCTCGCGATCAGGATCGGATAGGCGACCTCGATCTCGTCATTGGCAAGGTCGCGCACGAGCTCGGGCGGCGAATCGGCGCTCGTCGCGAAGCGCTCGGCGAGCGCCTTGCGCACGTGGATCTCGACGTCGTGGACGAGCTTCCTCAGGATCTCGATCATCAGCGACCGCTCGCGGTCGCCGACGTTCTGGTGGCGATCGAGGAACAGGTCGCCGACGAGCTCGGTCAGCCGCTGGCGCCCCGCCGACGACTTGTCGCGCGCGATCTGCAGGAGCTCTTCCAGCTCCGGTTGTGCCGAGATCTTCATGACACGCGGCCGCAACTCGCATTGATATCCCGGTCATCAATGACAAGGCCGCCTTAAGCGACCATGAACCGTGCAAGGTCGCGGGCGATTGGCGATCCGTTAACGCTTTTCGTAGAGCGCGGGTTAACGCCCTCGCGCGAGTCTGTCGCCAGCGAGAAGCGAGATTGGATCGCGCATGCAGATCACGCCCGGCAAGGCCTTCTTCCAGATCGCAGGCGGCACCGCAGCCGCGCGTTCGGAAACGCCGCAGGCCGGGGCGCGCGAGACACGGCCCGATCCCAACCGGATCGAGCGCATCCGGCCCGAGGCGGTCGAGACCAAGCCGGCCGAGAGCCGCGACAACCGCCGCCCTCTGCCGCGCGGCAGCCACGTCGACATTCGCGTCTGACACCGGTCCCGGCTCCGGGGGTGCGGGCTTGAAACCGCGCCCGCTCGACGACAGACTGTGCCCATGAACGACAAACCGCGGCCCGGCCCGTCCGTCCGCGCGGTGCCGGACGGCGACACGCGCGAGCGTCTCGTGTGCCCGGACTGCGGTTTCGTCAACTACGAGAACCCCAAGATCGTCGTCGGCTCGGTCGCGCTGTGGGGCGAGCGCATCCTTCTCTGCCGCCGCGCGATCCCGCCGCGCAAGGGTTTCTGGACACTGCCCGCCGGCTATCTCGAACAGCACGAGACCGCGGATGCGGGTGCGGTGCGCGAGGCGTGGGAGGAGGCGCGCGCGCGGATCGAGATCGAGGCGCTCCTCGGGCTCTATAACATCCCGCGCCTCAGCCAGGTGCAGCTCATCTATCGTGCGCGACTCGTCGTGCCCGAGATCGAGGCGGGGCCCGAAAGCCTCGAGGTCGGGCTGTTCGACTGGGCCGCGATTCCGTGGTCCGACCTCGCCTTTCCCTCCGTGCGCTGGGCGCTCGGGCACCATGACCGCGTCAAGGACACGCGGAGCTTTCCGCCGTTCGGCAACCCGGCCGGCGATCTCGGCGACATGGAGTGAGCCGGCCGCTCAGCGCATCCGGATGTAGTCGAGCGGCAGCGCGGTCGTGTACTTGATCTCCTCCATCGCGAAGCTCGAGCTCACGTCCGACAGCGCGATCCGCTCGATCAGTCGCTTGTAGAAGCGGTCATAGGCCGCGATGTCGGGGACGACGACCCGCATCAGGTAGTCGATGTCGCCGCTCATCCGGTAGAACTCGACCACCTCGGGAAAATCCTGGACGACCTCGGCGAACTGGCGGAGCCAGTCCAGGCTGTGCTGGCTGGTGCGGATCGACACGAACACGGTCACCCCGACATTGAGCTTGGCCGCGTCGAGGAGGGCGACCTTGGCACGGATGACGCCGGTCTCCTCGAGCTTCTGGATGCGCCGCCAGCACGGCGTGGAGCTCAGCCCGACCCGCTTGGTGATTTCCGACAGCGGCATCGTCGCGTCTTCCTGGAGGCAAGCGAGGATCTTGCGGTCATGATCGTCCACGGGGCCTCTGCTATCGGAATACCGGCAAAGAGGTCATTCTTAGAATGATTTTCTACGAACATGCCATCATATGCGCGTGAGATAGAAGAAATTTCGCAATCCCCATCTCTAGACGCGTTGACCGCCGGTCCGGCCGTGCGTATCTGGCGATGGGAAAGGGCGGAAGCCCCGCCGACCGAGGCGATCGGCGCGGCGCTGCGGGAGGGAGCCATGTCGTTCAAGGTGATGAGGGCGAACCGCCGCGGCGACGGCGCGGTCGTCTATCTCGGCCGCTACAACACCTGGGCGGCGAGCCCCGACGACGCGGTCGCGATCACCTCGCCCGAGGCGGAGGTCGCGGCGACGATCCTCGCCGAGGCCGCGGTGCTCGACCGCCTCATCATCGGCGCGAGCCTCACCGCCTTCGTCGACGACGAGCCAGCGGTCACGTTGGCCTTCCGCCGCGGGAGCGGTCGCTGAGCCCCCGGCTGCCCGTCAACCCCAGCCTCGAGGAGAAGACCATGACGCTCCGTCTCGGCGATCTGGCGCCGGATTTCTCCGCCGACACGACCGACGGCCCGATCCGCTTCCACGACTGGATCGGCGACCGCTGGGCGATCCTCTTCTCGCACCCGAAGGATTTCACGCCGGTTTGCACGACCGAGCTCGGCTATGTCGCGAAACTCAAGCCCGATTTCGATCGCCGCCATGTCAAGCCGATCGGCCTCTCGATCGATCCCGTCCAGTCGCACAAGGGCTGGTCGAAGGACATCGAGGAGACGCAAGGCACGCGTCTCAACTTCCCGATCATTGCCGACCCCGACAAGCGGGTCGCCGACCTCTACGGCATGATGCACCCCGAGGAGGACTCGACCCATACCGTTCGCACCGTCTTCGTGATCGATCCGAAGAAGAAGGTGCGGCTGATGATCACCTATCCGCAGACGACGGGGCGGAACTTCGACGAGATCCTCCGGGTGATCGATTCGATGCAGCTCACCGATGCCTACACGGTGGCGACGCCGGTCAACTGGAAGAAGGGGGAGGACGTCATCATCGTGCCGTCGGTCTCCGACGAGGACGCGAAGAAGAAGTTCCCCAAGGGCTTCCGTGCCCTCAAGCCCTATCTCCGACTGACCCGGGATCCCAGCATCTGAGGCGGGGACGTTTGAGGCGGGTGCGGTTTGTGTACATTGCGGGGCGGCTTCGGCCGCCCCGTTTCGTTTTGAGGATGAGCGCATGAAGACCTATCGCATCGCCGTGATTCCGGGTGACGGCATCGGCAAGGAAGTGATCCCCGAGGGCCAGCGCGCGCTCGAGGCGGCGGCGCGGCGGCACAATTTTGCGATCCGGTGGACCGAGTTCCCGTGGGACTGCGCGAGCTATCCGCGGACCGGTCGCATCATGCCGGCCGACGGGATCGACCAGCTCGCGGGCTTCGATGCGATCTATCTCGGCGCGGTCGGCTGGCCGGGCGTTCCCGACCACGTGTCGCTGTGGGACATGCTGATCCCGATCCGCCGCTCGTTCCGCCAGTATGTCAATCTGCGTCCGGCGCGATTGTTCGCGGGCGTCAGCTCGCCGCTCCGCGATCGCAAGGCGGGCGACATCGATATCTGGGTCGTGCGCGAGAACGTCGAGGGCGAGTATTCGCAGATCGGCGGTCGGATGAACCAGGGCACCGAGGACGAGCTCGCGATCCAGCAGGCGGTGTTCACCCGGAAGGGGGTCGACCGCATCCTGAGATTCGCCTTCGAGCTCGCGCGTTCGCGGCCGAAGAAGCACGTCACCTCGGCGACCAAGTCGAACGGCATCATCCACTCGATGCCGTACTGGGACGAGCGCTTCGCGGCGATCGGCAAGGACTATCCCGACATTCGTTCGGACCAGTACCACATCGACATCCTGTGCGCCCGCTTCGTCACCAGCCCCGACTGGTTCGACGTCGTGGTCGGCAGCAATCTCTTCGGCGACATCCTGTCCGATCTCGCGCCCGCGGTGACGGGCTCGATCGGCATGGCGCCGGCCGGCAACATCAACCCCGAGCGCGCGCACCCGTCGATGTTCGAGCCCGTCCACGGCTCGGCGCCTGACATCGCGGGCAAGGGTCTCGCCAACCCGATCGGCGCGATGTGGTCCGGGGCGATGATGCTCGACCATCTCGGCGAGGCGAATGCCGCCGCCGCGATCGTCGCCGCGATCGAGCGCAGCCTCGCCGAGGGCGGGCCGAAGACGCGCGATCTCGGCGGCAACGCCGGCACTCGGGACGTCGGCGCCGCGATCACGGCCGCGATCTGAGGCCGCGCCCGTGATCGATCTCCATGCCTGGCCGACGCCGAACGCCCACAAGGTCTCGATCATGCTCGAGGAGACCGGGCTCGCCTACCGGGTGATCGCCGTCGACATCAACCAGGGTGCGCAGTTCGCACCCGAATTCCTCGCCATCAGCCCGAACAACCGCATCCCCGCCATCGTCGATCACGACACGCAGGACGGCGCACCGCTCTCGGTATTCGAATCGGGGGCGATCCTCCTCTATCTCGCGGAGAAGACCGGCCGCTTCCTGCCGCGCGAGCCGCGTCCGCGCGCGGCCGTTCTCGAATGGCTGATGTGGCAGATGGGCGGGCTCGGGCCGATGTGCGGCCAGGCGCATCATTTCCGCGGGATGGCCGCCGTCGAGGTGCCCTACGCGATCGAGCGCTACACGAAAGAGGTGGGCCGGCTCTACGGCGTGATGGACCGCCGGCTCGCCGACGCGCCCTACCTCGCCAGCGCGTACTCGATCGCCGACATGGCGTCCTGGCCGTGGGTGCGGCTGTGGAAGCGCCAGGGCGTCGCGCTCGCCGACTTTCCGAGCCTCGCGCGCTGGTTCGAGGCGATCCGCGAGCGGCCTGCGGTCGCGCGCGGCATGATGCTCCTCGACGACAAGCGGCGGATCGGCCGGATCACCGATGCCGCGCGCGAGGTGCTGTTCGGCGCGACGCAGTTCACCCGGCGCTGAGCCTCAGCGTTTGTCCCCGAGAGGCGCGACACCGTATTCGCCGAGCCAGGACCGCCGCACGGCCTCGGGGTCGACATTGTCGTTGAACACATAGGCCGGCGAGAGAACGGGAAGGGCGCGCTCGACCCGCACCTTGACGACCTCGTGGACCGGGTAGTGGCGGCCCTGCTTCGCCCAGAACGGCAGCGCGACGAAGTCGAACACCGGGCCGCTCGGGTGGATCTCGGCGGTGCCGCGAAAGCGGAACCCCTTGCGGAAGAAGATGTCGACGACGTTGACCTCGATCGTCGGGCTGCGGCGGAGGTTCGCGATCGTGTTGGGCGAGGCGATATTGGCGAACACGAGATGGTCGTCGTCGTAGACGGCGAGCGAGGATTTGGGCGAGAGATTCGGTGTACCGTCGGCGTTCGTCGTCGCGCAGAACGAGAGCTTGCAGGTCGCGACGGCGTCCTTCATCTCGGGCGTGAGGATTCCCATGGTGATCTCCCGGCCGCTCAGGCGGCCTCAGCGCGGGCCTCGCGGAGCCGGGCGTCTCGTGCCCCGCGCTGCACCAGGTAGAGGTTGCTCGCGAAGATGACGACGGCGCCCACGACGACCCAGAGGTCCATCCCCTCCGCATAGAGAAAATAGCCGATCAGCGCCATGAAGGGGAGCCGCAGGAAGTCGAGCGGGTAGAGGATGGTGACGTCGGCGAGCGCGAGGCCGCGCGCGATCATGTAATGGGCGAGGACGCCGCCGATGCCGAGGACGAGGATCGCCGGCACGTCTGCGAGCGTCGGGTCGACCCAGCCGACCCAGACCGCGAGCCCGACCGCGAGCGGGAGCTGCATTAGGTTCATGTAGAGGACGATCGTGCCGGCGCTGTCGGTCCGTGTCAGCAGTTTGACCAGGACGGCCGAGCCCGCGTAGCATACAGCGCCCGCCACCATGATCAGCGCCGCCGGGTTCATCGCGCCGACCCCGGGACGGAGCGCGATGACGACGCCGATGAACCCGACCACGATCGCGCCCCAGCGATGGGCGTCGACCCGCTCGCCGAGGATGAGAGGCGCCAGAAGCGCGGCGAAGATCGGGATCGAGAACTCGATCGCGGTCACGTCGACGAAGGAGATGAAGCTCAGCGCATAGACCCAGGATGCCTGGCCGAAGAAATGGATGAAGTTGCGGATGCCGTGGAGCCCGGGCCGCCTGGTGCGGAACGGCGCGAGCATGCCCCGGCGCATCAGGAACGGGAGGGTGACGAGGAGCCCGACAATGGCGCGCCAGGTCAGCACCTCGAACGCGTTCATCGTGTCCGAAAGATCGCGCACCGCGATCGCCATCGCGAGGAAACAGACGAGCGAGGCGATGAACCAGAGGACGCCGCGGATGACGTCGGAGGTCCGGCGCGGGCCGGCCGGTCGCGCGCTCGTATCCATGTCAGGCGCTCGCCGCCTTGGCCGATGCGCGCCCGAGCCGCGTCTCGCGCCGCATGACGACATAGGTCGCGCCGCATATCACGACCGCGCCGATCCAGGCCCAGAGATCGGGGATCTCCGTGAAAAGGACATAGGCGAGCACGGTCACGACCGGGAGCTTGAGGAAGTCGAACGGCATGACGACGCCGGCCGGCGCCGCGCCGAGGCCCTGGGCGAGGAAATAATGCGCGAGCGTCGCCGCGATCGCGATCCCGACGAGCGCCGGCCAGTCGCCGAGCGCCGGCATGGTGAAGCCGAGTGCGAGCGCGATGATCAGCGCGGCGGGGGTGTGCATCAGGCACATGTAGAAGACGATGGTCTCGCTCGAGTCCTCGCGCTGGAGGATCTTGGTCACGACATTGGCGCCGCCATAGCAGGCCGCCGATATGACGGTGAGGATCGCCACCAGCGAGACCTCGGTGAAGCCGGGTCTCAGGATGATCAGGACGCCGGCGAAACCGCTCAGGGTCGCGATCCAGCGAAAGAGGTCGACGCGCTCGCCGAGGAAGATCGCGGCGAGCCCGACGGTGAACAGCGGCACCGTGAACTGGAGTGCCTGTCCCTGCGACAGGTTGATGAGGCCGATGGAGTAGAACCAGAGGACGACGCCGGTGAACTGGATGACGCTGCGGAGCGTGTGGTAGCCGAGCTGGCGCGTCCGTAAGCGGACGAAACCGCCGCGTGCCATGAACGGCAGGAGGATCAGGACGCCGAACAGCGAGCGCCAGAACGTCATCTCGAAGGTCGAGAACTTGGCCGACGAGACGCGGACGCACATGATCATCGAGGCGAAGGCGAGCGCCGACAGGAACATCCAGAGGAGCCCGCGCAACACGGCGTCCGCCGCCACGCGGGGGACGCTCGAGGGGGCGGACAGAGGCGGGCTCGTCATGGGCCGCACGTCTAGCACAACCCCGGGCGGCGACGTGCGGAGAATCGGCCCGGCTCAGGGCTCGAGGCCGACCAGGCTCTGGGCGAAGGGGAGCGCCTCGAACGGGCGAAGGTCATCGGCGCCCTCGCCGACCCCGATCGCGTGCACGGGGAGACCGAAACGCTCCGCGAGGGCCACCAGCACGCCGCCCTTGGCGGTGCCGTCGAGCTTGGTGACGAGAAGGCCCGTCACCTGGGTCATCGCGCGGAACACCTCGACCTGGGCATGCGCGTTCTGGCCGGTCGTCGCGTCGAGGACGAGAAGGCAGCTATGCGGCGCGTCGGGGTCGAGCTTCTTGAGGACGCGGATGATCTTCTGCACCTCCGCCATCAGGTCGGCGCGGTTCTGGAGCCGACCCGCGGTATCGATCACGAGGAGATCGGCGCGCTCGTTGCGGGCCTGCTCGAGCGCATCGAAGGCGAGGCCGGCCGCGTCGGCGCCGGTCTCGCGCGCGACGACGGGGCAGCCGATCCGCTCGCCCCAGATCTGGAGCTGGCTCACGCCCGCGGCGCGGAACGTGTCGCCGGCGGCGAGCACGACCTTCTTGCCGTCGTCCTTGAACATCTTGGCGAGCTTGCCGATGGTCGTCGTCTTGCCCGAGCCGTTGACGCCGACGACCAGCGCGACGTGCGGCTTGCGCGCCGGATCGAGGATCAGGGGCTCCGCCACCGGTGCCAGGATCGCCGCGATGTCCTCGGCGAGCGCGGCCTTCACCTCCTCGACGGCGACCTCCTGGTTGAAGCGCGTCTTGGCGAGCGTCTGCGTCAGCACCGCGGCGGTCTTGACGCCGAGGTCGGCGGCAATCAGCAGCTCCTCGAGCTCCGCGAGCGCCGCTTCGTCGAGCTTCCGCTTGGTGAAGATCGCGGTGATGCCGTCGGAGATGCGCTGCGAGGTGCGTTGAAGCCCCTCGCGGAGCCGGGACAGCCAGCCGCGTTTCTCGCTCATCGGCGGTTCACGGACGGACGGCGCCGAGAAGGCCGAGATCGCGGCGCGCGCGGATCGTCATCGCTACGATCGTGCCGGGTGCGAGCGCCTCACCCTCGGTCGCGACGGCGAGATAGTCCTCGCTTCGGCCCGCGCCGGCGCCCTCGATCAGGACCGCGGCCGTCGTCCCGATGCGCCGGTCGAGGTGGTCGCGAAGACGCGCCTCGCCGGCAGCGCGGAGCCGTCGGGCGCGCTCGCGGCGAATGTCCATCGGCATCGCCGGCATGCGCGCCGCGGGTGTTCCCTCGCGTTCGGAGTACGGGAACACGTGGAGGAGCGCGAGGTCGCATTCGGCGACGAGGTCGAGCGTGCGCGCGAACATCGCCTCGGTCTCGGTCGGGAAGCCGGCGATGAAATCGGCGCCGAACACGATCTCCGGCCGCGCGGCGCGGAGCCCGCGGCAGAGCGCGATCGCGTCCGCGCGCGCGTGACGGCGGCGCATCCGCTTCAGCACCAGATCGTCGCCCGCCTGGAGGCTGAGATGGACGTGCGGCATCACGCGCGGCTCCTCGGCGATGGCGCGGAAGAGTGCCGCGTCGATCTCGACCGGATCGAGCGAGGAGAGGCGGAGGCGGGCGAGCTCGGGCACGCCGTCGAGGATCGCGTCGACGAGGCGGCCGAGGGTCGGCACATCGGCGAGATCGCGGCCATAGCCGGTGATGTCGACACCGGTCAGCACGATCTCGCGCCAGCCGCGCGCGACGAGGTTGCGCACCTGGGCAACGACGTCGGCGATCGGGACCGACCGGCTGGGGCCGCGCCCGTAGGGTATGATGCAGAACGTGCAGCGGTGGTCGCAGCCCTGCTGCACCTGGACGAAGGCGCGCGCGCGGCCGTCGAAGCCCTCGACGAGATGCGCGGCCGTCTCGCGCACGGCCATGATGTCGTCGACGACGATGCGCTCGGGCGCCAGCGCGGCGTAGCTCTCGGCCTTCATCTTCTCGGCGTTGCCGAGCACGAGGTCGACCTCGGGCATCGCGCCGAAGCGCGCCGCCTCGACCTGCGCGGCACAGCCGGTGACGATGATCCGCGCGCCCGGGTTCTCGCGCCGCGCGCGGCGGATCGTCTGGCGCGCCTGGCGCGTCGCCTCCGCCGTCACGGCGCAGGTGTTGACGATCACCGCGTCGGCGAGGCCCGCCGCCTTCGCGTGACGGCGGATGACCTGCGATTCGAAGGCGTTCAGTCGGCAGCCGAAGGTGATGACGCGCGGCTCGCTCATGAAAGAAGCGAGCGGTCCATCGTGCCCGCGAAGCTGGTCGCGACCGGGCCCGTCATCATGACGTGGTCGTCCTCGCGCCACTCGATCGCGAGGACGCCGCCGTCGACCACGACATCGACCGCACGCTCGGTGAGGCCGCGACGATGGGCGGTCACGGCCGCGGCGCAGGCGCCGGTGCCGCAGGCGAGCGTAATGCCGACGCCGCGCTCCCAGACACGAAGCCGGATGCGTCGGCGGGTGATGATCTGGGCGATGCCGATATTGGCGCGCTCGGGGAACAGGCGGTGGGTCTCGAGCCCCGGGCCGTAGCGCTCGAGGTCGATGTCCTCGGCGTCGGCGACGAAGAACACGGCGTGCGGGTTGCCCATGTTGACCGCCGCCGGGTTGTGCAACGGGCCGTCGATCAGATCGACGTGGAGCGTATTCTCGGGCAGCGCGAGCGGGATGTCCTGCCAGTCGAACCGGGGCGTGCCCATGTCGACCGCGATCAGGCCGCGCTCCATGCGCGCCGCGGCCATGATGGTCGCGTGCGTCTCGAGCCGGACGCGATCGCGGCCGAGCTCGTCCATCAGGAGCTGGGCAACGCAGCGCGTCCCGTTGCCGCAGGCCGACACCTCGCCCCCGTCGGCGTTGTAGAAGCGCATGAACGCATCGACCGCCGCCGAGCGCGCCGGCTCGACGACGATCAGGAGGTCGCAGCCGACGCCGGTGTGCCGGTCGGCGACCGCGCGCACCTGGATCGGCGTCAGCGGCAGCGGACGGTCGCGGCCGTCGACGACGACGAAGTCGTTGCCTAGGCCATGCATCTTCGTGAAGGCGATACCCGTCATCTGTCGAGGCGCGGTTCAAGGGCTGCGATGCGGCAAGCCGGTCGACAGCGTGCACGTTTGCGCCCCTTATAGGCGCCGGTCACGGCCGCAGTCCACCCTTTCGCGGCCGCCTCCGTCCGGCTCGACAGGAAGCGGCGTCTTGGCCATCATGCCGCATCCCAGACATCGTTAACCGGGTGTCTCGATGAACAAGTTCGGCGTCGGCCAGCCCGTGCCCCGCTCCGAGGATCCGCGCTTCCTGACCGGCCGCGGCGTCTATGTCGACGACATCGTGCTGCCGCGCCAGACCCACGCGGTCTTCGTCCGCGCGCCCCATGCCCACGCCCGCGTCCGGCGCATCGACACGCGGGCGGCCGCGGCCGCGCCCGGCGTCGTCCTGGTGGCGACCGCGAAGGACATCGCGGCCGCGGGCATCACCGGCATCGCCTGCCACGTGATGCCGGCCGACATGCATGCCGGGCCCGAGGTGCCGAAGCCGCTTCGCCCGCTCCTGGTCGAGACCGTCCGCCATGTCGGCGACCGGGTGGCGATCGTGGTCGCCGAGACGCCGGAGGCGGCGCGCGATGCGGCCGAGCGCGTCGACGTCGATTACGAGATCCTGCCCGCGGCGAGCTCGATCGGCGCCGCCATGGCCAAGGGTGCGCCCGCGGTGTGGCCGGAGGTGCCGGACAACGTCTCGTTCACGCTGCCGCGCGGCGACAAGCTCGCGGTCGACGCCGCCTTCGCCGCCGCCCACCACGTGTCGCGGCTCGCGGTCGTCAACAATCGGGTCAGCGCCAACACGATGGAGCCGCGCGGCTGCATGGCGACCCACGATGTCGGCACCGGCGAGACGATCCTCTACACCTCGACCCAGATGCCGCACGCCCAGCGCCAGGCGCTCGCCGAGCTGTTCCGCGTGCCGGAGAACCATTTCCGCGTCATCGCGCGCGATGTCGGCGGCGGCTTCGGCATGAAGGGCACGCTGTTCTGCGAGGACGCGCTCCTCGTCTGGGCGACGCGGAAGGTGGGTCGGCCGGTGCGCTGGACGGCGGACCGGAGCGAGTCCCACCTCGCCGACGAGCACGGCCGCGACCAGATTGCCGATCTCGCGCTCGCCTTCGACAAGGACGGGCGCATCCTCGCGCTCCGCGCCGAGATGGCGTGGAATCTCGGCGCCTATCTGTCGAGCGCGGCGGCGGTGTGTGCGATCACCGGGCTCGGCATGCTGACCGGCGTCTACCACGTGCCGCTGATCCACGCCGTCACGCGCGGGGTCTTCACGCATACCCAGGCGCTCGCACCTTATCGCGGCGCCGGGCGTCCGGAGGCGATCTACCAGCTCGAGCGGCTGATCGACCTGGCGGCGCGCGAGATGAAGATCGCGCCGGCCGAGCTGCGGCGGCGGAACTACATCCCGGCATCCGCGATGCCGTACACGACCTCGCTCGAGACGATGTACGATTCGGGCGATTTCACCGCGACGATGGACAAGGCGCTCGCGGTCGCCGACTGGAACGGCTTCGCCGCGCGGCGCGCCGAATCCGAACGCCGCGGCCGCCGGCGCGGCATCGGGCTCTGCTACTACATCGAGATCTCGGCCTTCTTCAACGAGCGGATGGAGATCCGCTTCGAGCCGGGCGGCACCGTCACCGTCCTCGCCGGCACGTTCAGTCACGGCCAGGGCCACGAGACGGTCTACGCCCAGCTCGTCTCCGACTGGCTCGGCGTGCCGTTCGAGAGTGTGCGCCTGATCCAGGGCGACACCAACGCGATCAATTTCGGCCGCGGCACGTTCGGCTCGCGCTCGGGCACTCAAGGCGGCTCCGCGCTCAAGGCGGCGGCCGATATCGTGATCGAGAAGGGCCGCAAGATGGCGGCTTTCATGCTCGAGGCGGCCGAGGGCGACATCGAGTTCAAGGACGGGCTCTACCGCATCGCCGGCACCGACAAGGCGGTGCCGATCCAGGCGGTCGCCGGCACCGCCTTCGCGATCCCGTTCGGCGTGCCCGCAACGGGCGGCATCGGGCTCGAGGCGGAAGCGTCCTTCGGTGGCCCGCCCAACTTCCCGAACGGCTGCCAGGTGTGCGAGGTCGAGGTCGACCTCGACACCGGCAAGGTCGAGATCGTCCGCTTCACCACCGTCAACGATGTCGGCTTCGCGCTCAACCCGCTCCTCCTGCACGGCCAGATCCACGGCGGTCTGGCGCAGGGCATCGGCCAGGCGCTGTGCGAGGCGATCGTGTTCGACGAGGCGTCCGGCCAGCTCCTGTCCGGCTCGTTCATGGACTACTGCATGCCGCGCGCCGATGATTTCTGCTCGTTCGTCACCGACGAGAACCAGGTCCCGTGCCAGACCAATCCGCTCGGCGTCAAGGGCGCGGGCGAGGCGGGCACGGTCGGCGCGCCACCCGCGGTCGTCAACGCGATCGTCGATGCGCTCGGCCCGCTCGGCGTCACGCATGTCGACATGCCGGCGACGCCGGAGCGCGTGTGGCAGGCGATCCGCGCCGCGCGGGTGAATTGACGCGAACGAGAAAGCAGGACAAAGGGGGCAGGCCATGTCCGGGCGCGTGATCGAGGTGCGGGGGCGCAAGGTCCAGGTGGCCGAGATCGGCGCCGGTCCGCCGGTCCTCTATCTGCACGGCTTCGCCGACGTTCACGGCGGCCAGACGGTGTGGCTCCCGTTCCACGACACGCTCGCCAGATCGCACCGGCTGATCGCGCCGGCGCATCCGGGCTGCGGCGGCTCGGACGAGAACACCGCCATCGAGACGATCGAGGACGTGGCGTTCCACTATCTCGAGACGATCGATGCGCTCGGCCTCGAGCGGGTGACGCTCGTCGGGAGCTGCATCGGCGGCTGGATCGCGGCCGAGATGGCGGTGCGCTGGCGCGAGCGCTTCGACCGGCTGGTGCTGGTCGGCGCGACCGGCCTCTTCGTCAGCCAGCAGCCGATCGGCGACATCTTCTGGGAGGTGCAGCCGGTCGACGGCACCAATTTCGCGGGGATCCGCCGGCTCCTGTTCGCCTCGCCGGAGGCGCCGATCGGCCTGGCGATGTTCCCCGATGCCCGCCTCGACGTCGAGACCGAGCTCGAGCGCTACAAGACGTTCCGCTTCGCCTCGCGGGTCGGCTTCAAGCCGCCTTATCTCCACAACCGGACGCTCCGCGACCGGCTGCACCGCTATGACCGCCCGGCGCTCGTCGTGTGGGGCGAGGCCGACCGCATGGTGCCGCGCGCGCACGCCACCGCCTATGCGGCCGGGCTCCCGAACGCGCGGCTCCAGCTGATCGAGGGTGCCGGCCACAGCCCGCAGGTCGAGAAGCCGGCCGAGACCGCGGCGGCGATCACGGCGTTCCTCAAGGGCTAGGCTAGACCTCAATCACCTCGGCGACGCGGCCGTCCGGCGTGAGGCAGGCGGCGGCGAGCGAGCCGCCGAAGCCGCAGCCGGAATCGAGGCTGAGCGTGTGGTCGGTCGCGACCACGCCGCGGTGGTCGGGGTCGAGGCCGCGCACGATGCGGCGGAACCCGCCATAGGGCCGGTCGATCGCCTCGAACTTGCGCGCCGACCACCAGAACGCGTCCTTCTGGGTGTCGAGCGGACGCTCCGGGTCGAGGCCCGCGCTTACGAACAGGAGCGAGCCGTCATCGGCATAGGCGGCGCGGCGGAGCGCGCTCAAGTAGTCGCGGTGGCCGTCGTGGCGCTGGAACTGGGCGCGGAGCGCGTTGGTCCAGCGCGTGATGGCCATCGGCCCCTGGCGGGCGGCGCTGAGCCCGTCGCGCACCTGGCCGCCATAGGCCTCGATCGTCGCGCCGAGCCCCTGGTCGACCATCCAGTTGAGGACATCGAGCGGGCCGATCGCGAAGTGGAGCTCGAACAGCTTCTGCCACATCTCCTCCTGTCCGCCGCGCAGCATCGCGACGTCGGCGGCGAAGGCCATGGGGCGGGCGAGGAAGGCGCAGCGGAACGCGAGGAGCTCGTCGAGGCAGTCCGGGATCGACCGGCCGCGCCCGAGCACGTTGCCGAGATAGACCAGGCGGTCGTGGGGCGCCACCCGCCGGGCGAGCGCTGCATGGAGCCCGGCCAGGCGTCGCGCATCACCGTGCACCGCGCCGATGGCCCAGACCCGGCCGGGCCGGCGCAGCACCGCGAAGCGCGGGTTGCCGGAATGAAGGCTGCAATTGTGCATGTCCGGCCATGTCTCTACCACATCTTGTGGAGAAGTGGCGATTCATCGCCGCATCGACGCAGATGGATTCGGCGATGTCACGGCGCCCGCCACCCGGCCGTGAATGCGCCGCCGTCGCCGCGTCGCGACGCCCCGCTCTATCCGTCCGCGCCTTGACGGCGCGGGGCCGCGAATACTAATTTCACCGCATCTTTGGCCCGGTTCGGCCCCGCGCGCCCGAGGGCGCACGCCAGTCCGCGAGGTTCGCGCACTGGCGCGTTTGCGTTTGGTCCGACCGGGTCGGTGACTTCGAGGAGCGTCGAGGGCGATGTTCGAAGGCCTGACCGGCAAGCTCGGCGACGTATTCGACCGGCTGAGGAAGCGCGGCACGCTCTCCGAGGCCGATGTCGGCGCGGCGATGCGCGAGATCCGGATCGCGCTCCTCGAGGCTGACGTCGCGCTCCCGGTGGTCAAGGACTTCATCGACCAGGTGCGCGAGAAGGCGGTCGGCGAGGCGGTGATCCGCTCGGTCACGCCCGGCCAGATGGTGGTCAAGATCGTTAACGACCATCTGGTCGCGACACTCGGCGCGGAGACACCGCCCCTCAACCTCGCCGCGCCGGCGCCGCTGCCGATCCTGATGGTGGGCCTTCAGGGCTCGGGCAAGACGACGACCTCGGCCAAGATCGGGCTCCGCCTCCAGTCACGCGAGCGGAAGAAGGTCCTGATGGCGTCGCTCGACGTGCGTCGCCCCGCCGCGCAGGAGCAGCTCGCCGTCCTCGGCCGCCAGACCGGCGTCGCCACGCTCCCTATCGTCGCCGGCCAGGGCCCCGTCGACATCGCGCGCCGCGCGATCGACACCGCGCGCCTCGAGGGCTACGACATCGTGATCCTCGATACCGCCGGCCGGCTCCACATCGACGACGAGCTGATGGACGAGGTCGCGCGCGTGCGCGACGTGGTGAAGCCGGTCGAGACGCTCCTCGTCGCCGATGCGATGACCGGCCAAGACGCGGTCAACGTCGCGAAGAGCTTCCACGAGCGCGTTGGCGCGACCGGCATCGTGCTGACGCGCGTCGACGGCGATGCGCGCGGCGGCGCGGCGCTCTCGATGCGCGCGGTCACCGGCGTCCCGATCAAGCTCCTCGGCGTCGGCGAGAAGGTCGACGCGCTCGAGGTCTTTCAGGCCGATCGCATCGCGTCCCGCATCCTCGGCATGGGCGACGTCGTCGGCCTGGTCGAGAAGGCGCAGGAGGTCGTCGATCAGAAGGAGGCCGAGAAGATCGCGGCGAAGCTCGAGAAGGGGAGCTTCGACTTCGACGATCTCCTCTCCCAGCTCCGCCAGATGCGCAAGATGGGCGGGCTGTCCGGCCTCATGGGCATGCTGCCCGGCGTCCAGAAGATCAAGTCGCAGATGGCGAATGCGCGCATCGACGACGGCATCATCGCGCGCCAGGAGGCGATCATCCTGTCGATGACGCCGAAGGAGCGCCGCAACCCCGACATCATCAAGGCCTCGCGCAAGCAGCGCATCGCCGTAGGCTCCGGCACCACGGTGCAGGACGTCAACAAGCTCCTCAAGCAGCACCAGGAGATGGCGCGCGTGATGAAGCAGATGAAGAAGCTTGGCAACAAGGGCCTGATGCGCCACGGCCTCCAGTCGCTGTTCACCCGCAACTGAGCGCGCGACGCGCGCAACGACCAGAGACACGACAACAGGCACGAGAAGAAGGAACCCGATATGAGCCTCAAGATCCGCATGACGCGCGGCGGCGCGAAGAAGCGGCCGTTCTACCGGATCGTCGTCGCCGACTCGCGGAGCCCGCGCGACGGCCGCTTCATCGAGCATGTCGGCAGCTACGATCCGATGCTGCCGCGCGAGAACCCGAACCGCGTCAAGTTCGAGGTCGAGCGGATCAAGCACTGGATCGGCGTCGGGGCGCTGCCGAGCGATCGCGTCGCGCGATTTCTCGCCGAGGTCGGTCTCGGCGAGAAGCCGAAGATCCCGACCCAGACCAAGAAGAACATGCCGCGCAAGAAGGCGCAGGAGCGGATGAAGGCCGCGGCAGAGGCGGCGAAGGCCGCGGCGAAGGAGTAGCGCGACGGCGCGCGATCGCGACACGCGCGCCTCCGGCGGCGGCGATCCACACCGGCGGGTTCGGATCGGCGAGATCGTCGGTGCGCACGGGATCGGCGGCGCGGTCCGCATCCGGAGCTTCGCCGAGAACCCGGCGGCGATCGCCGGCTATGGCGCGCTCTCGGACGAGACCGGCGCGCGGTCGTTCCGCCTGAAGGTGACCGGCATGGTACGCGGCAACGTCATCGCGACGATCGAGGGTATCGCGGATCGCTTGGCGGCCGAGGCGCTCGCCGGCACGATCCTCTACGCCGATCGCCGCGCGTTGCCGGCGCTCGCGGGCGAGGAGTTCTACCAATCGGACCTCATCGGGCTCGCGGTCGTGCGCGCGGACGGGAGCCCGCTCGGCACGGTCGTCGCGGTCCAGAATTTCGGCGCCGGCGATCTTCTCGAGGTCGCGCCGTCGCGGGGGCGGACATTCCTCCTGCCGTTCACCCGCGACGTGGTGCCCGAGGTCGATGTCGCGGCCGGGCGGATCGTCGCCGAGCCGCCGGCGGGCCTTCTCGACGACGGCGGCGAGGTCGGTGATGGCTGAGGCCTCGGAGAGCGTGCCGGCGGGCCGCCCCCCGACCGCGCCGTGGACCGCGACGGTGTTGACGATCCTGCCCGAAATCTTTCCCGGGCCGCTCGGCCAATCGCTCGCCGGACGGGCGCTCGCCGAAGCCCGATGGCGGCTCGAAATTGTGGACATCAGGGGGTTTGCGCGCGATAAACACCGCTCGGTCGACGATACCCCGTTCGGCGGCGGCCCCGGCATGGTGATGCGCGCCGACGTAGTCGATGCCGCGATCGCGGCGGTATCCGCGGACGGGGCGGCGGGGCCGTTGATCTATCTGTCGCCGCGCGGGCGCCGCCTCGATCAGGCGCGCGTGCGGGATTTGGCGGCGGGGCCGGGCGTGGTCCTCCTGTGCGGCCGGTTCGAGGGCGTCGATCAGCGCGTCCTCGAGGCCCGTGCGGTCGAGGAGCTCAGCATCGGGGACTTCGTCCTGTCGGGCGGCGAGCCGGCGGCGATCGTGCTGATCGATGCGTGCGTGCGCCTCCTGCCGGGCGTGGTGGGCGCGGTGTCCTCGCTCGCCGAGGAGAGTTTCGAACGGGGGCTTCTCGAATACCCCCACTACACGCGCCCCGCCGAGTGGCAGGGGCGCGCGGTGCCGGCCGAGCTGTTGAGCGGGCACCATGCGCGGATTGCGGCATGGCGGCGGCGCCAGGCCGAGACCATCACCCAGACGCGGCGGCCCGATCTCTGGGCGCGTCACGTCGCGGAGCACGGTTCGACGAAGGAGCGGAACGATGAACCTGATTGAGACCCTCGAGCGCGAGCAGATCGCGCGGCTCACCGCGGAGCGCCCGGTCCCCGAATTCGGCCCCGGCGACACGCTCAAGGTCAATTTCAAGGTCGTCGAAGGCGACCGCGAGCGCGTCCAGGCGTTCGAGGGCGTGTGCATCGCGCGCTCGAGCCGCGGCGTGAATTCCGCGTTCACGGTGCGGAAGATCTCCTACGGCGAGGGCGTCGAGCGCGTGTTCCCGCTCTATTCGCCGCGCATCGTGTCGATCGACGTGCTCCGGCGTGGCGACGTCCGGCGCGCCAAGCTCTATTACCTCCGCGGCCGGCGCGGCAAGAGCGCCCGCATCGCGGAGCGGACCGAGCGGCGCGAGGAGCCTGCCGCCGCGGCCGCATCGACCGAGGAATAGCGCGCGGCGCGTCCGACGAGCGAGAGGAGAGGCACGCGATGGCGACGGCGAAGACGTTGTACGACAAGATCTGGGACAGCCACGTCATCGACGTGCAGGACGACGGCACGGCCCTGATCTTCATCGATCGTCACATCATCCACGAGATCACCAGCGCGCAGGCCTTCGACGGCTTGCGCGAGGCCAAGCGCACGGTCCGCCATCCCGAGCTCCACATCCTGGTGCCCGACCACAACGTGCCGACGGCCAACCGCGACAAGGAGATCGAGAACGAGGAATCGCGACTCCAGATCGACGTCCTCAAGCAGAACGCGATCGCGTTCAAGCTCCCCTATATCGAGCTCAACGACGTCCGCCAGGGCATCGTCCACGTCATCGGGCCCGAGCAGGGCTTCACGCTGCCGGGGCTCACGCTCGTTTGCGGCGACAGCCACACCGCGACGCACGGCGCGCTCGGCGCGCTCGCCTTCGGCATCGGCACCTCGGAGGTCGAGCACGTGCTCGCCACCCAGACGCTGATCCAGCGCCCGTCGAAGAACATGCGCATCACGGTCGACGGCGCATTGCCGCGCGGTCTGACGCCGAAGGACCTGATCCTCGCCATCATCGCCAAGATCGGCACCGCCGGCGGGACCGGCTGCGTGATCGAGTATGCCGGCAAGGCGATCGAGGACATGTCGATCGAAGGCCGCATGACGGTCTGCAACATGACGATCGAGGCGGGCGCGCGCGCCGGGCTCGTGGCACCCGACCAGAAGACCTTCGACTACATCAAGGGCCGCCCGATGGCGCCCAAGGGCGCGTTGTGGGAGCAGGCGGTCGCGTTCTGGAAGACGCTGCCCTCCGATGCCGGTGCGCGCTACGACAAGGAAGTGACGCTCGCAGTGTCCGCGATCGAGCCGCAGGTGAGCTGGGGCACAAGCCCGCAGGATGTGCTGCCGATCTTGGCCAATGTGCCTAATCCCGCCGACATCGCCGACGAGGCGCAGCGCAGGTCGGTCGAGCGCGCGCTCCATTACATGGGTCTCAAGGCCGGCCAGCGTCTGACCGATATCCACGTCAACAAGGTGTTCATCGGCTCGTGCACCAACTCGCGGATCGAGGACATGCGCGCGGCCGCCGCGGTCGCCAAGGGGCGCAAGGTCGCGTCCAGCGTCTACGCGATGGTCGTGCCGGGTTCGGGCCTCGTGAAGCACCAGGCGGAGGCCGAAGGGCTCGACCGCATCTTCAAGGAGGCGGGATTCGACTGGCGCGAGCCGGGCTGCTCGATGTGCATCGCGATGAACGGCGACATGCTGCAGCCGGGCGAGCGTTCGGCCTCGACGTCGAACCGCAACTTCGAGGGCCGCCAGGGCCCGGGCGGGCGCACCCATCTGGTGAGCCCGGCGATGGCGGCGGCGGCGGCGATCGACGGCCATCTCACCGACGTGCGCAAATTTCTCTGAGCGGGAGACGCGCGATGCAAAAGTTCACTAGGGTCGACGGCGTCGCCGCGCCGATGCCGATGATCAACATCGACACCGACCGGATCATCCCGGCGCGGTTCCTCAAGACCATCAAGCGGACCGGTCTCGGCAAGAACCTGTTCAACGACATCCGCTACACGCCGGACGGCCGGGAGATCGCGGATTTCGTCCTCAACAAGGGGCCCTACCGCAAGGCGGAGATCATCGTCGCCGGGCGGAATTTCGGCTGCGGCTCCTCGCGCGAGCACGCGCCGTGGGCGCTCCTCGATTTCGGCATCCGCTGCGTGATCGCCGAGGATTTCGCCGACATCTTCTACAACAACAGCTTCAAGAACGGGATCCTGCTCATCAAGCTGCCGGCCGCGGTGGTGGCGAAGCTCATGGACGATGCCGAGAAGGGCTCGAATGCCCGGCTCACCGTCGATCTCGAGAAACAGGAGATCACGCGGCCGAACGGCGAGACGGTCAAGTTCGACATCGACCCGTTCCGCAAGCACTGCCTCCTGAACGGTCTCGACGACATCGGGCTCACGCTCCAGAAGGACGCGAAGATCAAGGGCTACGAGGCCACGGCATCCTCGCAGACGCCGTGGCTCGTGCCGCCGCACTGAGCGCGCGCGAACCGACGACGGGTGCAGGCCGCTGCCGCGCGCCGCAGAGGACAGATAGGCGAACATGGCCGCGAACAAGAAGATCCTGATGCTGCCCGGCGACGGCATCGGCGTCGAGGTGATGGGCGAGGTGAAGCGCCTCCTCGACTGGATGGACCGCAAGCGCCAGGTCTCGTTCGACGTCAGCGAGCGGCGCATCGGCGGCATTGCGATCGATACCGACGGCGTGCCGATCACCGACGCGACGATCGCGGAAGGGCGGTCGGCCGACGCGATCCTCCTCGGCGCGGTCGGCGGCCCCAAATGGGACAACGTCGCCTTCGACATCAGGCCCGAGGCGGGTCTCCTCAAGATCCGGAAGGATCTCGGGCTGTTCGCCAATCTACGGCCCGCGCTCGTGTTCGAGGCGCTCGCGGACGCATCGACGCTCAAGCGCGAGCTCGTCGCGGGGCTCGACATCCTGATCCTCCGCGAGCTCACGGGCGGCGCCTATTTCGGCGAGCCGCGCGGCATCACGACGCTCTCCGACGGGACGCGGAAGGGGATCAACACGATCGTCTACACCTCGCCCGAGGTGCATCGGATCGCGCGCGTCGCCTTCGACCTCGCGCGGAAGCGCGGCCGGCGCGTCTGCTCGATCGACAAGGCCAACGTCCTCGAGTGCACCAAGATGTGGCGCGAGGAGGTGATCAAGATCCACGCCGCCGAGTACAAGGACGTCGAGCTCTCGCACATGCTCGTCGACAACGCGGCGATGCAGCTCGTGCGCAATCCGAAGCAGTTCGACGTCATCGTCACCGAGAACATGTTCGGCGACATCCTGTCCGACTGCGCTGCGATGCTGACCGGCTCGCTCGGCATGCTGCCGTCGGCCTCGCTCGGCGCCGTCGATCCGGCGACCGGCCGGCGCAACGCGCTCTATGAGCCCGTGCACGGCACCGCGCCTGACATCGCCGGGCAGAACAAGGCCAACCCGCTCGCGATGATCCTCTCCTTCGCGATGATGCTCCGCTACTCGTTCGACATGGGCGAGGACGCCGACCGCGTCGAGACCGCGGTGAACAAGGTGCTCGACGCCGGGCTTCGGACCGGCGACATCATGCAGCCCGGCAGAAAGCTCGTCTCGACCACCGAGATGGGCCAGGCGATCGTCGCCGAGATCGACCGCCTCGCGCGCTGAGCGCGCTCATTCGATGAGATAGACCGGCTGGAACGCGAACGGCGCCGACCGGTCGTCGGGGTCGACGAAGACGCGCACCGCGCCGATCACGGTATCGCCCATCACCTGCATCCGCGTTACGTTGGCGACCGGCTCGAGATTGGTGCCGAGGAACGGCGTCACGACGAATTCGTGTGCATCGCCGTTGACGACGAGGACCGGCCGCCCGAAGGCGCGCGCGCCGCGTTCGATGGCGCGGATCGTCGCGATGAAGCCCGAGGCCGAGGGCAAGCCCCGATGCGTCTGCCGGATGTCCCAGAGATCGGCCTGGAGCGAGATCACCATGGCGGCTGCGCCGTCGGCGCGCGCCTTGGCGAAGCCGGCATCGAGCCAGGCGACGTTCGCTCGGTCGCGGGCGAAGAATTCCTCTGCCGGATCGGGCCGGGTCGATTCGAAGCCGTTGTTCGAGCCGACGACGTGGACCTGCACGAAGAGGACGCTGTTCCGCTGAAAGCGGCTGTTCTCGACGAAGATCCGGTGCTCGGCCATCACGTCGGCCTGCCGCTCGAGAGCGATCGGCACCGGGCCCAGCGAGCGCGGCTCGCCGAAATAGAGCGTGCGCAGCCTGGCCAGACGCTCGAGCGGGTCGAAGCGGCCGGCACGTTCGCGGTGGCAGTCGGTCCACTCGTTGTCGCCCGGCGTGTAGACGAGCGGGTGGTCGAAGAGGGCGAACTGCGCGCGCGTCTTGTCGAAGGCGGCATCCGTGCAGGGCGATGAGCCCGACTTGGTGTCGCCGACATGGATCGAGACGGCGGGGCGGAGCGCGTTGATGCGGCGGATCAGCGCCTCGAAGCGCGGCTCATCGGCCTCGCGGTAGGGCATGTCGCCGAGGGCGACGAAGGTGAACGCGCGCGGGCCCCCGATCTCGGCGGCGACGGTCGCGCCGGTCGAAGCCAGAACGAGTCCGAGGGCGAAAGCGAGGACGGCGGCGGGCATCTGTCGGCTCCGGGGATGGAGCCGCAAGACTTCCATGGCCCCATGACGGAGCGGTGACGCCGATCAGGCCGCGGTCGCCGCGGCCTCCGCCTCGCCCGGCGCGAACACCTCGATCGGGTCGCCGACACCGCGCAGCCGATGCGAGCCGAGTGGGATCCACCGCGCATCGAGCGCGCGCGACCGCGCCGCTCGCGAGGATCGAATGGCCGAGCGACTTGGTCAGCCCCTCGAGCGGGCGGCCTCGTTGACGCTGGGACCAACGGCGGAGAACTCGAGCCGCTCCGGCACGCCGATATTGCCGTACATCACCTCGCCCATATGGAGCGCGATCCCGAAGGCGAGCGGGTCGAGCCCGCCCTCGGCGCGGGTGCGGTTGATCTCGGCGAGCCGCTGGTGGGCGTTGCGCGAGGCGGCGAGCGCGCTCGCGCGGGCCGCCCGCTCGCTCGCCGCCTCGCTCCCGGTCGGGAAGATCGCGAGCACCGAATCGCCGACGAGGCCAAGCACGTCGCCGCGCTCGGCGAGGATGGCGCCGGCGGTGCACTCGAAATAGGTGTTGAGGAGCGTCAGGTAGTCGAGCGCCGGCATCGAATCGGCGATCTGGGTCGAGCGGCGGAGGTCGCTGTACCAGATGACCGCGTGGATGGTGTCGTGATCACCGCGTTTGATCTGGCCGTCGAGGACGCGGGCGCCTGCGGTCGGGCCGAGATAGGTGGTGGCGACGTTGCGCGCGATCTGGGCCTGGATCGCGACCTTGCAGGCGACGGCGAGCCGGCGCTGGATGCGGAGGAGCGATAGCTGGTCCTGGGCGCTGAAGCCGGGCGGGTGATCGGTCGCCCAGGACGCCAAGATGCCCTCGGACGACGACGGCTGGCGAGGCCAGTCCGCCGGTCGCGATTTGAACGGCGTTGCGATCGCGAGATACTCTGTCGCGCCGCGGTCGCGGAGCTCGGTCATGATCGGGAAGTCGAGCTGCGCGTGGTCGCCGGTCAGCCGGCGGCGGAGGAACGGGACCCGCCTTTCCATCATGTGGCGATAGGGGCTCGTCACCCACGCCGGACTGTCCTCGCGGCCGTGCGGGAAGCCCTCGGCGACGAGCGGTCGGTCGCGGGTCCAGGTCAGAGAGACGGCGGCGACGAGGGGGTGGAGCGTGCCGAAGGCGAGGTTGACCCGCGACAGGGGGATGCCGGCCGCGGCGAGCCGGGTGCAGGTGCCCTCGAACAGCGCCTGCATCTCGGCGTCGCCGAGCGCCTCGGCCATCAGCCAATCGGCCGTCGCGTCGATCAGGCTGCCACCGCCATGGGTGCGGCCGTCCTCCAGCTCCATCGGTCGCCTCCCGGCGCGCATCTTCGGCAGGTTCTAGAGGTATTGCGCCGCGGCGCGCACCGCAAGGCCGCACCCGGGCGCGGCAATTGGCTTTTCGACCGCGATGCCCTATGTTCAAGGCGACTGGGATCACGACGATAGGATGACCGCCATGAAGACCCTGATTGTCGCCGCGCTCGCCGGCTTCTTCGCGATCGGTGCCGCGGGCTCCGCCTATGCCTGCGCCGATTCCGCCAAGATGGTGCAGACGCCGAAGCCGACCACGACCGCCCAGGACGCGCCGATCACGCCGGCGCCGAAAACCGGCGGCTGAGCCGCGCCACGCGCGGCCCTGACCGGTCGCGCGTCCGTTCGATTTCGACAGACGCCGGGCGCCGGTCGGGTTGCCCGGCGTTCGTTTTGTGCGGGCCGCGCGCGCGGCCCGCATCGCAGCGTCAAGGATTACGACCATGGGTTACAGGGTAGCGGTCGTCGGTGCCACCGGCGCGGTGGGCCACGAGATGTTGTCGATCCTCGCCGAGCGCGAGTTCCCGGCCGACGAGGTGATCGCGCTCGCCTCGTCGAACTCGGTCGGCAAGCGCGTCACCTATGGCGATGACGAGCTCGTCGTGCGCGACCTCGAGAAGTTCGACTTCAAGGGCGTCGACATCGGGCTGTTCTCGCCGGGCGCCAAGGTCTCGGCCGTGCACGCCCCGCGCGCCGGCAAGGCGGGCTGCGTCGTCATCGACAACACCTCGCAGTTCCGGATGGACCCCGAGGTCCCGCTGGTCGTGCCCGAGGTCAACGGCCAGGCCATCGCGCAATACGCCAAGCGCAACATCATCGCCAACCCGAACTGCTCGACCATCCAGATGGTGGTCGCACTCAAGCCGCTGCACGATGCCGCCACCATCAAACGGGTCGTCGTCGCGACCTACCAGTCGACCTCGGGCGCCGGCCGCGAGGCGATGGACGAGCTCTTCAACCAGACGCGCGGAATCTACGTGAGCGACCCGATAGTGAAGGAGAACTTCACCAAGCAGATCGCCTTCAACGTGATCCCGCATATCGACGTGTTCATGGACGACGGCACCACCAAGGAAGAGTGGAAGATGGTGGTCGAGACCAAGAAGATCCTCGATCCGAAGATCAGGGTTTCGGCGACCTGCGTGCGCGTGCCGGTGTTCATCGGCCACGCCGAGGCGGTCAATATCGAGTTCGAGCGGCCGATCTCGGCCAACGAGGCGCGGGCGCTCCTCCGGAAGGCGCCCGGTATCACCGTCATCGACCACCGCGCCGACGAAGGCTACGTGACGCCGGTCGAGTGCGCCGGCGACGATCCGGTGTTCGTGAGCCGCATCCGCGAGGATTCGACGGTCGAGAACGGCCTCAGCCTGTGGGTCGTCGCGGACAATCTGCGCAAGGGCGCCGCGCTCAACGCGGTGCAGATCGCCGAAGCCCTGATCGCGACCCATCTCAGGAAGGCGGCGTGACCAGACGGCGCGGGTCGCGGCAGCGTCCTTTATCGGCTTGACGCGAGTGCTATGATGACCCGGTGCGACGGTTCCCCGCCGTCGCCGCCGGGTCCCCAGCACACCGTCCAGCGATGACGACCGATCCCGCTCTCCTCGCGGCCGCGCGCGATCTCCACAAGGCCGGCGACATCGCCGAGGCCGCGCGCCGCTACCGCGCGCTCGCCGACGCCGATCCGGACAACGCGGAGCTCTGCCACCTCCTCGCCGTCGTCGCGGTGCAGGAGGGGCGCTACGACGATGCGATCGACGGGTTCTCGCGGGCGATCGAGCGCGACCCGAGCATCGCCAAGTTCCACGGCAATCTCGCGG
Source organism: Alphaproteobacteria bacterium (assembly GCA_016869145.1). Classification (GTDB taxonomy): domain Bacteria; phylum Pseudomonadota; class Alphaproteobacteria; order MPNO01; family VGEU01; genus VGEU01. Next base: position 11,803 of record VGEU01000014.1, on the reverse strand, counting down.
TCGCCTACCTGGCGACCGGCCGGCTCGAGCGCGCGCTCGCCCACGCCGAGCGCGCGGTCGCGCTCGATGCCGGCGAGCCGGGCTACCGCAACACGCAGGGAACGATCCTGCGCAGTCTCGGCCGGACCGAGGAGGCGGTCGCCGCGCTCCGCGCCGCGGTCGCGCGCGCGCCTGACGATGCCGAGGCGCTCAACAACCTCGCCGCGACCCTGTTCACCGACGGCGCCGTCGACGAGGCGCTCGCGATCGCCGAGGGTCTCGTGCGACGGCTGCCCGCCTCGCCCGAGATGCGCAACACCTATGCGCTCGCGCTCCAGGCCAAGGGCGAGGTCGAGAAGGCGGCGAACGAGCTCCGGCGCGCTATCGCGCTCGCGCCGTCCTCGGCCGAGCCCTACCGCAATCTCGGCCTCCTGATGGAGGAGAAGGACCGGCTGACCGAGGCCGAGGGCTACTACCGGAAGCTGGTCGAGCTCGGTCCCGACGAGGCCGCGGGCCATGGTGCGCTCGCCGGGCTTCTGCGCAAGGCCGGGCGCACCGAGGACGCGCTCGAGCATTATCGCCGCGCGGTCGCGCTGGCGCCGGGGAGCGCGGTCCACCATTCCAATCTCCTGTTCGCGCTCCTCGCCGATCCCACGATCGGCAACGAGGCGCTGCTCGATGAGCATCGCGGCTGGGCGGCGCGGCACGGTGCCGATGTCGAGCCGGTCGCGGCGGAACCGCCTGACCCGGTACCGGACCGGCGGCTCCGCGTCGGCTATGTCTCACCCGATTTCCGGCGCCATCCGGTCGGCTATATGGTCCTGCCGGCGCTCGCCAATCACGACCCCGCGGCGGTCGAGGTCTTCTGCTACGCGAGCCGGCCGTCCGACGACGCGGTGACGGCACGCATCCGGGCGACCGTGCCGCATTGGGGGGACATCACCCGCCTCGGCGACGGGGATGCTGCCGCGATGATCGCGCACGACCGGATCGACATCCTGATCGATCTCGCCGGTCATACCGCGGGCAACCGGCTCGGCGTTTTTGCGCGCCGGCCGGCGCCGGTGCAGGCGACGTGGGCCGGCTATGCGATGACGACCGGCCTGCCGGCGATCGATTATCTGATCGGCGATGCTGCCCAGATGCCGCCCGGGTCGGAGGCCGACGCGACCGAGACCCTGGTGCGCCTGCCGCGTACCGGGCTCTGCATCGCCCCGCCCGACGAGGCGCCGCCGGTCGCGCCGCTGCCGGCCTCGAGCCGCGGCGTCGTGACGTTCGGCAGCCTCAACAACCCCGCCAAGATCGTCGACCCGGTGCTAGACGTCTGGGCCCGGGTCCTCGCCGCGGTGCCGGGCGCCCGCCTCCTCCTCCGCTATCGCGGGCTCCAGGATACCGGCGTCCAGACCCGCCTTCGCGACGCCTTCGCCGCGCGCGGCATCGCGCCCGACCGGATCGATCTCCGCGGCGGCGCACCGCGCGGCGAGTTTCTCGCCACCTATGACGAGATCGACATCGCGCTCGACACCTTCCCCTATTCCGGCGCGATGACGACGTTCGAGGCCTTGTGGATGGGCGTCCCGGTGGTCTCGCTCTATGTCGACCGGATGGTCGGCCGCCAGTCGGCCAGCATCCTCGCCGCAGCCGGCCACGCCGGGCTCGTCGCGCCCGACGACGACACCTATGTCGCCCACGCGGTGCGGCTCGCCGCCGATCTCGGCGCGCTCGCCCGGATGCGGGCCGGGCTCCGCGGCCGCGTCGCCGCGTCGCCGCTCTGCGACGGCATCGCCTTCGCCCGCGACCTCGAGGCCGCCTACCGCACCATGTGGCGGACCTGGTGCGCGCGCATGGCCTGACGGGCTAGCCGATCCGGACCGGCAGCACCGGGCGGGTGGGCGCGACGATCTCGTCCTGCGCCACGATCAGCGCGAGCTCGTCGGTGCCGCACGCCAGCGTGCGGGCGAGGACGCCGTGGACCGCGGCCGCCGCCGCGCCGAGGGCGCTTCGGAGGTCGCGATGGTCGAGCCAATGGCCGAGGAAGATCGCGGCGAAGAGGTCGCCCGCCCCGTCCGGGCGCCGGCCGAGGTCGAGACGCGGCGCGGCCGCGAGCCAGGTCGCGGCGCCGTCGGTCGCAAACGTCTCGATCTCGCCCTGAGGTGCGTCGGACCGCGCGAGGCTCTTGATCACGACGATCCCGGGACCGCGGGCGCGGAGCTGGGCGGCGGCATCCGCGGCGTCGGCGAGCGAAGCGGGGTCGATGCCGCTGATCCGCGCCGCCTCGAACGCGTTGGGCATGAGGATGTCGGCGCGCGGGATGGCCTCGGCGACCAGCGCCTCGGCGACACCGGCGCGGACGAAGGCGCCGCGTTCGGCATCGCCGATCACCGGATCGCAGCAATAGACGGCGTCCGGGTTTGCCGCCTTGACCCGGTCGACCGCCGCCGCGATCGCGCCGACGGTTTCCGGCGCGCCGACATAGCCCGAGAGGACGGCATCGCAGCGGGCGAGGAAGCCGCGCGCCTCGAGCCCCTGCACCAGATCGACGATCTCGGCCGGCTCGGTCGCGCGACCGGCGAAGCCGCCGTGGCCGGGATGGTTCGAGAACCGCACCGTGTGGATCGGCCACACGGCATGGCCGAGCCGCTGCAACGGGAGCGTCGCGGCCTGATTGCCGACATGGCCGTAGACGACGTGCGACTGGATCGACAGGACGTTCATGGTCGCGGTCACGTTGGCGGCGGCACGGGCGCTCAGTATAGTCGGACCGGACCGCTCTGGGGATCGAGGACGCCATGCCCACGCCGAGGCCGCGCCGCAGCGCGCTCTACATGCCGGGATCGAACGCGCGCGCGCTCGAGAAGGGCAGAACGCTCGCCGCCGACGTCCTCATCTTCGATCTCGAGGACGGCGTCGCGCCGGAGATGAAGGACGAGGCGCGGGCGCGCATCGCCTCGGCCATCAAGGCCGGCGGCTACGGCCGCCGCGAGCTCGTGATCCGGATCAACGGCATCGGTTCGCCGTGGTTCGAGACCGACCTCCGCATGCTCGCGGGCTCCGGTGCCGATGCGATCCTGATCCCCAAGGTCGACGGCAAGGAGACGGTGCGCCGTGCTGCCGGTCTCCTCGGCAATGCCGGGGCGCCGGCCGGTCTCGGCATCTGGTGCATGATCGAGACGCCACTCGGCGTCCTCGATGCGCGCGAGATCGCCGGCGCGAGCGCGCGGCTCGGCGCGCTCCTCCTCGGGTCGGCCGATCTGTCGAAGGAGCTCCATGCGCTCCACACCAAGGACCGTCTGCCGCTCCTCACCTCGATCGGTCTCGTCATTCTCACCGCGCGCGCGCATAGGCTCGCGGTTCTCGACGCGCCGCATTTCGATCTCGCCGACGACGAGGGCTTCGCCGAATCCTGCCGTCAGGGGCGCGCCTACGGGTTTGACGGCAAGACGCTGATCCATCCGAAGACGATCGAGGCCGCCAACCGCATCTATGGCCCGTCGGCCGATGATATCGCCTGGGCGCGGAGGATCGCGGCCGCCCATCGTGCGGCGGCGGCCGAGGGTAAGGGCGTCACCGTCGTCGACGGCAAGCTGATCGAAGGCCTCCACGTCGTCGAGGCCGAGCGGCTGGTCGCGCTCGCCGACACGATCGCTGCGATGGAGAAGGGTGCGGCCTGAGCTCATCCGGCACCGATTCGCGGCCGGCCCGAATCCCGGCCGGCGCTACAATTGACTTGTCCGGCCCCGGGGTCTAAAGGACGGTTCCGCGCCGCTTTCCGGCGCTGACCTCGTCGGTCCGAAGGCCCCTCGATGAACAAGGCGAACCGTCCCCTCTCGCCGCACCTCCAGGTCTATAAGCCCCAGATAACCTCGGTCCTCTCGATCACCCATCGAGCGACCGGGATCGCGCTCGTCGTCGGCACGCTGGTCCTCGTCTGGTGGCTGGTCGCCGCCGCCGCGGGCCCCGGTCCCTTCGCGACCGTGCAGGGCGTCCTCAGGTCCTGGATCGGCCAGCTTCTCCTCCTCGGCTGGTCGTTCGCGCTCTTCTTCCATCTCTGCTGCGGCATCCGGCATCTGTTCTGGGACGCGGGCTACGGCTTCGATATCCCGACCGTCACCAAATCGGGTTGGACCGCGATCGCGGGTGCCGTGGCGCTGACGGCGGTCTCCTGGATCTGGGCCTATGCCTCGCTCGGAGGCGCGTCATGACCCTTCGCTCGCCGCTCGGGCGCGTCCGCGGCCTCGGCGCCGCCAAGGACGGCACCGCGCACTGGTGGGCGCAGCGCATCACGGCCGCCGCGCTGGTGCCGCTCACGATCTGGTTCGTCGCCTCGATCGCCGCGATGGCTGGCGCCGGGCACGCCGCCGTCCTCGCCTGGGTGGCCAACCCCGTGGTCGCGATCTTGTTAATCCTTCTTGTAATCGCGACATTTCATCATGCGCAGCTCGGCATGCAGACGGTGATCGAGGACTACGTCCACCACGAAGGGACCAAGGTCGTCGTCCTCGTCCTCGTCAAGCTCGCGGCCTTCGCGCTCGGCGTCGCCGCCGTGTTCGCGGTGGTGCGGATCGCGGTCAAGGGCTGAATGGAATGACCAAGGCCTACGAAATCGTCGACCACGTCTACGACGTCCTCGTCATCGGCGCCGGTGGCGCCGGACTCCGCGCGACGATGGGGCTCGCGGTCAAGGGCCTCAAGACCGCGTGCATCACCAAGGTGTTCCCGACGCGAAGCCACACGGTCGCGGCGCAGGGCGGCATCTCGGCGGCGCTCGGCAACATGAGCGAGGACGACTGGCGCTGGCACATGTACGACACCGTCAAGGGCGCCGACTGGCTCGGCGACCAGGACGCGATCGAGTTCATGTGCCGGAACGCGATGGACGCGGTGGTCGAGCTCGAGCATTTCGGCGTCCCGTTCTCGCGCACGCCGTCGGGAAAGATCTATCAGCGGCCGTTCGGCGGCATGACGACGAAATACGGCGAGGGCCCGCCCGCGCAGCGCACCGCCGCCGCCGCCGACCGCACCGGCCACGCCATCCTGCACACGCTCTACCAGCAGTCGCTCAAGCACGACGCGGAGTTCTTCATCGAGTATTTCGCGATCGACCTGATCATGGACCCGGACGGCGCCTGCCGCGGCTGCGTCGCATGGAACTTTGACGACGGCACGCTGCACCGCTTCATCGCGCACATGACGGTGATCGCGACCGGCGGCTATGGCCGCTGCTACTTCTCGTGCACCGGCGCGCACTCGCAGACGGGCGACGGCAACGCGATGGTGCTCCGCGCCGGTCTGCCGCTCGAGGACATGGAGTTCATCCAGTTTCACCCGACCGGCATCTACGGCGCCGGCTGCCTGATCACCGAGGGCGTGCGCGGCGAGGGCGGCTATGTCACGAACTCGGCTGGCGAGCGCTTCATGGAACGCTATGCGCCGCACGTGAAGGACCTCGCCTCGCGCGATGTCGTCTCGCGCTCGATGACGATCGAGATCCGCGAGGGACGCGGCTGCGGCCCGCTCAAGGATCACATCCACCTCCACCTCGAGCATCTCGATCCCGCGATCATCCACCAGCGGCTGCCGGGGATCGCCGAGACCGCGCGCATCTTCGCCAATGTCGACGTCACCAAGGAGCCGATCCCGGTGCTGCCGACCGTCCACTACAACATGGGCGGCGTGCCAACCAATTACCGCGGCGAGGCGGTGATCCCGGTCAACGGCGACAAATCGCGTGTCGTTCCCGGTCTGATGGCGGTGGGCGAGGCGGCCTGCGTCTCGGTGCACGGTGCGAACCGGCTCGGCTCCAACTCGCTCCTCGATCTCGTCGTGTTCGGCCGCGCCGCCGCCGAGCGCTGCGCCGAGGTGGTGAGCGCGGGCGCGCCGCAGAAGCCGTTGCCACGGGACGCGGGCGACCAGGCGGTCGCGCGGCTCGACAAGACCCGCCACGCCAAGGGAGGCATGCCGACGGCCGCGCTCCGGCTCGAGATGCAGCAGATCATGCAGAACTTCTGCGCCGTGTTCCGTACCGGCGAGATCCTCGACGAGGGGCGCAAGAAGCTCTCCCAGGTATGGGAGAAGTCGGGCGCGTTGCAGGTGGGCGACCGGTCGATGATCTGGAACTCCGATCTCGCCGAGACGCTCGAGTTCCAGAACCTGATCGCCCAGGCCGTCGTCTCGATCGAGGCCGCCGCCAACCGGAAGGAGAGCCGCGGCGCGCACGCGCGCGAGGACCATCCCGAGCGCGACGACGTCAACTGGATGAAGCACACCTTCACCTGGCTCGACGACAAAGGCCGCGTGCGGTTCGACTACAAGCCGGTGACGCAGACGACGCTCACCAATGAGGTGCAGTCCTTTCCGCCCAAGGCGCGGGTGTACTGAGAGGGACGCGATGGCCGAGTTCTCTTTGCCCGCCAACTCCCGCATCCGTGAGGGCCAGCGCCATCCGCGGCCCGATGGCGCGGCGCGCCCGAAGACCTTCCGCATCTATCGCTGGGACCCGGATTCGGGCGAGACGCCGCGCGTCGACACCTACGAGGTCGATCTCGACAAGTGCGGACCGATGGTCCTCGACGCGATCATCAAGATCAAGAACGAGCAGGATTCGACGCTCACCTTCCGCCGCTCCTGCCGCGAGGGCGTGTGCGGCAGCTGCGCGATGAACATCGACGGCACCAACACGCTCGCCTGCACCAAGTACATCGCCGACGTCGCGGGCGATGTGAAGGTCTATCCGCTGCCGCACATGTCGGTGGTGAAGGACCTCGTGCCCGACCTCACGACGATCATCGCGCAGTATTCCTCGATCGAGCCCTGGCTCAAGACCAAGTCGCCGGCGCCCGACCGCGAGCGGCTGCAGTCGCCGGAGGAGCGCGAGAAGCTCGATGGCCTCTGGGAGTGCATCCTCTGCTTCTGCTGCTCGACGTCGTGCCCGTCCTATTGGTGGAACGGCGACCGCTATCTCGGCCCGGCGATCCTGCTCCAGGCCTATCGCTGGATCGCCGATTCGCGCGACGAATGCACCGGCGAGCGGCTCGATGCGCTCGAGGACCCGTTCCGGCTCTATCGCTGCCACACGATCATGAATTGCACCAAGACCTGCCCCAAGAGCCTCAATCCGGCCAAGGCGATCGCCGAGATCAAGAAGCTCATGGTGGCGCGGCGCTGATCCGACGCCGCAGGCCCGCGACGATCCGTTAACCCGCCCCGCCTAGGCTCTCCGCCCGTCTCCTCCGCCTGTTCCCGAGCTCGATCCCGGTGCCCCCGAGAACCCGATGACCGACGGTCCGCTGGCGGCCTATCGCGCCCGGGTGGCGAGTGGCGCGATGACCGCCGACCCCCTCCAGGCGCTCGCCGCCGAGAAACTGCAGAGCCTCCACAACGCGCTCGCCGCCTACGAGCCGCGCACCGGCAAGGGCGGCTGGCGCGAGCGGTTCGGCCTCGCGCGCCGGGCCGAGGATCCACCGCAGGGCCTCTATCTGTGCGGGCCGGTCGGCCGCGGCAAGTCGATGCTGATGGATCTCTTCTTCGCCGCCGCGCCGGTCGCGAAGAAGCGCCGCGTCCACTTCCACGCCTTCATGCTCGAGGTGCACGACCAGATGCATGCCTGGCGGCGGGCCGGCGGCGGGCGGCAGGAGACCGATCCCATTCCGCGCCTCGCGCGCGAGATCGTCGAGACCGGCTGGCTTCTCTGTTTCGACGAATTCCAGGTGCGCGACATCGCGGATGCGATGATCCTCGGCCGGCTGTTCGCGGCCTTGTTGGAGGCCGGCGCCGTCGTCGTTGCGACGTCGAACACGGTCCCGGACAATCTCTACAAGGACGGCCTGCAGCGGGGTGCGTTCCTCCCCTTCATCGCGCTGATCCAGGAGCGGCTCGACGTCCTCATGCTCGACGGGCCGACCGATTACCGCCGGGCGCGGCTCCGCGGGCTCACGCTCTACCACGCGCCGTTCGGTCCCGCCGCCGACCGCGCGCTCGGCCGGGCCTTCGACCAGCTGATCGAGGGCGCGGCGCCGGGGCCGGAGACGCTGATCGTCCACGAGCGCGCACTCGCCGTGCCGGCCCAGGCGCGCGGCGTCGCGCGGTTCAGCTTCGCCGATCTCTGCGAGGCGGCGCTCGGGGCGGCCGACTATCTCGCCATCGCCGAGCGCTACCATACGATCATACTCGCCCACATCCCGCACCTCACGCCCGAAAGGCGTGGCCCGGCGCGCCGGTTCATCAACCTGATCGACATCCTCTATGACCATCGGGTGAAGCTCGTGTGCTCGGCGGAGGCCGTCCCCGATTCGCTCTGCCCGGCGGGCGAGGAGGCGGAGTCGTTCCAGCGCACGGTCTCGCGCCTGTTCGAGATGCAGGGCGAGGCCTATCTCGCGCTACCCCATCACGGTGATTCGGCGCCCGCATCCGAGCGCGCCGCATGACCACCGTCGCGCCCGCCCGATTCGCGGCTCGACGCGAATCGGGCGGGCGCGTTTACTTGCTCTTCATCGGAAATCGCGCTAGTTAGCGGCGATTCCACGGCGGCCCGCGTTCCAGGTGCGATTCCAGCGCCGTGCGACCCATCGATCCGCAGGATATCTCCATGGTACGCAAGAAGATCGCGCTGATCGGCGCCGGCAATATCGGCGGTACGCTCGCGCTCCTCGCCGGCTTGAAGGAGCTCGGCGACATCGTCCTGTTCGACGTCGTCGACGGCGTCCCGCAAGGAAAGGCGCTCGATCTGGTCGAGGCCTCACCGGTCGAGCTGTTCGATGCCCACATCACCGGCGCCAACGACTACGCCGCGATCAAGGGCGCCGACCTCGTGATCGTGACCGCCGGCGTCGCGCGCAAGCCCGGCATGAGCCGCGACGATCTGATCGGCATCAACACCGGCGTCATGAAGGCGGTCGGCGAGGGGATCAAGAAATACTGCCCCGACGCCTTCGTCATCTGCATCACCAACCCGCTCGATGCGATGGTCTGGGCGCTCAAGCACTATAGCGGGCTGCCGGCCAAGCGGCTCGTCGGCATGGCGGGCGTCCTCGATTCGGCCCGCTTCCGGCTGTTCCTCGCCGAGGCGATGGACGTCTCGGTCGGCGATGTCACTGCCTTCGTCCTCGGCGGCCACGGCGACACGATGGTGCCGCTCGTCCGCTACTCGACGGTCGCCGGCATCCCGCTCCCCGATCTGGTCAAGATGGGCTGGATGACCCAGGATCAGCTCGACAAGATCGTCCAGCGCACCCGCGACGGCGGCGGCGAGATCGTCGCCCTCCTCAAGACCGGCTCGGCCTTCTACGCCCCGGCCTCCTCGGCGATCCAGATGGCCGAGGCCTATCTCAAGGACAAGCGCCGCGTCCTCCCGTGCGCCGTCTACCTCCAGGGCGAGTACGGCCAGAAGGACCTCTATATCGGCGTGCCGGCGGTGATCGGCGGCAACGGCGTCGAGCGGATCGTCGAGATCAAGCTCAACGCCGACGAGCAGGCGATGTTCGACAAGTCCTGCGTCGCCGTGAAAGGTCTGGTCGATGTCGTCCGCAAGATGCAGGCGGAGGGCAAGGCTTGACCCTCGGGCGCGCGCGGAGCGGCCCAGCTGCGCCGAGGGTTAACCGACTGTAATACCGATTGCGGCTATTCGAGCGGCTTCCACGGCCAGAGGGCCCGGTCCCGATGAACATCCACGAATACCAGGCCAAGGGCCTTCTCAAGCGCTACGGCGTCGCCGTGCTCAAGGGCGGCGTCGCCTATACGGTCGAGGAGGCCGAGAAAGTGGCGCGCGACCTCGGCGGTCCGATCTGGGTCGTCAAGGCGCAGATCCACGCCGGCGGGCGCGGCAAGGCGGGCGGTGTCAAGCTCTGCCGCTCGCTCGAGGACGTGCGCGCCGCGGCGAAGGAGCTGATCGGCAAGGTCCTGGTCACGCCTCAGACCGGCCCGCAGGGGCGCGAGGTCAGGCGCATCTATGTCGAGGACGGCTGCGCCATCGCGCGCGAGCTCTATCTCGGCCTGCTGATCGACCGCGCCTCGAGCCGGGTCACGCTGATGGCCTCGACCGAGGGTGGCATGGACATCGAGGCGGTTGCCGCCAAGACCCCGGAGCGGATCAAGATCGTCGAGATCGATCCGGCGACCGGCTTCCAGCCGCATCACGGGCGAACCGTCGCGTTCGGGCTCGGCCTCCAGGGCAAGCAGGTCCAGGCCTGCGTCGACTTCCTCACCGGCATGTACAAGGCCTTCGTCGACCTCGACGCCTCGATCGTCGAGATCAACCCGCTCGTCGTCACCAAGGACGGCGCCGTCATCGCGCTCGACGCCAAGATGAGCTTCGACGACAACGCGCTGTTCCGCCACCGCGACCTCCTCGAGCTCCGCGACGAGGACGAGGAGGACCCGATGGAGCGCGAGGCGGCCAAGCACGACCTCAACTACATCAAGCTCGACGGCAATATCGGCTGCATGGTCAACGGCGCCGGCCTCGCCATGGCGACGATGGACATCATCAAGCTGCACGGCGGCGCGCCGGCGAACTTCCTCGACGTCGGCGGCGGCGCCTCGCGCGAGCGCGTCACCGCGGCGTTCAAGCTCATCCTCTCCGACCCCAATGTCGAGGCGATCCTGGTCAACATCTTCGGCGGCATCATGCGCTGCGACGTGATCGCCGAGGGTGTGGTCGCCGCGGCGCGCGAGGTGAGCCTCAACGTGCCGCTCGTGGTCCGGCTCGAGGGCACCAATGTCGAGCTCGGCAAGAAGCTGCTCCGCGATTCGGGGCTGCCGATCGTCTCGGCCGACAGCCTCGCCGATGCCGCCCAGCAGGTCGTCCGCCAGGCGAAGGAGGCGGCATAATGGCCATCCTGGTCGGCGCCGACACCAAGGTCATCTGCCAGGGCTTCACCGGCTCCCAGGGCACGTTCCACTCCGAGCAGGCCATCGCCTACGGCACCAAGATGGTCGGCGGCGTGACGCCGGGCAAAGGCGGCACGCGCCATCTCGATCTGCCGGTGTTCGACACCGTGGCGGCCGCTGTCGCCGAGACCGGCGCCAACGCCTCGGTCGTCTACGTGCCGCCACCCTATGCGGCGGATGCCATCCTCGAGGCGGTCGATGCGCGCCTGCCGCTCGTCGTCTGCATCACCGAGGGCATCCCGGTCCTCGACATGGTTCGCGTCAAGCGCGCGCTCGCCGGCTCGACGACCCGGCTGATCGGCCCCAACTGTCCCGGCATCATCACGCCCGACGCGTGCAAGATCGGGATCATGCCGGGCCATATCCACCGCCGCGGCCGGGTCGGGATCGTGTCGCGCTCGGGCACGCTCACCTACGAGGCGGTCGCCCAGACGACGGCGGCCGGTCTCGGCCAGTCGACCTGCGTCGGGATCGGCGGCGATCCGGTCAATGGCACCAATTTCATCGACTGCCTGAAGCTCTTCCTCGACGATCCCGAGACCGATGGGATCATCATGATCGGCGAGATCGGCGGCTCGGCCGAGGAGGACGCGGCCGCCTTCCTCGAGCGCGCGCGCAAGAAGAAGCCGGTGGTCGGCTTCATCGCCGGCGTCACCGCGCCGCCCGGCCGCCGCATGGGCCATGCCGGCGCCATCATCTCGGGCGGCAAGGGCGGGGCGGAGGACAAGATCGCGGCCATGAAGGCCGCCGGCATCCACGTGGCCGACTCCCCGGCCGCCCTCGGCACCACGATGAAGAAGGTCTTGAACGCCCAGGTCCTGTACTCATAATGGGATTCCCCTGAGGCGGGAGATGTGATTCAAGCTTCCAAACGGAGGAGGCTTGGATCATGGCTCGCTTTGATCTGACGGATTTCGAGTGGTCGCTGATTGCGCCGCTG
>VGEU01000013.1 GCA_016869145.1 Alphaproteobacteria bacterium | reverse complement strand
GCGCCGCGGCGTGACCGCGCGGCGGCGGCGGAACCAGGGCCGGCTCCGCGCGCTCCAGGCGCTCCGCGCCGCCCGCCGCGACGAGCGAAAACGGCCGGGCGCGCTCGCCATGACGGCGGCCGACGGCGCGGTGTCGGGGAAGACGGTGATCGAGGCGAAGGCCATCGCCAAGGCATTCGGCGCGCGCACCATCGTCAAGGACTTCACGCTCCGCATCCAGCGCGGCGATCGCATCGGCATCGTCGGGCCCAATGGTGCCGGCAAGACGACGCTCCTCGCCCTCCTGACCGGGGCGCTCGCCCCCGACGAGGGCCGCGTCGGGCTCGGGACCAATCTCGAGATCGTCACCCTCGATCAGGGCCGCGCGAGCCTCGATCCGGCGGCGAGCCTCGCCGCGATGCTCACCGGCGGGCGCGGCGACAGCGTGATCGCCGGCGGCACGGCCCGCCACGTGATCGGCTACATGAAGGACTTCCTGTTCGCGCCCGAGCAGGCGGAGACGCCGGTCGGCGCGTTGTCGGGCGGCGAGCGGGCACGGCTGATGCTGGCGCGCGCGCTGGCGCGGCCGGCGAACCTCCTCGTCCTCGACGAGCCGACCAACGATCTCGATCTCGAGACACTCGATCTGTTACAGGAGCTCGTCGCCGAGCATGCCGGCACGGTGCTCCTGGTCAGCCACGACCGCGACTTCCTCGACCGCACGGTGACCGCGATCCTCTATGGCGCGGGCGACGGGACGTGGATCGAGTATGCCGGCGGCTATGCCGACATGGTGGCGCAGCGCGGCGCGGGCGTCGCGACCCGGGCCGACGCCCTGGCGGCGAAGCAGAAGGCCGCCCTGCGCGCGCCGGCCGCCGAGCGTGCGCCGCGCGTACGCAAGGGGCTCTCGTTCAAGGAGAAGCACGCGCTCGAGACGCTGCCCGGACGCATCCGCGATCTCGAGGCGACGATCGTCCGGCTCGGCGCCGCGCTCGCCGATCCCGCGCTCTACGGCCGCGATCCGGCGCGGTTCCGCGATGCCGCCGATGCGCTCGCCGCGGCGCGCGCCGGGCTCGCCGTGGCCGAGGAGGAATGGCTCGCGCTCGAGATCAAGCGCGAGGCCGAGGCATGAGCGCGCCCGCGATCTATGTCGATGCCGATGCCTGCCCGGTGAAAGAGGAGGTGATCCGCGTCGCCGGCCGCCACGGGCTCGCCGTCTATCTGGTCGGCAACCAGTGGAGCCGTGCCGGGCTCCATGCCGCCAATGCCGGGCGGATCGAGCGCGTCGTCGTCGGCGAGGGCTCCGACGCCGCCGACGACTGGATCGCGGCGCGGATCGGGCCGGGCGACATCGCGGTGACGCAGGACATCCGGCTCGCCGCGCGGCTCCTCGCCAAGGGCGCGGCCGCGATCGGTCCGACCGGGCGCGCCTTCACCGATGCCAATATCGGCGCCGCGGTCGCGATGCGCGAGCTCAACAACCACCTCCGCGACACCGGCGCGATCCGGGGCGGCGGGCCGTCCTTCGCGGCCAAGGACCGCTCGCGATTCCTCGAGGCGCTGGAAGCCGCCGTGCGCGCAGCGCTCGCCGACAGCGGGAGAAAGGGAGAGCCATGACCGCAGCAACGAACCGGATCGACGTCCACCACCATCTGGTGCCGGCGTTCTACATCGAGGCGCAGAAGGCCGCCGGGATGAAGGGAACCGCCTATACGTCGTTTCCCGACTGGACGGCGGAGAAGGCGATCGCGCTGATGGATCGAATGCGCATTGCGATCGCGATCCAGTCCTTCACCGCGCCCGGCATCTGGTTCGGCGACCGCGCCGAGACGGTGCGCCTCGCGCGCACCTGCAACGACTATCTCGCCGCGCTCGTGGCGAGGCACCCGAAGCGCTTCGGCGCCTTCGCGATGCTGCCGCTTCCCGATGTCGACGCCGCACTCGCCGAGCTCGCGCGCGCGCTCGACACGCTCAAGCTCGATGGCGTCGTCCACCTCACCCATGTCGACGGCCGCTATGTCGGGCACGCCGACTACTGGCCGGTCTACGAGGAGTTGAACCGGCGGGGCGCCGTCCTCTTCATCCACCCGACCTATCCGCCGCGGAGCGAGGAGCGCGACTGGATGGTGCCCCGCGCCTTCATCGATTATCCGCTCGAGACGACGCGCACCATCTCCTACATGCTGTTTACCGGCATGCTGGCGAAACTCCCCGACATCCGGATGATCCTGTCGCACGCCGGCGGCGCGATGCCGTTCCTCGCCCATCGGCTGTCGCTGTTCGACGGCGTGACGTCCTTCGCCGAGCGCTATCCGGAAGGGGCGAAGCACTATCTGCGCCGGCTCTATTACGACGTCGCGCTGTCGTCCGATCCTAACGCGCTCCGGGCGCTCCAGGCACTCACCGATCCGACCCATATCCTCTATGGCAGCGACTATCCCTATGTCGCCGACCGCATCGTCGAGGCCGAGAGCGGGCGGCTCGATGCCTATGCCGGCTTCGATGCGACGGCGCGTCCCCTGATGGAGCGCCAGAACGCGTTGGCGCTCTTTCCCCGGCTTGCTAAGCTCGCCCCCTGACACTCGTCCGCGTCCGCATCGGAGAAGGACCGTCGCCATGGCGAAGAATTTCGACACACGCCCCCTGTCGAGCGCCCTCGGGGCCGAGATCCTGGGGCTCGATCTTACCCGCACGTTCGACACGGCGACGACCGAGGAGCTGGCCGAGGCGTGGACCGAGAACATCCTCCTCTTGTTCCGCAAGCCCGACCTCGACCAGGGCGATCACCTCCGGCTCGCGGCCTGCTTCGGGCGGATCGGCGAGCGGCCGCGCCCGAAGGAGCAGCGCCCGGAGGATTTCTCCAAGCTCCACCCGGCCTTCATGCTGATCTCGAACATCCGCGAGAACGGCAAGCCGATCGGCTCGCTCCCCGACGGCGAGATGATGTTCCACCACGACACGATCTACAAGAAGCAGCCGCATCTCGGCACCATGCTCTACGCGATCGAGGTGCCGTCGACGGGCGGCAACACCAAGTTCAACAATTGCTACAAGGCGTGGGACGCGCTCCCCGCCGCGATCCAGACGCGCGTCGTCGGCCACAAGGCGTTCCACGCCTATGACTACGAGACGATCGACCACCGGCAGGGCGTCAAGCCGAACGCGCACGGTACGCTCGACAGCTTCTGGCACCCCGTCGTCATCACCCATCCGCGCTCGGGCCGGCGCGCGCTCTATGTCGATCGCCTCATGACCCAGCGCATCGACGACCTGCCGCAAGCCGAGAGCGACGCGATCCTCGCAACCATGTTCGATGTGGCCGAGCGGCCCGAGTTCGTCTACGAGCACGTCTGGACGCCGGGCGATCTTCTCCTCTGGGACAATCTCTGCTCGGCGCACGCGCGCACCGATTTCTCGATCAACGAGCGCCGCCTCCTCCGGCGCATCCAGATCGAGGCCGACGCCCCGCCCGCGGCGTGAGCCCGCGGACCCGAATAAGGACAGGCGATTGCGCATCACGCGGCTCAAGCTCCAGAACTGGCGGAACTTCAAGCGCGTCGAGGTGCGTCTATCGCAACGATCCTTCTTTGTCGGCCCCAATGCTTCGGGCAAGTCGAACCTTCTGGATGCGCTGCGCTTTCTCCGAGACATCGTCGCCGTCGGCGGCGGTTTGCAGGAAGCGGTCGGGCGTCGAGGGGGGTTGAGCGAGCTGCGTTGCCTGTCGGCGAAGAGTAATCCCAACGTCGCCATCCAGATCGATCTCGGCGACGACGCCAACTCGATACAGTGGACCTATTCGGTCGAATTCAACGCCCATGGCAAGGCGAGGAGCCCGCGCCTGACATCGGAGAATGTGTCGCAGGATGGAAAAAGTGTCCTGAAGCGACCGGATCTCGACGATCGAACGGATCCCGAGCGGCTGAGCCAGACCGCTCTCGAGCAAGTGAACTTCAACAAGTGATTTCGCGAGGTCGCCAACTTTCTCGAATCGATCCGATACCTCCACGTGGTGCCGCAGATTGTTCGTGACCCGGGACGCGCCGGCGGAAAGGACGACCCTTTCGGCGGTGATCTCATCGCTCGGATCAACGCCACACCGAGGAAGAGCCGTGATAGCCGCTTGAGGCGCATGGGGCACGCCCTGAAGATCGCTGTACCACAGCTCAGCGACCTTGAGCTCGAGATCGATGCGAGCGGCGTTCCGCACCTGAAGGCCAAGTACGAACATTGGCGGCCTCGTGGTGCGTGGCAGCGCGAGAGTAGCTTTTCGGATGGGACGCTACGGCTTCTCGGTCTCATCTGGGCCCTGCAGGAGAAAGGCGGGCCGCTGCTCCTGGAGGAGCCCGAGCTTTCGCTCAACGCGGCGATCGTCGCCCGGCTCGCGCCGATGCTTTCGCGTGCATCCCGATCCTCGAAGCGGCAAAGCCTGATAACGACGCACTCCGCTGAGCTTCTGTCGAACGCCGTGGTGGCGGACGAGGTCCATCTTCTTGTTCCAGGCGACGAAGGCACCTTGATAAGAACGGGCGCGTCGATGAAAGAAGTTGTCGCGCTGGTCGAGAACGGGGTGCCGCTTGGCGAAGCAATCATGCCCATGACCAAGCCTTCCGGAATCGAGAAGTGGTCACAAGGGGACTTCTGGAGATCCTGATGCCGGTCGCAGTCACTTTGGCGGCGGAGGGCCTGATCGATTTCGCTGTCCTGCGCCGGCTCGTGCGCGACGTCGGTCTGGAACCGGGGCATGAACACGGCGGCGCAGGCAAAGGACGCCTCGACAATCGTATCGTCGGGTACAATGACGCAGCCCAATTCGCACCGTGGCTCGTGGCCCGTGATCTCGATCACGATGCCCAGTGTCCAGCCGCGCTCGCCCGCAGGCTGGTTCCGCACCCCAGCACCTTGATGAGGCTTAGAATCGTCGTCCGGTCGGTCGAAGCGTGGTTGATGGCGGATACCGCAGGGCTCGCAGGCACGTTCGGCATAGCGTCGGAGTCGCAAGTACCGCCGCAGCCCGAGGCCCTGGACGATCCGAAGGCGACACTGCTCGGGCTCCTCGCGCGATCCAGTCGGCGAGACATTCGCACCGCGATGGTTCGGTATGGCGCAGGGGGCCGATTGATGATCGGCCCTGAGTACAACACCTTGTTCGAATGCTTCGTGGCGGTGGCGTCGAATCCGGACGCCGCGTCGAGCCGGGCGGACAGCCTTGGGCGAGCGCGCCGCCGACTGTTGGAATTCGCCGTCAGTCTCAGCGCGGGTACACCGCGGCGTAGACGCTAGCTCTTCTTCGTCAGCATCTCGCTCGAGGTGTTGATCGTCGCGTGGATGTTGCGCGCGAAGGCGACCGCGCCCTGCGGGTCCATGTGGAGCGCGGCGCGGATATATTCCTTGACGCCCATGATGGCGACCTTCGGCTCCTTCAGGATCTGGCCGACGACCGCATCGACCGCCGGCTCGAGCGCGGCGCGCGCCACGACGTGGCTCACGATCCCGAACGCGAGAGCGCGCTCGGCCGGGATGATCGCGGTCGACCACACGAGATAGCCGAGCGCCTTGCGCGGCACGCGGTCATGGAGCGCCGACATGACGACGGTCGGCATGATGTTGTGCTGCATCTCCGGCACCTGGAACGTCGCCCGGTCGGAGGCGATCGTGATGTCGCAGAGCGCCGCGATCGCGCAGCCGAAGCCCGCCGCGAGCCCATCGACGACACCGACCACCGGCACCTGGCAGCGGCGAAACGCGTCATAGCAGTCGAAGACGACCTCGAAGGCATGCCGGCGCGCCAGCGCCTCAAGCGGCACCTTGGGCGGCGGCGCGCCCATCGAGGCGCGGCCGATGCAGAACTGCGGGCCGTTGGCGCGGAGGATGACGACCTCGGATTTCTCGTGCGCGGCCATGAGGAGGCGCGTGATCTCGGCCGCCATCGCGTCCGTCGCGCCGTTGCCGTGCTCGGGCCGGTTCAGCGTGAGGCGGAGGATGGTGCCGTCCTGCTGGACGAGAAGATCGTTCGACATCGCATGGTCTCCTGTCTGAAAGGGGCTCAATTTCGGGCGCGCTCGATCGCGCGCCATACGCGTTCGGGCGTCGTCGGCATCTCGACGTGGTCGACGCCGAGATCGGCGATCGCGTCGGCGATCGCGCTCACCAGCACCGCGAGCGCGGGCGTCGTGCCGCCCTCGCCACCGGCGCGGATGCCGAGTGCGTTGGTCGGCGACGGCACTTCGCTGATCGCGGTCGCGAAGAACGGCACGTCGTCGGCGCGTGGCAATGCGTAGTCCATGAACGAGGCGGCCAATAGCTGGCCGGTGTCGGGTGCGTAGTAAGCGTGCTCGAGGAGCGCCTGGCCGAGGCCCTGGACGATGCCGCCATGCGCCTGGCCGTGGAGGATCAGCGGATTGATCGCGCGTCCGACGTCGTCGATGCCGGCATAGTGGTCGATCTCGACGCGGCCGGTCTCGATGTCGACCTCGACCTCGCAGACATGGGCGCCATAGGGAAAGGCGGGCACCGGCACGGTCGCGTCCCCGACGGCGCCGAACGCGCCCTGGAGCGCGTCGGGAAGATCGCGCCGCGTCGCCGCCGCGCCGGCGACCTCGAACAGCCCGATCGAGCGATCGGTGCCCGCGACGCGGAAGCGGCCGGCCGCGAACGCGATGTCGGCGGCGGCGGCTTCGAGCACATGGGCCGCGATCTCGCGCCCTTTGGCGATGATCTCGGCGCACGCCTTGTCGGCGATGATGCCGGCGAGGCGCATCGAGCGGCCCGAATGCGAGCCGCCGCCGACCGCGACGATGTCGGTGTCACCCTGGATCAGATCGACGCAGTCGGCCGCGACGCCGAGCCACTCGGCGAGGAGCTGGGCGAAGCTCGTCTCGTGGCCCTGGCCGCTCGACAGCGTGCCGATCACCATGTCGATGCGGCCTTCGGGGCGGATCGTGATCTCGGTGCGCTCGCGCGGCTGGCCGGTCGAGGTCTCGACATAGACCGCGAGCCCGCGCCCGCGCCGGCGACCCTTTGCCGCCGAGCGCGCCTTGCGCACGTCATAGCCCTCCCAGTCGGCGAGGAGGATGATCTCGTCGAGCGCCTTCGCGTAGGCGCCGCTGTCATAGGTCATGCCGAGCGGGTTGGCATAGGGCATGGCCGAGGGCGGGATCAGGTTGCGGCGCCGGAGCACGATCGGATCGAAGCCACAGCGTCGCGCGGCGAGATCGACGAGGCGCTCCATGACGAAGACGACCTCGGGGCGCCCGGCGCTGCGATAGGGATTGGTCGGCGGCGTGTTGCTCATCACCGCGCAGGCGCGGATATGCGCCGCCGGGATGCGGTAGACCGTCGACATGATCTCGACGCCCTTGGTCAGCGGCACGAACGAGGCCGTGTAGGCGCCGACATTCGAGATGGCGGTGCCGCGGAGCGCGAGGAAGTTCCCCGCGGCGTCGAGCGCGAGCTCGGCCTCGACGGCGAGATCGCGACCCTGGTAGTCGCTGAGGAACGCCTCCTGGCGCTCGGCGGTCCACTTCACCGGCCGGCCGACGCACCGCGCCGCCCAGGCGACCAGCGCGAACTCGGGGAAGAAGGCGTTGCGGGTGCCGAAATTGCCGCCGACGTCGCGCGCGACCATGCGCACGCGATCCTCGGGCACGCCGAGGATTCCGGCGAGCTCGCGCTTCTGGCGGACGACGCCGCCCGAGCCGGCGTGCACCGTGTAGCGCCCGGTCGCGGCATCGTAGAGGCCGAGCGCGGCGCGCGGCTCCAACGGCACGCCGGTGACACGGGCGACCCAGGTGTCGAGCCGGACGATGTGGGCGGCGCGCGCGAAGGCGGCCTCGGTCGCGGCCGGATCGCCGACGTCGGCATCGATCGCGAGATTGCCGCCGCGATCCTCCCAGACGCAAGGCGCGCCCGGCTCGGCCGCGCGGCGCGTATCGGTGACGGCCGGCAGGACCGCGTAGTCGACCGCGACCCGCTCGGCGCCGTCGCGCGCGGTCTCGAGCGAGGTGGCAACCACCATGGCGACCGCTTCGCCGACGAAGCGCGCCTTGTCGGCCGGGAGCACGCAATGCGGGGCCATGAACTTGTCACTGCCGTCGCGGTTCCGCAGCATGATGTCGGGCGGGCTGCTCGACGACGGGTTGTGCGGGATCGGCGCGAGACCGTCGGCGAGCGCGTCGGCGCCGGTCAGGACGACGAGGACGCCCGGCACGGCGCGGGCGGACACGGTGTCGATCGCGCGGATGCGGGCATGCGCGTGCGGCGAGCGGACCATGACGGCGTAGGCTTCGCCGGCGACCGAGATGTCGTCCGAGAACGCGCCCGCGCCGGTCAGGAGACGCTGGTCCTCGCGTCGCCGGAGCGGTGCGCCGATGCCGTCGCTCATGCTGTGCCCGCCTCCCCGCCGCGCAGCGCCTCGGGGGGCGAGCCTAGTCCGATCCGCGCCTATCGGCCAGGGCCGCGATGTGGCGATGACGGCGCCGCCGTCATCGCCTAAGCTCCTTGGCCGGCACACGCGACGGTCGAGAGGCGCCATGCTCGTCGGCGACATCATCCCGCGCAACGCCGCGCTCCGCGGCGATGCGCTCGCCTATGTGCACGAGCGCGGCCGGACCACGTTCGCGGGCCATGCCGCGCGCTGCTACCGGCTCGCGCACGCGCTGATCCGGCTCGGTGTCGGTCGCCAGGACCGCGTCTCGCTTCTCGCGCAGAACGCGATCGAGGGGCTCGAGGTGTTAGGCGCCGGACAGGTGACCGGCATCGTGGTCCATCCGATCAACGTCAGGCTCACCGCGCCGGAGATCGCCTATGTGCTCGGCGACGCCGAGCCGCGCGTCGTCGTCTTCGAGGCGCAGTACGAGGCCGAGATCGATGCCGTCCGCGCCGCGCTCGCGATCCGTCCCGTCTTCGTCCGCATCGGCGACGGCCGCGCGCCGTGTCCAGACTGGGCTTCCGACTACGAGACCCTCCTCGCCGCGTCGCGCGCCGAGCGGCCTCAGCTCCGGCCCGCACCCGACGACACGGCGTGCCTTTTCTACTCCTCGGGCTCCACCGGCCGGCCCAAGGGCGTGATGCTCGGCCAGCGCGCGCAGTATTTCACCGCGCTCACCGTGATGGCCGAGGTCGGCATCGTCCCCGGCGACAGAGGCAGCCTGGTGATACCGATGTTCCACATCGGCGGCGAGTTCTCGCAGCTCGCCCACATGCTCGCGGGCGCCCCGATGCACATCTTCCGCCGCTTCGACCCGGCCGCGCTCGTCGCGGCCGTCGAGCGCGACCGGCTCACGACGCTCCATCTCGCGCCGACCATGATCCGGTCGCTTCTCGATCTTCCCGACATCGACCGGCGCGATCTGTCGTCGGTGCGCACGCTCTCCTATGGCGCGTCCGCGATGCCGGTGGCGCTGCTCCGCCGCGCGCTCGCCCGCTTCGGGCCGATCCTGATCCAGCGCTACGGCTCGACCGAATCGGCGGTCGTCTCCTATCTCGACAAGCACCAGCACGTCGTCGACGGGCCGGCGCCGGTCGTCGCGCGCCTCGCCTCGGCCGGCCAGCCGAGCTTCATGTCCGAGGTGCGCGCCGTCGATGCCGACGGACGGCCCTGCCCGCCCGGCGTCGCGGGGCTTCTCCAGGTGCGCAATCCCGATCTCGTCATGCAGGGCTATTGGCGCAACGCCGCGGCGACGGCGGCGGTGATGAAGGACGGCTGGTACGAGCTCGGCGACGTCGGCCATCTCGACGGCGACGGTTACGTCTTCATCGTCGACCGCAAGACCGAGATGATCATCTCGGGCGGCGAGAACATCTATCCGCGCGAGGTCGAGGAGGCGATCCTCCACCATCCCGCCGTTGCCGACGCCGCGGTGATCGGCGTGCCCGACGATCACTGGGGTGAATCGGTTCTCGCCTTCGTCGTGCTCAGCGAGCGCGATGCGGCGAGCGAGGCCGACATCATCGCGTACTGCCAGGGCCGCATCGCGAGCTACAAGAAGCCGCGCCGGGTCGAGTTCCGCGCCGCGTTGCCGCGCGCATCGACCGGCAAGATCGACAAGCTCGCGCTGCGCACGCCGTTCTGGCAGGGCCGGACGCGTCAAATATAGCGCGGCCGCGGGCGGAGGGGGCCGAGCCGCGCGATCAGATAGGCGACGATCGCGAGATTGACCAGGTTGCACGCGACGCCGATCAGGAACGGCAGGCGGTAGGAGCCCGTCAGATCGAACAGGACGCCGCCCATCCAGCTGCCGAACCCCATCGCGATGGCGCCGAACAGGAACACGATCCCGGTCCACCGCCCGGTCTGGGCGAGCGGCATGTGGTCCTGCACGGCGACCGCGTAGACCGGAAAGATGCCGCCATAGCCGAGCCCGAGGAGGGCGGCGACGAGATAGACCGCCGGCAGATCGCGGACGACGGTGAGCGCGAACAGCATCGTCGCCTGGACGACCGAGAAGATGAACAGCGCGCGGAGCCCGCCCAGCCGGTCGGACAGGAACCCGACCACAACGGCCCGGCTCAGGAAGGCGGTGATCAGCATCGCCGACAGGACCTCGACCGCCTCGGTGATCGAGTGGCCGAGATCGGAGACGTGCGCGACGAGATGGCCGAGCGGCAGCGCCATCGCGACGCAACAGCCGAGAATAGCCACGCACAGCGTCATCGCGATCGCGACCGGGCGCATCGCCTGGCTCTCGGGCGACAATCCGCGATAGCCGGTGCCGGCGCCGCCCTGGACCGGCGGTGCCGCGCGCGGCGGCCGGCTGCGGACGAACCAGCACACCGGCAGCAGAACCACGAGCATGAAGACGCCGTACCACACGAACATCGGCCGCCAGCCCTCGGTCGCGAGCACATAGCCGAAGATCGGCGGCCACACGATGCCGGCGAGGCTCTGCCCGCTCGCCACCATGCCGACCGCCATGCCGCGGCGCTCGTCGTACCAGCGCGCGATGTTGGCCATCGCCGGCGCCGAGAAGCTCCCCTGGCCGAACACGCCGATCATGAAGGCGTAGATGAGATAAAGCTGCCACGGCGCATCGATCACGCTGACCAAGATCGAGCCGATCCCGATCATCAGGACACCGACGAGCGCCGGCACGCCGAAGCCGAGCCGGTCGAGCACGTGACCCATGATGATGCCGCCGAAGCCCGAGCCGATGAACTGGAGCGAGAAGGCGAGCGAGGGAACCTCGCGCGGCCAGGAGAACTCTTCCGCCACCTCCTTCAGCGCGACGACGATCAGATACATGCCGCCCGCGCTCACGAGCTGGAGCCAGATCGAGCCGACGAGGATGATCGTACGGCGGCGCTTCTGCGCGTCTGGATCGGCGGAGAGGGTCATCGGCGATCGGGCGGCCTCGTCCGGCGCGCGGCGGTTGCGGGGTGGCGGGAGGTTTTCCATACCGGAGAAGCGCGCGCGGGGCGACCCTCAATTCCGCCGCCCGCGTTGCGGCCGGGCGTGCGGCTGGGGCATGCTCGTGCGATCCAGTGAGGGAGGCCCCGATGATCTATGAGCTTCGCGTCTATCGCTGCGTGCCCGGCCGGCTGCCGGCGCTCCTCGATCGGTTCAAGAACGTCACCCTCAAGCTCTGGGACAGGCACGGCATCCGCCAGGCTGGGTTCTGGACCGTCGTGGTCGGCGAATCGAACCAGGAGCTCTTCTACATGCTCGCCTGGGACTCGCTCGCCGAGCGCGAGCGGAAGTGGGACGCCTTCGCGACCGACCCCGAATGGCTCGCCAAGCGCGCCGAGAGCGAGCGCGACGGCCCGATCGTGGCGACCCTGTCGAACACCATCCTGCAGCCGACCGCGTTCTCGTCGGTGAAATAGCGCTCACGCCTCGGGGTAGCGGATCGCCACCACCTCGATGCTCTCCGGCCCCGCGGGCATGCGGACCTCGACGACATCGCCGGCGCGCGCCTTGAGGAGGGCGCGCGCGACGGGCGAGATCCAGCTGATGCGCCCGTGGTCGGGGTCGACCTCGTCCTGGCCGACGATGGTGACCGTCCGCTCCGCGTCGGTCTCGACATGGGCGAAGGTCACGGTCGCGCCGAAGAACACCTGGTCGCGGTTCTTCTGCCGCGCCGGATCGACGATTTCGGCTGCCTCGAGCCGCCTGACCAGGAAACGGATGCGGCGGTCGATCTCGCGCAAGCGCCGCTTGCCGTAGAGATAGTCGCCGTTCTCCGACCGGTCGCCGTTGCCGGCGGCCCAGGACACGATCTCGACGATGCGCGGTCGCTCGCTCTGGCGGAGCGTGCGGAGCTCGTCGCGAAGCCGCGCGTGGCCCGCGGGCGTGATGTAGTTCCGCGTGCCCGGCGGCGTCGCCGGGTCGCGCTCGGGGCCGTCGTCGTCCTCGCCGTCGCTCTCGCGGGTGAAGGCCTTGCTCATGACCGCCGATGATCGCCGAGAGCGCCGCGGCGCCGCAACAAAGAAGGGCCGCCCGTTGAGGCGGCCCTTCCATTGTCATACCGCGGCCCGGCCATGCGGACCGCAGGGCGTCTGGTCAGCCGAGCCGGCCCTCCGCCGAGGCGAGGATCCAGGTCCGGGCGACCGACGGCCGCGGTGAAAGACAATGAGACACTGGATCACCTCCTTTCCGTTGTGAACGACAGCGGGCCTTTATCGCCCGGCGCGGGTGCGCGATTCAAGGACTATCCCGCGCGCGGTTCAGCCCGCCACGAAGGTGTATATCTGGGTCGTCTTCGGCAGCGCTTCAAGCAGGGCGCCGACCCGGGCCGGGGCCATCTCGCCCTCGGGCAGAGGCTTCACATAGCGGCCCTGGCAGACGACCTCGAGACGCTGGCCCGCGAACGGGAACGGCGCCAGCGCGTAGGTCAAACCGCCCTGCGGCGTCACGGTCACGGTGGTGTCCCGATCGGCGGTCATCGGCACGTGGGTATAGACCTCGACCGCGCGCTCGCTCTCGTGGCGGAGGTTGAAATAGAGCGCGAGCGTGTCGAAGAACTGGAGCTGCTTGTAGTTCTGGAACAGGTGCTTCTCCTCGACCCAGGCGCGGGTCTCGGGCCTGGCCGCGAGCGCGGCGCGGAGCCGCTTCTGGCGCTCCTTCTCGCCCTCCAGCATGGCGAGCCCGGCGTCGCGGTTGCCCGACGGGATCGGCACCGACAGCGAGCCGCCCTTGCGGACGCGGAAATCGGAATAGCCGTAGCGCTCGTTGAACAGGCCCCACGAGTGCATGCTCGCGAGAAGGCCGCAATAGAGGTGGCGCGCCTCGTTGTACTGCGGCGAGCGGCGATTGGCCTCGATCGTCATGTCGGCGGGCGCCGCACCGATGCCGGCCGGCATGCGCGTCTTGGGATCGACGGTCGGGTTGGCGTCGAACTCGTCCCAGCCATAGTCGTGGTGGCTGACGACGTAGACCATCTCCTCGAACGGATCGAGACGCTCGAACCGGTCATTGCCGTAGGCGCGCGCGAACTGGCCGCAGAGATCGTTGTGCTCGCGCATCGTGCATACGAAATGCGCCTCGCCGGGCTTGGCGTTCTGCACCATCATGGCGCGGTCTCCTCGTTTGGCGCTGCCGCGCCCCTGGACCGGGCGCGCGGCGGCAAGTCTAGCACTATTCGCCGGCGATCGGCTTGCCGTCCGGTGTGGTGCGCCGCCCGGCGAGCTTGCGGCCGGTCTCGAGATAGCGCCCGGCGACGGCGAGCGCCGCCTCCTCGGCGTTCTCCTCGGTCCAGGCCGACAGCGGATAGCCGTGCCAGGGCGCCCGCAGCTCGAGCGCCGGCAGGCCGAGCGCGGCCCAGCGCGCCCGCGCCGCCTCCATGAAGTCCCGCCGCGGCAGCGAGACCGGCAGATAAGGGTGCTCGCGGCAGGCATTGATCAGGATCGCGGAGGCGCCGGCGCCGTCAGGATAGGCGAACTGGCGCTCATCGGCCGAGGGCGTCACCGAGGGATCGAGCCGGGGCACCTTGCCGCGGATGATCTCGGCGTCGCGGTGCGGCTGGGTCGCATAGGACAGCGCCCACAGGACCGCGTCCATCGAATCCGGGTCGACGTCGGAATCGACCGCGATGAAGTACTTGCCGAGCGAGGCGTCGAAGGCGGCCGCGGCGCGCAGCGCCTGCCACGGCTGGCCGAGCACCGGCCGGTCGAGCTGGATGACGAACAGCATGTTGCAGCTCGCCATCTCGTGGCAGGCGACCTTGGTGACGGAGGGGATGTTGCACGCGTCGCGGAGATGGCGGAGATAGATTGCATCGAACGCGGCTTTGCGCATCACGCTCGATTCGCTCGGCGGGAATTCCGAGATGATGCCCTGGTAGATCGGCTGGCGGCGGTGGGTGATCGCGGTCACCTCGAACACCTTCTCCATCTTGCGCGGGCCGAGATAGCCCGAAGCCTCGCCGAACGGCGCCTCGGGCTCGAGGATGTCGGTCCGGATGCGGCCCTCGATGACGATCTCGGCGCCGGCCGGCACCAGGCAGTCGAAGGTCTCGGCCGCGACGAGATCGAGGGGCGCGCCGTTGAGCGCGCCGGCGACACCGTATTCGTCGACGCCATAGGGCACCTTGCTCGCCGCGGCGAGGAGGAGCGCGGGCGGCCCGCCGATGAAGCAGGCCGCCTCGAGGTGCCGGCCCATGCGGCGCGCCTTCTCCCACTGGATGGCGAGATGCTGGGTGGGGACGTCGGTGGCGCAGCCGATCCGGTCGGGCGCCTTGATCATCCCGCGATAGATGCCGAGATTGTAGCTGCCGTTCTCCGGATCGCGCGTCGCCCAGACGCCGGCGGTCAGGAACGGCGCCGGGTCGAAGCCGGGTGTCGAGATCAGATGCGGGAAGCGGTCGACGCCGTCGCCGAGATCGGGCGCGCGGACGACGACCTCCTTGACCGGCGCCTCGCCGCGCTCGATGCGCCGCGGGGTGAGCGGCTTGCCCTGGACCGACGCCCACTTGGCGCCGATCTCGTCGGGACCGACGCCGAGCGCCGCGCCGTAGATCGTGCGCGAGGAGCCGAGCGTGCCGAGAACGACCGAGCCGTCGAAGCGGCGCCCGCGCGCATCGGTGACGTTGCGGAACCAGAACGCCTTGCGGCTCGGCTCGGGGAGGCCGCGGAACTGGAGCCGGACCAGCGGCACGAGCTCGGTGTCCTTGCTGACCGGCTCGTCGACCGTGACGAGGAGCCCGCGCTTGTCGAGCGCATCGAGATAGGCGCGGAGGTCGCGATAGAGCATCGGCCGGGTCCCCGAATGAAGAAGGCGCGCGCCGGTCGGGCGCGCGCCTGAGCTTCGGGGCCGGCAGAGGCGGCGTCAAGCGCCGCCCGACCGCCTCACAGCTTGCCCAGCGCCTGGAGCACGACCTCGGGCGTCATCGGCTGGATCGTGACCCGGGCGCCGAACGGGCGGAGCGCATCGTTGACCGCGCCCATGATGACGCCGGGTGCGGCGCCGGTGCCGGATTCGCCCGCGCCCTTGGCGCCGAGCTCGGACTGGCCGGTCGGCGTCTGGACGTGGTCGACCACGATGTCGGGCATCTCGACCGCCATCGGGATGATGTAGTCGGCGAGCGTGCCGTTCTGGAGCTGCGCATTCTCGTCGTAGATGCAGTGCTCGTAGAGCGCGCCGCCGAGGCCCTGGACGGCGCCGCCGCGCACCTGCTCGTCGGCGAGCTGCGGGTTGATGATGCGCCCGCAATCCTCGACCACCCAGTGCTTGAGGTGGCGGATGAAGCCGGTGTCGACGTCGACCTCGACATAGGCGCCGTGGATGCCGTTGGTGAAGATGTAGGGGAGGTCGAGCAGCCGGTAGCGGTGCGTCACCGAGAGCGTCGGCTGCACGTCGTTCGGGAGCTCGCCGAGCTGGAAGTGGCCGATGCGCCCGATCTCCGACAACGGGATGCGGAGCGTGCCGTTCGCGGCGTCGACGACGACGCCGTTGCGGATGTCGAGCACCTTGGGATCGGACTGGAGGAGCGCGCCCGCGATCACGAGGATCTCGGCGCGGAGCTTGCGCGCGGCCTGGTAGGTCGCCTCGCCGCCGATCGCGGTGGCGCGCGAGGCATAGGTGCCGCCGCCATAGGGCGTCGTCTCGGTGTCGCCCGAGATCACGCGCACGCTCTCGAACGGAACGCCGAGACCGGTCGCCGCAATCTGCTGCATCACGGTGTCGACTCCCTGGCCCTGCTCGCTGACGCCGACGGCGCAGATCACGTTGCCCGACGGCTCGAGCTTGATGGTGCAGGCGTCCTGCGCGGCGATCGGCGCACCGCCCGCGCCATAGAGACCCTGCGGCCCGGGCGCGGTGCCCTTGATGAAGGCGGCGATGCCGATGCCGCGCCAGATGCCCTTGTTGCGGAGGAGCGCCTGCTCGGCGCGGAGCGCGTCATAGTCCATCAGCCGCACCAGCTTCTCGAGGCAGGCCTGGTGCGACAGATCCAACACCTTGATGCCCGAGCCCGTCAGGCGCGGATAGGAGTTATCCTCCATCACGTTACGCCGGCGGATCTCGACCGGGTCCATGCCAAGCGTCTCGGCGGCGCGGTCGACGAGCGCCTCGGCGACGGTGATGCCGATCGGGTGGCCGACGGCGCGGTACTGCGAGGTCGGCACCTTGTTCATGTAGACCACCGTCGCGCGCGCGCGGTAGTTCGGATGCTTGTACGGCCCGGCGGTGATGTTGAGGATCTGGTTCGCCTCGAACACGCTGGTGCGCGGATATTGCGAATAGGCGCCGATACCCGACAAATCGTCGATGTCGAAGGCGGTGATCGTGCCGTCCTTGTTGAAGCCGATCTTCGCCCTGACCGTGTTCTCGCGCGCGTGGATGTCGGTGAGGAAGGATTCGAGCCGGTCGGCGATGAACTTCACCGGGCGGCCTAGCATCATCGAGGCGGCGCAGGCCGCGACCTCGTCGCCATAGGAATGGATCTTCATCCCGAACGAGCCGCCGACGTCGTGGCTCACCACGCGGACATTGTGCTCGGGCACGCCGAGCGTGCGCGAGAACAAATACTGCATCATGTGCGGAACCTGGTTCGAGATGTAGACGGCGAGCCGCTCGTTCGCCGGGTTCCAGTCGGCGATCATCGAGCGCGGCTCGAGGCTGACGGCGGTGTGGCGGCCGAACTCGAAGGTCTCCTCGATCACGTGATCGGCGGCCTTGAACGCGGCCTCGACGTCGCCGGTGTCGATGAGCTTGCGGAAGGCGAGATTGTCGCCGAGCGAGGCGTGGAGGACGGGTGTCTTCGGATCGAGCGCGGTCTTCTTCTCGGCGACGACCGGGAGTTCCTCCCAGGCGACCTCGACCAGCTCCGCCGCGTCCTCGGCCTCGGCGCGCGTGCGCGCGGCGATGAACACCACGGGCTCGCCCTGCCAGCAGGCGCGGTCGACCGCCATCGGGTATTGCGGTGCCGACTTCATGCCCTCGAAGACCTTGAGCGTGCCCATCCAGGGCGCGGTGCAGCGCTTGGCGAGCTCGGCCCCGGTCATGACCAGCGCGACCCCGGGCGCCTTCCGCGCCGCGGTCGTGTCGATGCGGACGATCTTGGCGTGCGCATAGGGGCTCCGCACGCACGCGCCGTGCAGCATGCGCGGCAGCACCACGTCGTCGGTATAGGTGCCGCGGCCGGCGACCGCGCGCCGCGCGCCCGGGCGCGACAGGTTGCGGCCGACATAGCTGTTCGGCCGGTCGAAGGGCGTCAGCGTCGCCTTGGTCGGGATGTCGTTCGCCATGATCTCCGCCCCTATCGTCCGAGGCGCTTGTTGAGCGTCGTCTCGACCGCATCGACGATCGCGTGATAGCCGGTGCAGCGGCAGAAATTGCCGGACAGGAAGTTCCGGATCTCCTCGCGCGTCGCGGGCTTGGCCGCCTTGAGGAGATCGGCCGCGGTCACCAGCATGCCGGGCGAGCAGAAGCCGCATTGGAGGGCGTTCCGCTCGACGAACGCGGCCTGCAGATCGGCGATCTCGCCGGTGTCGGTCAGCCCCTCGATCGTCGTCACCTCGGCGCCGTCGGCCTGCACGGCGAGCATCAGACAGCCGCGGACGACGACGCCGTCGACGCGCACCGAGCACGCGCCGCAGATACCGTGCTCGCAGCCGAGATGCGAGCCCGTGAGCTGCAACTCACCGCGCAGGAAGTCGACCAGATGCTCGCGCACCCGCACCCGTCGCGCGATGCGCTCGCCGTTGACGGTGAGCGTGATCTCGGTCGTCTCCTCGCCGGTCATGCCGCCCTCGCCCGCGCGACGGCTTGATCGATCGCGCGCCGCGTCAGAACGCGCTGCAGATGGAGCTTCATCGCCGCGCTGCCGTGGAGATTGGTCATCGGGTCGAGATCGTCGGCGAGCGCGGCGAGCGCCGCATCGCGCGTCGCGTCGTTCCACGGCTTGCCTTTGATCGCGGCGATCGCGCGGGTGGCGAGCGTCGGCCTGACCTCGCTCGCGAAATAGACGAGGCGCGCCTCGGCGATGACGCCCTTGTCGATCCGCGCGTGGCAGGCGAGGCCGGCCATCGCGAAATCGCCGTGCCGGCGCGCGAGCTCGAGGAAGACCGAGACGGTGCCCGGCTTCTCGACCGGGATCAGCGCCTCGACCAGGATCTCGTTGACGGCGCGCGCGGTCTCGTAGAGGCCCTTGAAATAGGAATCGGCCGCGATCTCGCGTCGGCCCTTGCTGCTCTGGACGACGAAGGTCGCGCCGAGCGCGAGCGCACAGGCCGGCATCTCGGCCGCCGGATCGGCGAGCGCGACCGAGCCGCCGAACGTGCCGCGGTTCCGGACCGCGACATGCGCGACATGCGGCATCGCCTCGGCGATCAGCGGCAGGTTCTTCGCCACCACCGGCGAGTTCAGGACCTCGACATGGCGGGCGAGCGCGCCGATGCGCACCCGATCGCCCTGGAGCGCGATGCCCTTGAGCGCGTCGAGGCGGTTGATGTCGATCAAAAGCTGCGGCCGCGACAGCCGCATGTTGAGCGTCGGCATCAGGCTCTGGCCGCCGGCCAGGATGCGGGCCTCGTCGCCGTGCTGGTCGAGGAGCGCGAGCGCGTGGTCCACGCTCTCTGCGCGCACATAGCTGAATTTGGGCGCCTTCACGCCGCCTCCTTCGTCCGAGAACGTGCTGCGGAACGGAAAATCGGGGTGGATGCTGTCACCATCGATCCGCCGGCGCAAGAGGGGTTCGCCCGGGACCGCGGGCGCGGGCGGTGTCAGCGGTTGCCGCGGCGCGGCGGGGTCGAGGAGCCCATCGGGCCGAGCCCGGCGCCGGAATCGCAGACGATCATCTGCCCGGTCGTCAGGATCGCATCGGCGCCGGCCGCCTTGCAGTCGGCGACGACGGCATTGCCCTCGGCAACGCGCCGCGTGCAGTTGACGACGACGCGCGCGCCGCGGCGGGCGAGCTTCCGGGCCGTCGCGGCGCCGACGCCGCTCGAGGACCCGGTGATGATGGCGACGGCGCCCTCGAGCTTCATGGTCGGCGCCTCAGTCGAAGAAATAGAGGGTCCGGATCTCGATGCTCTCGCGCGGGTGCGCGCCGGAAGGCGCCGCGGGATCCTCGAACGAGCCGTGCGCGGTCCAGCGCGCGGTGCCGTCGGTGAGCGAATCGAAGCATTTGAGCACGATCACCTCCGCGCGCGTCATGCGCGGGAAATAGGTCCAGCGCTGCGCCGGGTTGTAGGCGAGGTAGTAGATGCCGCCGATGCGGTCGCCGTAGCGGCGCTCGGCGGCGACGAGATCGCCGGTCTCGATCGCGTCGTAGGCGCAGATCGCGAGCGGCTTGTTCTCGACCGGCCCGCGGATCGGCCGCCACACATTGATCGAGCCGTAGCGCCGGGCGAGCCGCCGGTCGGCTTCGTCGGCGGGCAGGAGGTCGCGCACGCGCTGCGCGGCGGACGCGATGGTGAGTCGTTGTGGACGGTCGAGACCGGCGCCCGCAGCCCCTTGGCCGTCTGCGCGGCCGGATCGTCGTTCCGGATCGTGTGGTCGAACACGATCACCTTGGCGGCGCCGGTCTCGGCCTTCACCAGCCGCTCCATCTCCGGGTAATAGACCGCTGAGACCTCGGCCTCGTCGTAGAAATCGACCATCGCGGTGTCGTGGCGCCGGAGCACGAATCCCTCGCGGTCGAGGTCAAGGCGGTCGGCGACCGGGCGCCCGTCGGCGACGACGATGTCCTTCCATTCGAACCCGCCGCTCGTCTGGACCTGCGCCTCGCCAGGCCGGCCGACCAGCGTCACCGGCGTCTCGCCGGTCCGGAGCGCGAACTGCACCGGCGCCTTGACGGTCCGCTGCCGTGCGTCGTCGAGAACACGCGCCATGTCGTCCCTCCCGTTTCCGGCCAGCCGATGCGCTCAGTCTAGCACGCCGTCATCCCGCCCGCCCGCCGGCGCCGAGGAGTGCCGCGTCGAAGGCGCTCCGGATCGCCTCCTTGCTCTTGCCCGCCGCGACCGCATCGCCGATCGCGATCACGGTCTGGCCGGGGCGGGCGAGCGCGCGGATGCGGTCGGCGGTCGGCGTGCGCGCGCGGTAATAGAACCAGTCGCGGAGCTTCGGATCGGCGAGGAGACGGCGGAGCCCCGGCCAGCGCCCGGCCCCGAGATCGAGTAGAGCAGGGGCGAGCGCGCCGAGGCCGAAGCGGGCGCGCGCGCCGGTCGCGACGACGAGGCGGTCGAACGGCGCGAGCAGCGCCGGATCGGCGCGGACGTCGGTGCCGCAGCGGATGACGACGCCCTGGCGCGTGCAGTCGGCGACCAGGTCTGCGATGTAGCGCTCGAACACCAAAGGATGCGCCTCGACCTCCTGGAACAGCGGCGCCTTGCCGGCGTGGCGGAACCCGCCGCCCGGCACGGCCGCGCGCTCGAACAGGGTGACGCTGTTGCCGGCGGCGACGAGGGCGGCATAGGTGAGCCCGGCGGGGGCCCGCCCCGATCACGGCGATGCGCTCGCCTTGCGGCGGGCGGGCGTCGGCGAAGGCGCGCTCGCGCCCGGCCATGCCGTTGACGACGCACGAGATGCCGATGCCGCCCCGCATCTCGTTGATGCAGGTGTTGCAGGCGAGGCAGCGGCGGATCGGCGCGCCGCGCCGGAGCTTCGCCACCCAGTCCGGATCGGCGACGAGCGGGCGGCCGATGGCGACGAAATCCGCCTTGCCCTCGGCGACCGCCGCGGTCGCGACGGCCGGATCGCCGAGCCGGCCGACAGCGATCACGGGGACCTTCACGCGTGCCTTGATGCCGGAGGCGTAGCCGAGGAACGTCGCCTCGGGGAGCGCCATCGTCGGGTTCATCCGCGCCGCCGACGGCAGCGACCGGTAATGGCCGGCCGAGATGTGGAGCGCATCGGCGCCCGCCTCCGCCGCCCAGACCGCGATCTCGCGGCCCTCCTCGTAGGGCATGCCGTCGGGAAAATAGTCCTCGACCGAGAGCCGGTAGACGACGCCGAGCGTCGGCGCCGCGGCCTTGACCGCGCGCAGCACCTCGAGCCCGAAGCGGGCGCGGTTCGCGAGCGCGCCGCCATAGGCGTCGG
This sequence comes from Alphaproteobacteria bacterium, assembly GCA_016869145.1. GTDB lineage: Bacteria > Pseudomonadota > Alphaproteobacteria > MPNO01 > VGEU01 > VGEU01. The sequence continues at coordinate 29,091 of VGEU01000013.1, read as the reverse complement.
TGCGGCGGTTCTCGAACGGGGTGTGGAACTGCGAGATCAGATAGCCGTGGGCGGCGTGGATCTCGACGCAGTCGAAGCCGGCCTCGCGGGAGCGGACCGCGGCGGCGGCATAGGCGGCGACGGCGGCCGCGATGCGCGCGACGCTCATCGCCTCGGGCACGATGGTCTCGAAGGTGATCTCATAGACCGGATGCGGGATCGCCGACGGCGCGACCGGGGTCTCGCCCGAGATGTCGATCCGGGTGTGGCCGCCGCCGTGGCCGAGCTGGATCGAGGCCTTGGACCCGCCGGCATGGATCATGTCGACGAGGCGGCGGAGCCCGGGGATGAACCGGTCGTCGTAGATGCCGAGCTCGCGGAAGCGATGGCGGCCGGCCTTCTCGGGCGAGGCCATCTCGACCGTGATCAGGCCGACGCCGCCCCGCACCCGGGCGGCGTAGTAGGCGAGGGCGTCCTCGGTGACGAAGCCCGCCTCGTCCGAGGACCGCGTGGTCATCGGCGGCATCACGATCCGGTTCGGGATCTCGACCGGGCCGATCCGGGCCGGGGTGAGGAGGATGTTCATCGCGCGCCACACCGCATCGCCCCGCGCGGCAGGGTGCCGGCGGCCCTCGGTCGCGGCTGATTGTAGTGGTCGGACGGGGGTCCGAACAGCGGAACGGGGCGCGCGGGCGGCCTGGGTTAGTCCCGGCTGGGCTTGTCCCGGCTGGGCTTCTCCCGGCGTCGCTAGGCGGTCGCGCTCTCGCTCTTGGCGTCGCCGTTCTCGGCGGCGGCGCGCGCGGCGGCACGGCGCTCCACGCGCCGGCTCCAGATGATATTGAGCCCGGCGACGAACACCGAGAACATCATCGCGAAGTAGAGATAGCCCTTCGGGATCGGGTAGCCGAAGCCGTCGGCGCAGAGAATCACGCCGATCAGCAGCACGAAGGCGAGCGCCAGCATCTTCACCGACGGGTTGACGTGGATGAAGCGGATGATCGGGCCCGAGGCGATCAGCATCACGATCACCGCGATGATCACCGCGGTCGCCATGACCCAGAGCTGGTTCGCCATGCCGACCGCGGTGATGACCGAATCGAACGAGAACACGATGTCGAGCATCACGATCTGGGCCAGCGCGTTCCTGAAGCTCGTGGCGCGGCGGCCGCCGCCGTGCTCGCCCTCCTCGGCGACCGCGGCGTGCATCTCGGTCACGGCCTTGACGATCAGGAACACGCCGCCGGCGAGCATCAGGAGGTCGCGGCCGGAGATCTCGAACGTGCCGAGCGTGGCGATCGGCGCGGTGAGACCGGCGATCCAGCTCAGCGAGAACAACAGGAGGAGGCGGGTGATCATCGCGAGCGACAGGCCGATGATCAGGGCCTTCTCGCGCTGGTGGACGGGAAGGGTCGCGGCGATGATCGCGATGACGACGATGTTGTCGATCCCGAGGATGATCTCGAGACCGGTCAGCGTCAGGAGTGTGAGGACGACCTCGAAGTCCATCGCGCGGGCGATTCCCTAATCGTCTCGCGTTGCCGCAAGACATGGATCAACCGACTGCGGTGGATGGCTCCATCCGCACTCATACGGGGTCGCGGAAGCTACGGATGGGGGCCGCGGGCTCCTATTGTGGTTGTCCACTAGCGGCGACCCGGAAAGGCTCCGTCAGCGGGGCCCTTCGAGCCGGATCGCGATGCGGCCGCGCTCGGACAGGTTGCGCGCGCCGGACTTCTCCATCAGCCGGGCGCGGTGCACCTCGACGGTGCGGACCGCGATGCCGAGGCGGTGCGCGATCACCTTGTTGGGGAGGCCGGCGACCACCAGGTCCATGACCTCGCGCTCGCGCGGGCTGAGCTCGCGGAGCCGGGCGGCGAGGGCGTCGCGCGCGGGCAGATCGGCCATCGCCGCGCCGCGCCGCTTCAGCGCCTCGTCGATCGCGCCGACCAGGGCATCGCCGTCGAACGGCTTCTCGAGGAAATCGACCGCGCCGGCCTTGAACGCGGCGACCGTCATCGGGATGTCGCCATGGCCGGTGATGATGATGACCGGGACCGTGACGCCGCGCCGCGCCAGCTCGCGCAGGAGCTCGAGCCCGCCCATGCCCGGCATCCGCATGTCGGCCACGATACAGCCGCCGGCATCCGGTGGCGGCCGGTCGAGGAAGCGTTCGGCGCTCTCGAAGGTCTCGACGGTGTAGCCATAGGCGGCGAGGGGCGTGTCGAGCCCGTCGCGCACGGCCGCGTCGTCGTCGACCACGAAGACGGTCGCGGCACGTGTCATGGTTGTGGCCCGGGGTGATGGTCCGCGTGACGGCGGTCGCGCGCGGCGGCGAGGCCGGCCGCAGCGGGGTGGCGGAGAACCGTCTGGCAGGCGTGGTCGACGCCGATCATCGCGGTCAGCTTCTGGTTGATCCCGTAGGCAAGCGCCGCACCCCTCTCGCCCGAGGCGGCGCGCCGCCCGATGCGGGCGCGCTCGGCCCCGTGGCGCCTCGGCCGCGCCTCGTCGTCCTGGCGCTCCGTGATGTCGCGGACGCGGGCGACATGCAAGGGCGCGATACCGGCGGTCCATCGGAAGACGAGCGGGGTCGAGGGCATGGGCCTGAGGATGGCGCCGCGCGGCGGCCGCTGTCACGCCGTTTCGCGCCCTGCCGAGCGGGGTGGACGCACCGAGGCGGCCCTGTTACCAACGGACGATGGATACCGCCTCGCCCGCCGCGCCCGCGACGACCGATCCGGCCGACCGCGACGCCCTCCTTGCCCGCGCCCGCGCCCTCGTGCCGGTCCTCGCCGCGCGCGCCGACGAGACCGAGCGCCGACGGACGCTTCTGCCGGAGGTGCACGACGCCCTCGCCGCGGCGGGGCTGTTCCGGATCCTCCTGCCGGCCGACCAGGGCGGTCTCGGCGCCGGCATCCGCGCCCACATCGAGGTCGCGGCGACACTCGCCGAGGGCTGCGCGTCGACGGCCTGGACCCAGTCGCTGGTCGGCTACCAGAACTATCTCGTCGGCTGGTATCCGGCGCGCGCTTTGGCCGAGGTGCGGGCCGATGGCCGGCCGCTGTTCACCGGCCTCGTGATGGGGCCGCCCGTCACCGCCGCCTATGGCGCCGACGGGGCGGTCATCCTCGACGGCCGCTGGCCCTATGTCAGCGGCGCCGACTACGCGAGCTGGTTCCTCCTGAGCGCCCGCGCGCCCGAGGACCCGAAGCGCGTCTTGACCTCGCTCGTGCCGCGCCGCGACGTCCGGATCGAGGACGACTGGTACGCGATGGGGATGCGCGGCACCGGCAGCAAGTCCGTCCACCTCGACAAGCTCGTCGTGCCGGCGCACCGCGTCGCCGTCTATGCCGAGCTCGGCCGGCGCGACGTCGCCGCGGCCAAGGGCGACGACACCCGGCCGACCGGCACGCTATTCGCCTTCGTCATTGCCGCACCGGCGGTCGGCATCGCAGAGGCCGCGATCAATGCCTACCGCGATCGGCTGGTGCAGCGCTGGAACGCGCGCATGCCGTCGTCGCAGACCGAATGGCCGTCGTCGCAGTCGATTCTCGGCCGCGCGGTCGCACGCCTCGACGGCGCGCGCCGGCAGTTCCTCGCGGTCGTGGCCGAGTTCGCGCATCGCTACGAGGCGGGCGAAACCGTGCCCGTCGCCGACCGCGTGCGGATGCGCATGATGGCGGTCGAGGCGGTCGACGTGGCGACGCGGGTCGTCTACGACCTGTTCTGCGATGCCGGCACCGGCGTCGCGCTCGACGGCGATCCGCTGCAGCGCGCCTTCCGCGACATCCACGTGCTCCGGAGCCACTTCGTCCTGACGCCCGCCTTCGCCGCCGAGAACGCGGGCCGGGTCGAGTTCGGGCTCGCACCCAAGCCGCCCTTCGTCTGAGATCAGGTCCGGCCGAGGAAGTCGAACGCGGTGAGGCCGTGCACCGCCGCGACCGCGACCATGTCGGCGATCTCGGCGTATTCGTCGACGCCGCCCATGTTGTGCGGCGCGACGCCGTAGACGACGCTCGGCACGCCAGCCTGGCGGTAGAAGCGCGAATCCGAGAAGCCGGGCCGCAGGTTGACCGCGACCGCGCGGCCCATCACGGCCGCGGCATTGCGGAGGACGAGCGCGACGATCTCGTGGTCCGGGTCGGTCCAGTTCGGCTCGCACGCCGCGAGGATCTTCCACGCGACGTCGGGCAGGGGGTCGAGGATCGCGGCAAGCCGCGCCTCGATCTCGGCGATGGTCGTTCCCGGCGGCAGGCGGATGTCGACCAGCGCGCGCGCGCGATCCGGCACGGTGTTGACGTTGATGCCGCCCTCGATGCGGCCGATGTTGACGGTGATGCGCCGGAGCGTGTCGCTCTCGCCGGCGCCCGAGATCGGCTCCGAGACCGGCTTCGCCGTCGCGATCGTGGCGGCGAGCGCGGGCGGCAGCGTCGCGGTCTCGCCGGCGAGCGCGCGGACCGGCGCGAGGGCGGCGATCAGCGCATCGACGGCGTTGCGGCCGAGATGGGCGTGCGCCGCGTGGCTCGCGATCCCTGCCGCTTCGATCTCGACCCAGAGATGGCCCTTCTCGCCGATGCGGGCGACGAAGGGCGAGCCGGCGTCGGCGTTGAGCATCGCATCGCCGCGGGCCTCCGGCACCTCGGCGAGGAGGTGCTGCGTCCCCCACGTGCCGCCGGTCTCCTCGTCGCCGACCAGCGCGAGCACGGCCTCGCCGTGCCAGGCGGTGCGGAACTCGGCGAGCGTCAGGAAGGCGATGACGGTCGCGGCGACGCCCGCCTTCATGTCGCACGCGCCGCGGCCATAGATGCGCCCGTCGCGACGCTCCGCCCCGAGCGGCGCCGTGGTCCAGGCGCCGGTGCCGATCGGGAACACGTCGAGATGGCCGTTGAAGACGAGCCTTCGGCCGGGTGCGGCGCCGGCGATGCGGGCGAGGAGGTTGACCGCGGGCGGCTTGGCGACGATGCGGCGGGTCTCGATGCCGGGGACGGCGGCGAGCGCCGCCTCGATCGCGCCGACGAGGCCTGAGGTGTCGCCGGGCGGGTTCTGGCTGTCGATCCGCACCAGCGCGCGGCAGAGCTCGACGAGCTCCTCCTGCCGCGCCGCGAGCCGCGCGGCGAACCGCGCGCGTATCTCGTCCGTGCCGGTCAAAGGAGGCCGAGCGTCGCCGCGCGCTCGCCGCGCGAGACGGTCGAGAGCGTCGTGGTGCGCACGAACATGGCATCGGCGGGCGCGATGATCGTCTCCACCTCGTCGCCGTAGATGTTCTTGATCGAGCAGAGGACGTCGCCCTTGCGGACGACATCGCCGAGCTTCCGCCGGTTGACGAGGAGGCCGCCACGCTGGGCGCGGAGGCCGACGAACTCGCGCATCACATGGGTCCGGGCGGCCGGCTCGGGCGCGCCGTCGATCATGTCGAGCCAGCGCATGATGTTCCGGATGCAGCGCGCGCCGTCGTCGATGACGTCCTCCTCGAGCCGGCCGCCCTCGCCGGTCTCGAAGGTGAACGAGGGCACGCCCGCGCGCGTCGCCTCGACGCAGAGGATGCCGTCGGCGACGTAGAAGCCGGTGTCGGTGCGCATGATCCAGCCGCTGCCCATCGCATGCGCCATCGCCTCGGCGCGGGCGTGGTTCTCGCCGAGGCGCGGATGCGGCAGGATCGCGATCGGCACGTAGCGGCCGCCGCGCGTCGGGGTGTGGATGTCGACCGCCCAGTTGCAGCGGCAGACGAGGTCGAACAGCGTCGCCGCGACGATCTGGGCGAGGTTGCCGTCCTTGGCGCCGGGAAAGCAGGTCCAGGCATCGGCGGGCGCCTGGTCGAGCGGCGACTTCATGAATTGCGACAACGGCAGCCGGTGGTCGGCGTGGAACGACAACGGATGCTGCACCGGCACGCAGACGATGCTGCCGCGGAGCGTCGCCGGGTCGATGCCGGCGAGCGCCTTGTAGAGGATCGCGACGCCGTTGACCTCATCGCCATGGATCGCCGCGCCGAGATAGAGCCGCGGTCCCGGCCGGGCGCCCGCAATCAGATCGAGCGGCAGCGACACCTTGGTGCCTTCGGCGAGCTCGAGAAGCTCGAGCGCGTGGCGCCGCCGCGTGCCGGGCGGCACCGTGATGCCGGCGATGTCGAGCATGGTCGCGCCTCCCGTGCCGTGCCTCTGCGGCTTCAGACCGCGGTGTAGCCGCCGTCGATCACGAGATCGGCGCCGGTCATGAACGAGGATTCATCGCTCGCGAGGAAGACCGCGCCGTGGGCGATCTCGTCGGGCTGGCCGAGGCGGCCGATCGGGTGGCCGGGGGCCAGCACCGCGCGCGCCTCATCCATGGTGCCGAAGCGCCGGAGGAGGCGGCGGGTCTCGATCGCGCCGGGCGACAGGCTGTTCACCCGAATGTTGTGCTTGGCGTAGTCGAGCGCGAGCGAGCGGCAGAGCTGGATCACCGCCGCCTTGCTCGTGACATAAGCGGGCCGGTTCGGGATCACGACCTGGCCGAGCTGCGAGGCGATGTTGATGATGCGCCCGCCGCCGCCGGCGATCAGCTTCGGCAGCGCGTATTTGCACACCAGGAACGTGCCGGTGAGGTTGACCGCGATCGCGTCGTTCCAGTCCGCCTCGTCGAGATCGCCCGCGGGTGCGGTCGGATCGTCGTTGGCGGCGGTGTTGACGACGATGTCGAGCCGCCCCAACGCCGCGACCGCGGTCTCGATCGCGGCGTGGACGTCGGACGATTTCCGGACATCGAGCGCGCGGGCGAAGGCGGTGCCGCCCTTGGCCGCGATGTCGGCCGCGGTGTGCCCGGCGGCGGCGCCGTCGCTGTCGGTGCAGAAGACGCGGGCGCCTTCGACGGCGAAGCGGCGCGCGATCGCGCCGCCGATCGCACCGCCGGCCCCGGTGACGAACGCGCACTTTGCGGCGAGACGGGCCATGGCGGACGAGCTCCTCGAATTGCCGGGCGAGCATGCGCGAGGCGCGGGAGCCTGGCAAGGACGGCGGCGGCCCGCGCTCGCTCGCGCCAGAGCCCGCGCCCGGGCCGCGCTAGAGACCCGCGGCTGGGCCGCGCTAGAGACCCGCGGCTGGGCCGCGCTAGAGAAAGGCGCGCACCTCGTCGAGAAAGGCCTCGAAGCGGTCGTGATGGACCCAGTGTCCCGCCTTCTCCATCAGGACGACGCGCGCGTCGCGGAAATGCGCGGCGCGGCCGTCGATCGAGGGATCGGACGCCCAGCTCTCCTTGCCGTAGACGAGCAGCGTCGGGCAGGTGATCGCCGACCACAGGAGCTCGACATCCCGGCGCGTCATGTCGTAGGGCGGCCAGACGCGGACATAGTTGTCGAACTTCCAGCCATAGGTGCCGTCCTCGTTCTGGTTGACGCCGTGCGCGGTGAGATGGCGGGCACGCTCGGGCGACAGATGCGGGTTCTCCTCCTGCATCCGCTTGAACGCCTCCTCGATCGAGGCGTAGCGGCGCGGCAGGCGGCCGGCGAGCTTGCGGCTCTCGTCGACCCATTTGCGCATGCGGTCGACGACGGTCTCGCTGGCGCGCTCGGCGAGCACCTTGGGCGAGGGGCCGAGGCCTTCGATCGCGACCAGCTTGCGCACGTTGTCGGGATAGATGCCGGCATAGCGGAGCGCGATGTTGCCGCCGAGCGAGTGGGCGACGATGGTGACCGGCGCGAGGTTCTGCTGGTGGATGAGCTGGGCGAAGTCGTAGAGATAGCCCGCCATCGTGTAGTTGCCGTCGCCCGACCATTGGCTGTCGCCGTGGCCGCGGAGATCGGGCGCGATGATGTGCCAGTCGCGCCGGAGCGCCTCGGCGGTCCAGTCCCAGTTGCGGCAGTGGTCGCGCCCGCCATGCAGGAGGACGAGCGGCGGCGCGTCCGGGTTGCCCCAGTCGACGTAATGCAGACGGAGGCGCTGTGAGACGTAGAAGCGGGACGTGGGCCCCTCGAGCGGCGCGGTCATCGGCGATCCCCGGTTGCGCGAGCGCCTCGATAGCACGCGGAACGCCGGGTGTCGAAGCCGCGCCTTGACGCGCGGGTCGGTCGTAACCCAAGCTTCCGCGACCGCGCCACCGCGCGGCACGGAGAACGCGCATGGACGTCGATTACATCATCGTGGGCGCCGGCTCGGCCGGCTGCGTGCTCGCGAACCGGTTGAGCGAGGACCCCGCGGTGCGCGTCCTCCTCCTCGAGGCGGGCGGCCGGGACACCAACCCCTGGATCTACGTGCCGGCCGGCTTCGTGAAGACGCTCGATAACCCCGACGTCAACTGGCGCTACGCGACCGAGCCCGAGCCCGCGCTCGCCGGCCGCGCGATCCCGATTCCGCGCGGCAAGGTGCTCGGCGGCTCGTCGTCGATCAACGGCCTCATCTATGTGCGCGGCCAGCGCCAGGACTACGACATCTGGGCCCAGCTCGGCTGCCGCGGCTGGTCGTTCGAGAGCGTGCTGCCCTATTTCAAGAAGTCGGAGAACAACCACCGCGGCGCGAGCGCGCTGCACGGCGTCGGCGGTCCGCTCGATGTGACCGATCTCACGATGACCAACCCGATCTGCGATGCCTTCATCGCGGCGGCGACCGAGATCGGCCTGCCGCGGAACGACGACTACAACGGCTGGAACCAGGAAGGCATCTGCTACAGCCAGGTGACCGTCCAGAACGGCAAGCGCGCCTCGACCGCGCAGGCGTTCCTGAAGCCCGCGCAGTCGCGCCCCAATCTCCATGTCGAGGTCAACGCGCTGGCGCGCCGCGTCCTCCTCGACGGCCGCCGCGCGACCGGCGTCGAGTACCGGGTCGGAAGCGAGGTCCGCACCGCGCGCGCCGGGCGCGAGGTCATCATCGCTGCCGGCGCGATCGCCTCGCCGCAGATCCTCGAGCTCTCCGGCATCGGCCAGGCGGCGCGGCTCCGCGATCTCGGGATCGCCGTCGCGCACGATCTTCCCGGCGTCGGCGAGAACCTGCAGGATCACCTCATCATCCGCATGCAGTGGCGGGCGACGCAGCCGGTCAGCTTCAACGAGTTGTCGCGCGGGCTGCCGCTGGTGTGCGAGGTGGCGCGCTACGCGCTGTTCAAGACCGGGCTCCTCACGCTGCCGGCGGCGAGCGTGGTCGCGTTCGTCCGCACCCGGCCCGAGCTCGAGACGCCGGACGTCCAGTATCACATCCACCCCGCGAGCTTCGCCGATCCGGTCAAGCGCATCTTCGACCGCTTTCCCGGCATCTCCTGCGCGCCGTGCCAGCTCCGGCCCGAGAGCCGCGGCAGCGTGCATCTGAAATCGGCCGATCCCGCCGCCCATCCGGCGATCCGCGCCAATTTCCTGGCGAGCCCGCTCGACCGCCAGACGACGGTCGCCGGTATGCGCTGGAGCCGGAAGATCCTCGGTGCGCCGGCGCTCGCGCCGTGGCGGGCCGAGGAGATCCGCCCCGGCGAGCGGCTCGAGACCGACGACGAGCTCCTCGGCTATGCGCGCGAGACGGGCGCCACCGTCTATCACCCCGTCGGCACCTGCAAGATGGGGATCGATCCGGCCGCCGTCGTCGATCCGGAGCTCCGCGTCCATGGCATCGCGGGCCTGCGCGTCGTCGACGCCTCGATCATGCCGCGGCTCGTCTCGGGCAACACCAACGCGCCGACCATCATGATCGCCGAGAAGGCGGCCGACATGATTAAGGCCGCGCGGCGCGAGCCAGCGGCGAAGGCCGCGTGACTTGCCTACGGCGAAGGCCGCGTGACTTGCCTACGGCGAAGGCCGAGTGACTTGCCTACGGCGAAGGCCGCGTGATCTGATGACGGCTGGCCCGACGTGAGCGAGCCGCGACAGACCGCCGCCGGCGCCCCGGCGCCGCAGCAGGCCTTCGCCGCGCTGCGCCATCGCGGTGCCCGTATCTATCTGATCGGCTCGGCGGCCGCGATGATGGCCGACAGCATCGAGCACGTGATCAGCTACTGGATCATCTACGAGAGGTTCCAGTCGCCCGCGCTCGGCGGCTTCGCGGTCGTGTCGCACTGGCTGCCGTTCCTGTTCTTCTCGGTGTGGACCGGCGCGCTCGCCGACCGCTTCGATCCGCGCCGCATCATCCAGCTCGGCATGGTGATGTTCATGCTGGCGTCGCTGTCGTGGGGCGTGCTCTTGCTCACCGACACGCTGCGCGAGTGGCACGCGATGGTGATCCTCACCATGCACGGCTTCGCGGGCGTCCTGTGGGGGCCGGCGGGCCAGGTCCTGGTGCACGACATCGTCGGCCCGGCGCAGCTCCAGAGCGCGATCCGGTTGATCTCGATGTTCCGCACGCTCGGGCTCCTGATGGGCCCCGCGGTCGGCGGCGCGATCATGCTGGTGCTCGGCCCGGCCTGGGGGATCCTGTTCAACGTCCTGATCTACGTGCCGCTCACGCTGTGGCTGTGGAAGGCGCCCTACGGTCCGCATTTCTCGAGCGAGAAGCGAGCGCAGCGCCAGGCGATCCGCGGTTTCGCCGACATCTTCGAGACCATCTGCCGCATCCTCGGCAACCGCATCGTGGTGACGATGATCGCGCTCGCGGGCGGCGCCTCGCTCCTGGTCGGGAACGCCTATCAGGCGCAGATGCCCGAGTTCGCCCATGATTTCGGCCACGACCACGCCGATCTCTCCTACAGCATTCTTCTCGGGGCGACCGCGGCGGGCGCGCTCGTCGCCGGGATCCTGCTCGAGAGCCGCGGCGTCGTCCTCGCCCGGCCGCAGATCGCGGTTGGGCTCGCGATGCTGTGGTGCTGCGCGATCGGCGGCTTCGCGATGACCGAGGTCTACGCGCTCGCGGTCGCGCTCCTGTTCGTCGCGGGCTTCCTCGATCTCACCTACAACTCGACCGCACAGACGCTCGTCCAGCTCAACGCCCCACCCGAGATCCGTGGCCGCGTCGTCGGGCTCTACCACATGTTTGGGCTCGGGCTCCGCGCCTTCTCGGGCGTCACGGTCGGCATCGGCGGCGCGCTGGTCGGCATCCACTGGTCGCTGTTCGGGAGCGCGATGATCCTGCTCGCGGTGACGACGACACTGATGTCGCTGATGATTCGCACCCGCCCGGCGCGCGCGTCGCCGGGCGGATGACGCGGCCCGACCCTCGGCCCGATCCTCGACCCGATCCTCGTCCGCGCGTCAGCCCTTCACGACATAGCCGTAGCGGAGATTGCTCCGCCCCGGCCCGGCGCCGTCGTAGTCGGCCTTGAGCGCGGTGACGCGGTCGGTCTCGAGACCGGCGCGGCGGATGTCGTATTTGTACATCGTCGCCGAGTTGGCGCCGAAGATCGCGGTCTTGACTGGACCATCGGCGGCGCCGAGCGGCGCGAAGCCGTGCTTTCTCTGCATGTCCTCGGGGATCTCGAGCCGGCGCAGCGCCTCGATCTGCCATTGCGGCGCGCCGGTCCACACCGCGTCGGTGCCCCAGATCACGTGGTCTGCGCCGAGGCCCTTGACCAGCATCCCCATCAGCGCGGCGCACAGTCTCGGCTCGACGACGGTCGTCTGCGCGAAGATCTGGCCGAGATCGCCATAGACGTTCGAGACGCCGAACTTCTCCGGAATCTCGGCGAGGTCGGACGTCCATTCGACGCGGCCGGTCTCCTCGAACTGGCGCAGTCCGTCGGCGGCATTGCCACCCGCCGCCCAGCGATAGGCGGAGTGGTAGATGACGAAGTTGATCTCAGGCCAGTCCTTCGCGGCGCGGCCGACGTCGTCGACCTTGGCGTAGGGGACGAGGTGGGGGAAGTTGCGCTCGGTCGAGGGCGGATAGAGCCCCTTGTGCACGCAGACGATGGTGTGGCCGGCCTTCAGGATCTTCTCGTAGAAGGGATAGAGGAGCTTCTCGTCGTCCATCCGCCACGGATGCCGGCTGAGTGGCTTGTTGGTGTTGTCGCCGACCGTGTAGCCCTTCCACGAATCGGGCTTGAGCTCGACGATGACGCGGTCGACCTCGTCGAGCCAGCCGGGCATGCCGGGCATGACGATCGCGTGGGCGAGGCAGCGCCGCGTGCCGGCGTCGCGGTTCACGCGTGCGCGCGCGGCATGCTTCATCTCGTTGGTGAGGAACCAGTCGCGCGGCTCCTCCGAGCCGGAGCCCGAGATCAGCGCCACCTTGGTGTCGCTGTCGAGAAAAATCTCCTTGAACCAGTTCGGGTATTTGAGGTCGTCGATAGTCTGCGCGTTGCCGACGAGCGCCGGGTTCCAGCCCGCCTTGCCGACGTTCTCGCGCGCGCGGACGAAGTTCATCAGCCGCGTGTCGTCGCGGAGGAAATGGGTGTGGACGTCCATGATGAACTGGCCGGCGAGCCCTTGCGCGCGTGCCTGCGCGACATCGACGCTCGCCGCCTCCGCGCGGCCGACGTCGTAGAGCGGCCCGAACACCTCGTTCATCGCCGCGAACGCGGTCGCCATGCCGGCCGCGGTCTTGAAGAAGCCCCGGCGCGAGAGCCCGTTCCGTCGCGCGTTCTCGTCGCCGAGAACCTTGAGCCGGGCCTCGACCCGCTTCTGCTTCTCGGTCTGCGGGATCGGGAAGAACTCATCGCTCGAGACGACCTGGGTCGGCACCGGCGAGGGGAACGCCGCCTCCTCGGCGGGTGACAGTCTCTCGAGCTCGTCGCGGCTCAGCATGGTCATCGTCGTCCTCCCGGTCATCGGATCAAGCGCTCGTCCCGTCGCCGCAGTCTTCGCCGCGGTCGTCGTCGGGTCGTGCCGCCGCGGGCCGCGCTCTAGCGGGCGCGATAGCCCGGGATGAAGTCGGCGAGGTCGATCCCGTCGGCGTCCGGCACCGCGATCTCCTCCGGGTAGTTGTCCTTCCGCGTCGCGTCGATTCCGGTCTTGGTCACGAGATGCGATCCCTGGGCCGGATCGTAGGACGCGGGATCGAGCGGCGAGCCCTTGGCCCACGGCACCATGAAGATGTCGCGGTCGGCACGCACCCGCGTCGCGATCGCGTGCAGAACCTCGGTATCGTTCCACACATCGACGTCGTGGTCGACGACGACGGCGAATTTGAGGAACGGGTCGGCGACGAAGGCGGCCATCGCGGCCTGCTTCGCCTCGCCCTCCATCATCTTCTCGATCGCGATGAAGCACATGAAGCGGAACCGGCCCGAGCGCGGCACGGCGACGGCGCGCACCGTGGGGCAGGCGATCTTGACGACGTTCTCGATGAACGAGGTGCGGATGACGCCGGAGAGGAGGAGGTTGTCGGCATGGCCGACGAACGCGTTCTGGTACAACGGATCGCGCCGGTGGGTGATCGCCTTGATCTCGACCACCGGGTTCATGCGCTCAGGCCCATAGGTGCCGGGGAACTCGCCGAACGGCGCCTCGGGCCGGCGCTCGTGCGGCCGGGTCTCGCATTCGAGGACGATCTCGGCGTCCGCCGGCACGGCGAGCGGGATGGTGCGGCAGGGCACCAGCGGCACCGGCCGGCCGAGCATCGCGCCGGCGACGGCGAGCTCGTCGGTGTCGATCGAGGAGAACGCGAGCGAGCCGATGAAGAACGCCGGGTGATGGCCGAGGATCACCGCCATTGGGCAGGCGAGGCCGCGGCGTTCGTATTTCTTCCAGATCACGTTGCCGTCGGCGGTCTCCGAGATCTGGACGCCGAGGAGGTTCCGCTCGTGCACCATCAGGCGGTAGATGCCGATATTGTCGATGCCGGTGTCGGGGTCGCGCATCAGGACGAGGCCGGCGGTGATGTACTTGCCGGCGTCCTTCTCGTGATAGGTGCAGACCGGCAAAGCCTCGATGTCGACGTCGGCGCCGAGGCGGACGATCTCCTGCACCGGGCCGGTCTCGACCGCGACCGGCGCGATCGGGCTCGCCTCGCGCCGCGCGCACTCCTTGACGAACTCCCTGACGCCGCCGTTGTCGAGCCCGACCGCGAGGCGGAGCCGCTCGAAGCTCGCATGCATGTTGGCGACGAGCGGCAGGCGCGAGCCCTTGACGTTCTCGAAGATCACGAGCGGGAACTTCTCGTCCTTCTCGAGCCGATGGAGGATCGCCGAGACGCCGAATTTCGGGTCGACCTCGCGCGTGATCCGGATCACGTGCTCGGGGTGTTCGGCCTCGAGAAAGGCGATGAAGCCGCGGAGGTCGGGCGAATAGGGGCTGTTGGAGCGGAGGCTCATGACGGCTCGCGCGTCTCCTTCGGCGGATCGACCGGTCCGCCCGAATCGATCCAGGCCTTCATGCCGCCCTCGATATGGGCGACCGGCGCGAGCCCCATGTCCTGCGCGGTCTTGGCCGCGAGCGCCGACCGCCAGCCGCCGGCGCAGTAGAAGACGAAGGTCCTGTCCTCGCCGAAGAACGGCTTGAAATAGGGGCTCTCGGGATCGATCCAGAACTCGAGCATGCCGCGCGGCACGTGGTGGGCGCCGGCGACGCGGCCGGTCTTGGCCACCTCGCGCACATCGCGGATGTCGACGAAGGTGACATCGGCGCGGCCGTGGAGCGCGCGCGCCTCGGCGACCGAGAGCGTGCGCACGGCGGCGTTCGCCGCCGCGACCAGCGTCATCGCCGAAGTCCGAATGGTCTGCGCCACCGCCTCGTCTCCCGTCTCGCGCGCGACCCCGACGATAGCAAGGGGGCGCCGTCCCGCTCAATGGTCGTGGTGCGCGTGGTCGGCAGAGGCCGGCCGGTTGGCCCAGTACCAGCGCGCCATCGCCTCGTAGACCCGGGTCACGGCGAGCGGCTTCCGGTCGCCGGTGAACTCGCGGTAGAGGCTGTTGACGTTGACGAAGACGCGCTCACGGTCGAGCCAATGCGGGAAGTGGTCGACGACGATCTCCTCGGCCGCCGCGACCCAGTCGAGGCCGGCGTCGAAGCGCGCGCGGGCGGCGTCGCGGAGCGTCACGAGATAGGCGCGGAGCTCGCGCACGCCGGTCCTGTCGGTAATCGGGCCGTGACCGGGGACGACGGTCTCGACGTCCCAGGCGAGGATGCGGTCGCAGGCCGCGATCCAGTTGGCGACCGGGCCCGCCCACATCACGGGATGGCCGCCGACGAAGACGATGTCGCCGGTATAGACCAGCCGGTCGGCCGGCACGTGGACGAGCGTATCGCCGCGGGTATGCGCCGGGCCGACATTGACGAGCTCGATCCGCTTGTCGCCGACGCGGAGCGTCGCCTCGCGCTCGAAGGTCTCGGTCGGCAGTGTGTTCACGATGCCCGCGAAATCGAACTTGCGGCCCATCAGCTCCCAAATGATCCGCCCTCTCTCGCCCTCGTTGCGCCAGTTCTTCACCCGGTCGATGAAGGCCGCGGGCGGGCGGCGCTCCATCTCGTCGCGGGCGGCCCGGCTCGCCACGATGCGGGCGCCATGGACGAGCTGGTTGCCATAGGTGTGGTCGCCGTTGGCGTGGGTGTTGACCAGCGTCCCGATCGCGCGCGCCGCGGGCACGGCATCGCGCATGCGGGCGAGCATCTCGCCGGTCAGCGCGAGATCGAACAGCGTGTCGACGAGAAGCGTCTCGCCGCCGTCGACGATCAGGCCGGCATTGCTCCAGCCCCAGCTCCCGTCGGGCAGGAGATAGGCCCAGGCGCCGTTCCCGAGGTCGTGAAGGCCCTTCCGGTAGGTCCAGCGTCCCATGCCGCGCGCGGCTCCGCGATCGGTTGCAATTCCGGTTCTATATGAAATTATCCGCGCCGGCGATACGGGCGGGCCGAGGCCGATGACGTCGACAATCCTGTCGCTCCTGTCCGCGACGACGATCGCGGACTATACGGCGCGCGGCTTCTGGCGCGACGAGACGATCTGGGCGATCGCGGCCGGCCACGCCGCGCGCATGCCCGAGCGCATCGCGGTGCGCGACCGGCACCGCGCGCTCGACTGGCGGACGCTCCTCGCGGCGGCGGACGCGCTCGCGGCCGACCTCGCGCAGCGCGGCGTGCGCCCGGGCCAGCGGGTCGCGCTCTGGATGCCGGACCGCATCGAATCGGTCGTCGCCGTCCTCGCCTGCTCGCGGAACGGCCACGTGATCTCGCCGTCGCCGCATCGCAATCACACGGTGGCCGAGGTGGCCGAGCTTCTCGCGCGGATGCGGGCGGCGGCGCTCATCTACCAGGACGGCTTCGGCGCCGACGGGGGGGCGCGCGACATCGGGGCCGCGATCGCCGATCTCGGCTGCGTCCGCCATCTCTACCGCCTCGATGGTCCCGACGCACGACCGCCTTTCGCCGGCCGGCTCTTGGCTGCCGCGGCTGCGCCGCCGCCGCCCAGCGCCGATCCGAACCGCGTTGGCTATCTCGCCTTCACCTCGGGCTCGACCGGACGGCCCAGGGGCGTGATGCATTCGGAAAACACGCTCCTCCTCACCGCGCGCGCAATCGCGCGCGACTGGCGGATCGGCCCCGGCTCGGTCGTCTACTCGCTGAGCCCGCTCAGCCACAATCTCGGCACCGGTACGCTCATCACCGCGATCGTCGGCGGCGCCGAGATCGTGATCCACGACCGCGGTCGCGGCGAGAGCCTGGTCGACCGTCTGGTCGAGTCCGGCGCCACCTATCTCGTGGGCGTGCCGACGCACGCGATCGATCTCCTCGCCGAGATGCGCGCGCGCGGGCTCGATCGGCTCGGCCGCGTCACCGCCTTCCGCGTGTCGGGTGCGGCATCGCCGCCTGGCCTCCTCCAGGAGCTCCTCGACCGCGGCATCGAGCCGCAATCGGGCTACGGCATGACCGAGACCAACGCGCATCAGTACACGCGCCCGGGCGACGAT
The DNA here is from genome assembly GCA_016869145.1 of Alphaproteobacteria bacterium. GTDB lineage: Bacteria > Pseudomonadota > Alphaproteobacteria > MPNO01 > VGEU01 > VGEU01. Next base: position 12,396 of record VGEU01000013.1, on the reverse strand, counting down.
CCGGCGCTGATCACCGGCACCTGCGGGCGGGCCTGCGCGGGCTACGCGCTCGTCGTCGTCGATCCCGACGAGCCCGACCGCATCCTGCCGCCGGGTGCGACCGGCCTCGTCGCGGGGCGCGGCGCGAGCCTGATGCTCGGCTATTTCGACGACCAGATCGCGAGCGAATCCGCCTTCAACGCCGGCGGCTGGTTCCTCACCGGCGATCTCGGCACCATCGACGACCGCGGCTATCTCCGCCTCACCGGGCGCAAGAAGGAGGTCATCATCCGCGGCGGGCACAACATCAACCCGGCGCGGATCGAGGAGCTCGCCCTCCACCACGACGCGGTCGCGCGCGCCGCCGCGGTGCCGGTCGTTGATCCGCGTCTGGGCGAGCGGGTCTGCCTCGCCTTGATGTGGAAGGACGGACACGCCGCGCCGGCGCGCGCGGTGCTCGACCATCTTGCCGCGGCCGGGCTCTCCCGCTACGAGATGCCGGAATTCACCCTCGAGCTCGCCGAGATCCCGCTGATGGCGAACGGCAAGATCCAGAAGCTCGACATCGTGCGTTGGATCGCCGACGGCACGGTCGTGCCCGTCGCGGTCGCGGCCGAACGCTAGCGAAGGGACCGGCGCGATGCGCGCTCTGGTGGTCGACGAGTTCGGGCCGATCGCGAACGCGCGGATTCGCGATGTGCCGGCGCCGGTGCCGCGGCCGGACGAGCTCCTGGTCGAGGTGCGGGCGACCGCCGCCAACTATGTCGACCTCGTGCTGATCGCGGGCCGGCACCAGTCGAAGCCGCCGCTCCCGTTCATCCCGGGCAAGGGGCCGGCCGGGATCGTGCGCGGCGTCGGCGGCGACGTCACCGGCTTCGCGCCGGGCGACCGGGTGCTCGCGATGTGCGAGCCGGGCGGCGGCTTCGCGGCGGAGATCGCGGTGCCGGCGAGCCAGTGCCACCGCATGCCGGACGCGCTCTCCTTCGTCGACGCGGCGTCGATGGCGCTCGTCTACGACACCGCCTGGTTCTCGCTCCGCGAGCGCGGCCGCTACCAGGAGGGCGAGACCGTCCTCGTCCTCGGCGCCTCGGGCGGGGTCGGCCTCGCCGCGATCCAGCTCGCCAAGGCGCTCGGCGCGCGCGTGCTCGCCGGCATCGCCACGCCGGCGAAGGCCGATCTCGCGCGCGCGGCGGGCGCCGATGCGATCATCGCGCTCGACCGGGTGAACCTGATCGACGACCTCCGCGCCCAGGTCTATGCCGCGACCGACGGCAAGGGCGCCGACATCGTGATCGACCCGCTCGGCGATGCGATCTTTGATGCCGCGATCCGCGCACTCGCCTGGTGCGGCCGGCTCGTCGTCATCGGCTTCGCGGCCGGGCGCATCCCGACGCTCCGCACCAACTATCTCCTGGTGCGCAACATCGACGTGTGCGGGCTCCAGATCGGTGACTACCGCAAGCGGCGGCCGGACAAGACCGCGCGCTGCTTCGACGAGATCTTCGCGCTCCACGCGGCGGGCCGTATCAGGCCGTTGCCGACCGCCGTGCTGCCGATCGATCGCGTCCACGAGGCGTTCGCCGCGATCGCGGACCGGAGTGCGCGCGGACGCCTCGTCATGGTGCAGGAGGGACTATGACCGAGATGTTCACGCTCTGCGGCACCCCGATGTCGCGCATCGGTTTCGGCACGCTCTACATCACCGTCGACCGCGGCTTCGGCGCGGCGAAGAAGAACGCTATCGCGCTGTTGCGCGAGGCGGCGTCGCTCGGCGTGCGGCTGTTCGACACCGCCGATTCCTACGGCAACGGCTCGGCCGAGAGTGCGCTCCGCGACGCGCTCCACCCCTACGCGGGTCTCGTGATCGCGACCAAGGGCGGCTATCGCCACGAGCGGCCGGGCTCGTGGGTGAGCGACGGGCGGCCCGCCCATCTCCGCGCCGCGTGCGAGGCGAGCCTGAAGCGGCTCGGCGTCGAGCGGATCGATCTCTACCAGCTCCACTGTGCCGATCCGAGGGTTCCCTACGCCGATTCCATCGGGACGCTCGCCGATCTCCGGCGGGAGGGGAAGATCGCGGCGATCGGCATCTCGAATGTCGGCGTCGGCGAGCTCGAGACCGCGCGCCGCGCGGTCGAGGTCGTCTCGGTGCAGAACCCGTTCAACGTCCGCTACAAGTCGGGCGCCGGCGTCCTCGAGGCGTGCGCGGCGGCGGGCATCGCGTTTCTCCCCTGGATGCCGCTCGGCGACGGCTCGATCGCGTGGACCGACCGCACGCTCGTCCGCATCGCGAAGAAGCACGCGGCGACCGCGGCGCAGATCGCGCTCGCGGCGCTCCTCGCGCGCTCGCCGGTGATGCTGCCGATCCCGGGGACCGGCTCGATCGAGCACCTCCGCGAGAACGTCGCCGCCGGGCGGATCAGCCTCGACGACGACGATCGCAGGGCGCTCTGGGGGGGTGTAGGGCTCAGAGCGCGTTGGCGGGGCGGATCAGCGTCCGCCACATGTGGGCGACCGGGCTGTTGTCGTAGCCGAGCCCTTCCGCGGGCTGGCGGAAGTGCCGCCCGATCACGTCCTCGAACTCCTCCAGCGACACCTTGGCGTTGGGATCGAAGGAATAGAGGTCGTTGACGCAGATCTGGCGCGCCGACATGTACCACTTGTGGGCACGGGCGCGCTTGTAGTCCTCGACGATGTAGTCGTCCGGCTTGTAGTCGTCGCCGAACAGCATGCGATAGGCGTCGGGATAGGCGTAGCCGACCGAATCGTCGGGGAAGAAGCGGAGCGACTGGTGGTTGCGGATCGCCCACGACACCTCCTCGTCGACATAGGGCTCGATCAGCTGCGCGCCCCAATAGCCGTGGTCGGAGCGGATATAGCCGATCACCGCGATGTCGTGGAGGAGACAGGCGAGCACCATCTTCTCCGGGAGCCCGTTCTTCCGCGCGAGCGCGGCGCTCTGCAGGAGATGGTTCTGGGTCGGCGGGAAGCGGAGGCGGAAGAAATCGAGGAGCGTCGGCCGCGCCGGCATCTTGGGCAGGCGCGGGTCCTCGCCCATCTGCACCCGGCTCTTGCCGTCGCCCATCGAGAACTCGCGCTTGCCGTCGGCGAGGTTGAACAGGACCGATCGGGTGATGATCGGCGCCATGGCATGCATCAGGGCGTGCTCGTGGGCATCGGCGATCGCATTCATGTCGCGCGCGGCGGTCATGGGAGACTCCTGTGGCAAAGGTCGCGTGGACGCGTCAGGGAAGCTTCTTGGTGCGCCAGCCGTGCTCGGAGATGTCGAACACGATGCCGTTCGGGTCTTTGTACTTCTCCTCGGCCTGGAGGCCCTCGAAGCCGCCGGGCAGCGTCGTGAAATAGGACCCGCCCTCCTTCTCGATCAGCTTCTTGGTCTCCCCGGCGTCCTCGACGATGAAGCCGAAGTGGTGGAGCCCGGCCCAGTCGGGACCGTTCATCATGCCCTTGGTCCCGGGCGGGAACTGGAGGAGGGCGAGATTGATCACCCCGTCCGACAGCATCAGCGCGTTGCCGAACGGCGTATCGCCGCGCACGACGCGCTCCAGGCCGAACACCTTCTCGTAGAACGCCGCGGCCTTCTCGAGGTCGGGCACCTGCATGGCGATGTGGCGTAGCTTGGCCATGGTCCGCTCCTGCTGGGATGGGCTGGCGCTATTGTCGCCGAAACGGCGGCCCGAAGTCCACCCGGCGGAAGGACACTCAGCTCGGGCCGAGGACGCCCGCCCGCGACCCCGCGCCGCCTCGGAGACGGCCCTCCAGCCGCGAGATCGCCGTGTTGAGGCCGATCGCGACCGTGAAGATCAGGATCACGGTCGCATACATCGCGGCGATCTTGAAGCTGTCGGCATAATGGGCGAGCCGGTGACCGAGGCCGCCGTCGGAATACTTAATCTCGGCCGCGAGAATGCCGATGATCGCCATGGCGAGCCCGAGGCGGAGCCCGGCGACCACCGGCGCCACCATCGCGGGAAAATAGATCTTGGTCGCCATCTGCCGGCGCGTGAGACGGAAGCTCCTGCCGACCCGGAGCAGGATCGGCCGGATGCCGACGATGCCGAGCGTCGCGCTGTAGACCACCGGGAAGAACGCCGACAGCGCCCCCTTGGCGATCTTCGATTCGATGCCGAGACCGAACAGGAGAAACAGGATCGGCAGAAAGATGATCTTGGGCGTGCCGCCGATCGCGTTGAGATAGGGCTCGATCGCGCGGCGGAGATAGGGGTCGAGGCCGAGCTGGATGCCGACCGCGACCGCGATCACCGATCCGGCGACGAAACCGAATCCGGCCTCGATCAGCGTGATGCCTAGATCGCGGTAGAAGCCGGCGGAGATGGCCTCCGCGACCGTCGCCGCCGCGACTTCGGCGAGCGGCGGCATGATGCCCTCGTAGAAGAGGCCCGATCGCGCCATCGCCTCCCACGTCGCGAGCCCCGCGACGATCGCGGCGAGCCGGATGCGGAACACCTCGCCGCCGCGCGCCGGTCGTCCGCGGGCGATCGCGGTCACGACGGCGCCACCCTGCGCTCGCAGCGCCCGATCGCCCAGTTGAGCGTAATCGAGATCGCCGCGATCGCGATTATGCTCGCGTAGGTGCCGGGGATGTCGAAGCGGAAATGACGGTCGGAGACGATCCGACCCAGCCCGCCGAAATCGAGGAGGTACTCGATCGCGACGATGTTGATCAGCGTGTACATCAGGCCGAGGCGGAAGCCGGTGAAGATCGCGGGCGCCGCCGCCGGCACCATGATCTTCCAGAAGATGCCGCGATCGCCGAGGCCGAGCGTGCGCCCGACATTGATCAGCGTCGGCGAAACGCCGAGGAGCCCGGCGCGGATCTGGATGATCATCGGGATGACGCCGGGGATGAAGCCCATCAGCACGAGCGTGAGCCAGGTGCGGCCGAACACCACCATGAACAGGGGATAGAGGAGGAAGACGGGCGCGGCGAAGAGTGCCGCGAGCCAGCCCTCGAAGGCGAGGCCGAGCGCGGCGCGCCGGTACATCAACCAGCCCGCCGGCAGCGCGACGAAGATCGCGAGGACGAGCGCCGCCGTCGTCATCGCGAAGGTGGCGAGCGTGGCGGCGACGAAATCGACCTTCCGCTGCAGCGTGAAGATCGCGGCGACCGCGTCCGTCGGCCGTGCCACCACGGTAGGAACGATCAGGCCCGCCCGCACGGCCGCCTCGACGAGGGCGAGGACGACGAGAAGACCCGCGAAGCCCGCGAGCGCGGGCGACATGCGCGGCCGCGGACGCGACGCCGCGGCTGCCGCGACGGCGACGCCCGCACCCGCATCGATCCCGCGTTCGTCCACGCGCATCATTGGTCGGTGGTTCCGAGCTCGCGCCGCCGCGGATCGTTTAACCCGCTAAAACATGCGCGCGGTCGAGGATAACACAGCATCGCGCGGCCGTTTGTTCTATCGTCGTTACGGACGAGATGGCGGGATGCACATGCGACGCGACGAAGCCGAGATCGGCGGCGACCGCGCGATGAAATGGGGCAGCGACGTCGTGGCGGAGATGCTGCGCCGGCTCGGCATCGACCATGTCTGCCTCAATCCCGGCTCGAGCTTCCGCGGACTCCAGGACAGCCTCGTCAACTACCTCGGCAACGAACGCCCGACACTCCTTCTCGCGCTCCACGAGGAAAGTGTCGTCGCCATCGCGCACGGCTACGCCAAGCTCACCGGCCGGCCGATGGCCGTCGTCGTGCACAGCAATGTCGGGCTCATGCACGGGCTGATGGCGGTCTACAACGCCTGGTGCGACCGCGTGCCCGTCCTCATGCTCGGCGCGACCGGCGTGGTCGATGCCGCGGTGCGGCGGAGCTGGATCGACTGGGTGCATACCTTCCGCGACCAGGCCGCGATGTTGCGCGCCTTCCTCAAGTGGGACGACGTGCCGGCCTCGCCGGCGGCCGCGGTCGAGGCACTCCTCCGCGCCCATCAGCAGGCGACGACGCCGCCCTGTGGGCCGGCCTATGTCGTCCTCGACCGCCGGCTGCAGGAGGATGCGCTCGCGGCGCCGCCAGCGCTTCCCGATCCAGCGCGGTTCGCGGCGCCCGCCCGCGTCGAGCCGTCGGCCGCGATGCTCGCGCCGGCGCTCGCACTTCTCGCAGCGGCGGAACGGCCGCTGATCCTTATGGGGCGCATGTCGCGGTCGCGCGCGGACTGGGGCCGCCGCATCCGTCTCGCCGAGACGCTCGGCGCGCGCGTTCTCACCGATCTCCGCTCGGCGGCGGCGTTTCCGACCGACCACCCGCTCCACGGCGGACCGCCTGACCTCTTTCTCGCGACCGCCGACCGCCGGCTCGTCGCCGCGGCCGATGTCGTCCTCGCCCTCGACTGGCCCGACCTCGCCGACGTCATGGTGCAGGCGCGCGACCATGGTCCGGCGGCGGCGAGGATCATCCACGCGTCGCTCGACCATCACGTCCACAACGGCTGCAGCATGGATCACCAGCGGCTCGCGCCGGCCGACATCCGGCTCGCGCTCGAGCCGGACGCGCTGGTCGCGGCGCTTCTCGATGCGCTGCCCGCGACGGCGCGCACGCCGTGGTCGACGCGGCCGCCGGCCCGCGCCGTGCCGCCACTGTCCGCGCTCGCCGGCGCGACGCGACTTTCGACGCTCGCCGACATCGGCCTCGTCCTCCGCCACCTCCTCGGCGGGCGCAACGCGTGCCTCGTCCGCGTGCCGCTCAACTGGCCGGGCGATGCCTATCCGTTCCGCGACCCGCTCGAATTCCTCGGCTATGACGGCGGCGGCGGTGTCGGCTCGGGACCGGGCATGGCGGTCGGCGCCGCGCTCGCGCTCGAAGGCTCGGGACGGCTCGCGGTCGCGATCATGGGCGACGGCGAGTTTCTCGCCGCGCCGAGCGCGCTGTGGACGGCGGCGCATTACCGCATCCCGGTGCTCGTCGTCGCCGACAACCGTTCCTACTACACCGACGAGGTGCAGCAGGAACTCGTCGCGCGCCATCGCGGCCGCGCGGTCGCCAACAAGTGGATCGGCCAGCGCATCGACGATCCGCCGGTCGACATCGCCGGCCTCGCGCGCGATTTTGGCGTCTCGGCGGAAGGGCCGGTGCGGACGGCGGGCGCGCTTGCCGGCGCGCTCGAGCGCGGGCTCGCGATCGTCGACGCCGGTGCGCCCCATCTCGTCGCGGTCGCGATCGATCCCGAGGCGGGATCGAATCTCGACTGGCTCGCCGAGGCCTGAGCTCAGGCGAGGACCTCGGCCTCGCTGTCGCGGATCACGTCGAGGAGGATGCCGACGCCCCGCATCAGATGCTCGCGGGTGATGACGAGCGGCGGCATCAGCCGGATGGTCGAGCCGTAGCGGCCGCAACCCATGAAGCGGACGCCGCGCCGCTCGCAGCGCTGGGCGAGGAGCCCCATGCCCTTCGCCTCGATCGGCGCGCGGGTCGCCTTGTCCCTGACCAGCTCGACGCCGATGAAGAAGCCCCGGCCGCGCACCTCGTCGATCACCCGGCTCGTGCGCGCGGCCTCGGTGAATAGGCGGCGCACCTCGTCGCCGAGCGCGACCGAGCGGCCGATCAGATCGAGGTCGGGGTCGGCCAGAATCTCGAGATTGGCGAGCGCGACGACGTTGGCAAGCGCGTTCTCGGCGCTGGTGATGACCTGCGAGGACGGCGGCAGGCGATCGCGGTGCTTCTCGTGCACGGTGACGCCCGAAAGCGGCATGTCGCCGCCGACCGCCTTGGCCCAGATCAGCATGTCGGGAACGACTCCCGAATGCTCGATCGACCACATCCTTCCGGTGCGCCCGCCGCCCGCCTGCACCTCGTCGGCGATCAGGAGCGCGCCCGACCTGTCGCAGGCCGCGCGGAGCTTCTGCAGGAACTCTACCGGCGGGTCGATATAGCCGCCATCGGCCTGCATGGGCTCGACGATGACGGCCGCGACGTCGTCGGCGCCGGTATTGGGCGTGGTCAGCTTGTAGTCGAGATAGGAGCCGCAGGCGACGGCGCAGGACGGGAAGGAGAGGCCGGCGAAGCAGCGATAGCAATAGGCGTAGGGCATGTGGAACACGCCCGGCATGAACGGGCGGAACGGCGCGCGGTAGGATTCGCGCGTCGTCAGCGCGAGCGCGCCGTGGAAGACGCCGTGATAGGCGCCCTCGAAGGCGGCGAACTGGCTTCGCCCGGTGATCGCCTTGGCGTACTTGATCGCAGTCTCGACCGCGGCGCTGCCGCTCATCCCGAACCAGGTGAACGCGTTGCCGCGCAAGCCCCCCGGCATGACCGCGGCGAGCTTCGCGGCGAGCGCGACCGTCGTCTCGCTGACGAGCCCGGCCGAATGCATCAGCCGTTCCGACTGGCGCCGGATCGCCTCGATCACCGCCGGGTGGTTGCGCCCGACCGCCGACACCGCGACGCCCGCCGACAGGTCGATATAGATATTGCCGTCCGGGTCCTTGATGCCGGCGCCCTTGCCTTCCTCGATCACGAGCGTGCCGCGCACCGAGGGACGCGTCGGGGTCTGGTGGACGAGCGCCGCGGCCGCGAGCGCCTTCGCCTTGGCGCCCGGCACGTCGTTGGTGACGATCTTCGGCATCTCCGGATAGGAGAGCCGCGCGAGCTCCACCTCCGAGATCATCGTCCGCCGCCCGCCGCGTGTCCGACCGCACTCGTCACGACGACGGCTGATAGACGATGTCGACCATCTCCTTGAGCTGATCGGCGGTCGGCGCCTTGTCGATGAACTTGAACTGGATCGCCTGCTTGACGCTCTGGTCGAGGCCCTTGATCGGCGCGAAGGCGAGCGCGGGCCGCGAATAGTACTTCATCGCCTCGCGCGCGACCTCGACGCTCACCTTGCTCAGATCGGCGTACATCTTCGTCGCCGGCTCCGGGTTCGCGTACATCCAGTTGACGCACGCATCGAGCGTCGCCATGAACTTCTGCGCCACCGCGCGGCGGTTCTTGACGAACTCGGTGCGCGCGATGTTGACGCGGTTGGTGATGTCCTTCTGCGTCTCCGCCGCATCGCCCGAGAACAGGATGCGCGTCTCGCCCTTGAGCGCGCGCTCGATGCCGTAGGGCGGGAACGAATAGCCGACGTCGACCTGGTTGGTCATGACCATGGTGTGCGTCGCGTCGAGCCCACCGGTCGCGACGAGCTGGAAGTCCATCTTCCGCTCGGCCTTGAGCGCGAGCAGCATCGCTTCCGACGCGCCGCCCGGCCGCGGATAGGCGATCTTCTTGCCGGCGAGATCGGCGATGGCGCGGATCGGGCTGTCGGCCTTGACGTACATGAACGTGTCGTTCTGGCCGATGAACTGCGAGGAGATGACGCGGAGCGCCGCGCCCTGCATGAACGCCGCCATGACCGCGTTGGTGCCCGGCGAATAGCCGATGTCCATGCCGCCCGCGGTCACCGCCTGCACGGTCTCCGAGCCGCCGCGGGTCGAGGTGATCTCGACGTCGAGGTCGGCCTTGGCGAACTCGCCGCGGTCCTTGCAGAACGTCGGCTGGCTGGTGTCCCAGAGGCCGACGAACGAGGCCGCGACCTTCACCCTCTCCGGCGTCTGCGCCATCGCGGGCGCCGCCGCGAGGGTGATCGCCGCGACCGTCGACAGAACAATGCTGCGTCCCAACATCGCCGTTCTCCTGGTTTGCCGGGCGCGTGGCCCGCTGGGCGTCCGTGGATGAGTGCGCGCTACTCGGCGACGATGATCTGCGCCGGGTTGACCGCGCCGTACTTCGCCTTGTTGCCGGTGATCTCGAAGGCCTCCGGCACCTTGTCGAGGCCGCGGAGCACGTGCGTCACCGTGGGCTCGATCTGCACCCGCTTCGAGGCGACGAGGTCGATCGCGTAGGCGATCATGCGCGGCGACGGATAGCGCCGGCCGATGATGCGCAGCCCCTTCTTGTCGATCGCGCCGATCGGAACGGCGGAGTCTTAGGGGAGATAGCCGATCTCGACGAACTTGCCCTCGTTCCGCAGCATGTCGAGGCCCTGCATCATCGTGTCGGTGCCGGAATGTCCCTGCTCCTTGGCGCCGCCGGCGCATTCGAACACGACGTCGGCGCCGAGGCCGCGGGTGATGTCCATCACGGCCGCGACGGGATCGATCTCGGTCGTGTTGATCGTTATGTCGGCGCCGAGGCGCTTGGACAGCGACAGCACCTCGTTGCGCCGCGCGATCGCGATCACCTTGCCGGCGCCGACCGTGCGCGCGACCTGCATGCAGTCGAGGCCCATCGGCCCCTGGCCGATGACGACGACGGTATCGCCCATCTCGATGCGCGCGGCCTCGACGGTGCCCATGATGCTGACGAGGGGCTGCATGGCGCAGGCCTCCATGTCGGTGATCGCGTCGGGGATCGCGACGATGGTGCTCGACGGGATGGCGAAGAACTCGGCGAGGCAGCCCGGCGTGTCCTCGGCGACGTTGATGCACGAGCGGCAATATTGCGGATAGCCGGCCGTGCAGTACTTGCAGGTGCCGCAGGGCACGCCGCGATGGTAGAAGACGTGGTCGCCGAGCCGGACGTTGGTGACGCCTCTGCCGACCTCGACCACCTCGCCCGAGAACTCGTGTCCCCACAGCTGCAAGGGCCGCTTCTCGGCCAGCATGCGCTTGATGTTGGCGTGGCTCGACACCGGCAGGCCGCGGAACTCGGCGACCTCGGTGACCGACAGCTCCAGCATGCGCACCTTGACCACGACCCAGCCGGGCTCGGCGTGCGGCATCGGCACGTCTTCCATCCGCATGTCGTTGAAGTCGTAGGAGAGCCACGCTTTCATCGGTCGATTTCCCGCTCCTGGCCGCATGGTCGGCGAACGGGTCGAGGCTACGCCGCCTGGCGCGCGGCGATGGCCGCTATTGTTGAACTAGATTAATCACCGTCCGGGGTGCACCATGGCAGCGAGCGGATCAGCCACGGGCGGGTGTCATGCGAAACAGGAACAGCGATCGTGACGGCCCCCGGGCGGTGCGCGAGCCGGTCCGGTGGCGCGCTCCGCCCGCGGTGTCGCGCCCGCATCTCCTCGCTGGCGGATCGGACCGGACCTGCCGTCGGCTCATCTACAACCTCCTCGCACTCGCCGATCATCTCGACACCTGCCGCAACATCGTCGCGCGCAAGTTCGGCGTCAGCGGTCCGCAATACAGCGTGCTGATGGCGATCGCGCGCCACGACGACGGCGAGGGCGTGAGCGCCGACACCATTGCGCGCGTCCTCAACGTGTCGCCGGCGTTCATCACGGTCGAGACCGGCCGGCTGATCGAGATGGGGCTTATCGCCAAGCGACGCGACGACGGCGACCGCCGGCGGGTCAGTCTCCAGGTCTCGGCCGAGGGAAGGGTGCTGATCGACCGCTACGCGCCGCTCGTCCGGCTGATGAACGACACGCTGTTGGGCCGGCTCGACACCGAGGAGTTCGCCGCCCTCGCCGCGACGGTCGAGAAGCTGGTCGACACCTCGACGCGCACCGCGTCCTTCCTCGGCCAATGGGCGACCGACGAGCCGGTCGCGAAGTCCGCCGCACTCTGAGCCGGGCCCTCGGCCTACGCGACGACGATGCAGGCGAACTGGGCGCGGATCAGCGGCTCGACGAAGGCGCGGAGCGCGGCTTCCCGCCGGGCGAAGAAGAAGACGGCTTCCGCGGCGCCGGTCGCGGGCTCGATCCTTGACGTGGTCTGCGTGGTTGTAGGTGCGGCGAACCGCGTTTGCGTTGCGAACCAGTAGCTGACCGCTGAGTCGAGGCGGTGCCGTTCAGTTCTGCCCCCGTCTCCTGCGGCGGGCTGTGCGGCCCTGCGCCGGCTCTGACGACAACCGACAGGAGGCTTTGCATGACTCCGACAGGAGGCTTTGCATGACTGACCTGGACATGACGACGGACGTCGAGACCGCCGACTTCACCGACGAACTCTCCGACGAGGCGCTCGATCGGGAGGAGGGGATGATGGCTGTTTCTTACTGTTCCCACTCCTGCCGAGGGGATCTCACCGACGCCTCTATGTTTCTGAATACGCCTAACCAGTAGCTGACCGCTGAGTCGAGGCGGTGCCGTTCAGTTCTGCCCCCGTCTCCTGCGGCGGGCTGTGCGGCCCTGCGCCGGCTCTGACGACAACCGACAGGAGGCTTTGCATGACTGACCTGGACATGACGACGGACGTCGAGACCGCCGACTTCACCGACGAACTCTCCGACGAGGCGCTCGATCGGGAGGAGGGGAGTTGCCTTGTGTGCGGCCCTGCCGTCTCTCATTTTTCTGCTGGTGCGCCTGCTGCTGCCCAACCAGTAGCTGACCGCTGAGTCGAGGCGGTGCCGTTCAGTTCTGCCCCCGTCTCCTGCGGCGGGCTGTGCGGCCCTGCGCCGGCTCTGACGACAACCGACAGGAGGCTTTGCATGACTGACCTGGA
>VGEU01000012.1 GCA_016869145.1 Alphaproteobacteria bacterium | reverse complement strand
CGCACGCGGCGGCGCGACGACCGGACCGGGTGCATCGGGCGGGCCGCTCGCCGGCGATGCCGCCAGTGTCCCTTCGATGGTCGTCCCGCCGATGGTCCTCCCGCCGACGGTCGTGCCGCCGACGGTCGCGCCGCCGATTGCTGCACCCTCCGCCGCCGCACCCTCCGCCGTCGCGCCCGCCGCGCGCGCGACGCCCGGTGCCGCGGGTGCCGCGGTCGCGCTCGAGGCGATCGACTATGACGGCGCCGGCCATGTCGCGATCGCCGGCCGCGCGCCCGCCGGCGCGGTGGTGCACGTCTATCTCGACACGACCTTCCTCGGCCGCGCGACGGCGGGTGCCGACGGCCGCTGGCAACTCGCGCCCGCAGCGCCCGTGGCGGTCGGCGAGTACGCGCTCCGTGTCGAGACCGTCGACGAAGGCGGCAAGGTGCTGGCGCGCATCCAGGCGCCGTTTGCGCGCGCCGATATCGCGCTCGCCGTCGGCCAGCGCGCCACCGTGATCGTCGAGCCGGGCAACAGCCTATGGCGGATCGCGCGGCGCACGCTCGGCCAGGGCACGCTCTATTCGGTGATCTATGATGCGAACCGCGACCGCATCCGCGATCCCGACCTCATCTATCCGGGCCAGGTGTTCCGGCTTCCCGCGACCTCGGTGAACTGACCGCGCGCGCCGTCAGCGTCAGGCGCGAGCCGGCGTGGTCAGGCGGGCGATGCGCTGGGCGACTTCGACATAGGGCCGGGGCGGCGCCAACAGCGCGACGGCCGCGGCGACGAGCGTGTCGGGCGTCGTCGGCTGCGGCACCGGGCCGCGCGCGACCAGCGTCAGCATCTGGTGGCGATCGACGGCGAAGCGGACATTGCCGGGCGGCTGGACGAGGGCGACGAACGCGCCGAGCTCGACCCGGCGCGCGGGCGATTCGGCGCTATAGGGGACCGGACAGACATTGCCGACGATCGAGATCGTCGGACCGTTGCCGCTGTCGTCGGCGGTGGCCTGGAACGGCACGCCGAAGAGGGCGAAGCCAAACCGCTTCGGCAGCTTCAGCGCGATGTCGCGGCCGTCGCCGCCGAGAAAGGCCTCGGCCATGTCGGCGGGCTGAGACCGTTCGGCCTCGGTCGAGTTGTCCATGGCGCAACCCCGGGGTGGTGGACCCTCGAACGCTGCACCGCGGTCGTTAACGGAGCCTGAACGGGCCCGTCACGCCGGCGCGTTCGCCTTGAGCCACTGGTCCTTGAGGGCGTCGCGCCGGACCTTGCCGCGATCCGAGCGGGGCAGCGTGTCGAGGACGACGATCCGCTTCGGCGCCTTGAACGCGGGCAGTGCGCGGGCGCAATGGGCCTTCACGTCGTCGGGCGAGAGCTGCGCGCCCGGCTTCGCGGTCACATAGGCGACGACCTCCTCGCCATAGATCGCATCGGGCACGCCGACCACCGCCGCCTCGAGCACATCGGGGTGTGTGAGGAGGACGTTGTCGATCTCGACCGGCGCGATGTTGACGCCGCCGCGGATGATCAGATCCTTGGTCCGCCCGGTGACGCGGACGAAGCCGTCCTCGTCCATCACCGCGAGATCGCCGGTCCGCATCCGCGTGCCGCGGCGGTCCTCGTAGACGCCCTCGGGCGTGATGACGCCGATATGGGTCTGCGGGCCGCCGATCTCGACCTCGCCTTCGGCGCCGGGCGGGCACAGGCGGCCCGCGCCGTCGACGATCAGGAACTCCTGGTGCTTGGCCGGCGGTCCGACCGTTCCCATCCGGCGGCGGTAGTGGCGGTTGCCGCAGATCCAACCCGCCTCCGACATGCCGTAGAGCTGGAGAAGCGTGACGCCGTACATGCGCTCGAACTTCTCCCACTGCTCGGGGCTGAGCGGCGCGGTCGAGCAGGTCATCAGCCGGAGCGTCGGCACGTCGTCGGCGGTGATGCCGCGCGGCTCGTTGAGGAGCATGTTCACGACCGTCGGCACGCCGGCGGCGAAGGTGAGACCGTAGCGCTGGATCCAGTCGAAGAAGCGGCTGTGCGAGAAGCGCTTGGCGATGTGGAGCGTGAGCCCGGTCTGCAGGAACGGCATGAAGCTCAGGATCTGCGCCGAGTTCCAGCCGAACGAGCGGTATTCGAGCGTGCGGTCGTTCTCGTCGAGCCCGAGCATGTCGAGCGTCGAGAGCCCGCTCAGCCAGTAGCAGAAATGGTTGTAGACGACGCATTTGGGCTTCGCGGTCGTGCCCGAGGTGCAGAAGATCGCCGAGACGTCGTCGCGCCCGTTCTGGTTGGGATGCTCGGGCAGGGCGGGCAGCGTCGCGACCTCGCGGAAGAACTCGCCCGACGCCGCATCGCCGGCGAGGTCATCCGACCACGAGTCGAACCGGACCACAGGGCCCGGAATGCCGGCCCGCATCTCGGGCGTATCGAGCGCGGCGTGGATGAGCGTGAGCTTCGGCCCGATGGTCGCCAGAAGCTCGTGCAGCACGTGCTGGTTCATCTCGACATTGAGCGGGCAGACGACCGCCCCGAAGCGCCAGATGCCGATCCAGACCAGGAGCTTCTCGATGGTCTCGTCGGCGAGGACCGCGATGCGGTCGCCCTGCTTCAGTCCGCGACGCTCGAGTGCATGCGCGATGCGGTTGGCGAGGCCGGCGAGCGCGCCGAAACTGATCGACTTGTCCTGGTCGAGATCGACGATCGCGGTCTTGTTCGGATCGCGCGTCCGGTAGCGCGCGAGCAGCGCCGCGGTCGAGGCGAACGGGATCGCCAGATCGTGTTGCGCATTGACGCCGGTCGCCATCCTTGCCTCCACGCCGTGCCGCCCGCGCGGCACCCGGCCCCGGTTTATCCGGCCCCAGGGTTGAGGGTCAAGGCGCGGCGCGGCGGCGCGGGAGGGTCAAGGCGCGGGCCCGCCGCGCGGCCTGATCGAGGCGACGACCGCCTCGGCATCGGCCTTGTGCTTGGCGAAGAAATGGAGCTGCGTGCCGGAATAGACCACGAGATAGAGCCGGCTGTCGCGGACCGCGCCGACCGCGAAGCCCTCGCGCGCGAGGCCGTCCTCGAGGCTGTAGGCGAACTCGAAGCGGAACCCGCCGCGCCCGGCGAAGGCGGTCGGCCGCAGCGCGCGGTGCTCGAAATTGGTGACCCCGGCGCGGGTGAAGGAGAGCGCGAAGAACTCGACCACCTCGATCGCCGTCATGCGCGGCGAGAACGGGGGCAGCTTCTTCGCATCGGTGCCGCCGAACAGCACCTCGCCGTCCTCGAGCCCGTTGACGAAGCGGAGCTCCTGGAGCATCGGCCCGTCGACGGTCCAGATCTCGGTCCTGCCCTGCGACCGCCGGTTCCAGGCGATGCGCGGGTCGACGACATAGGCGTCCGCCATGGTGACCGGCGCGGTCTCGGTCAGCGTATAGCGGTCGCACGCGGCGAGGAGCGGCGTCGCGGCGAAGCCGAGCGCGAGCGCGAGCCGACCGAGCCGGGTCATGGCGCCTCGCCGATCAGCGCCTCGATCATGGCGCGGTCCTCGGCGGCCGGCTTGAGGCGGAGATAGTCGGCGAAGGCGGCATCAGCGGCGGCGCGCTCGCCGGTGCGGCGGAGCACGAGCCCGAGCGAGCGGTGCGTCTCGGCCGGCGGCGCCTCGGCGGCGGCGGCGGCGCGGAACGCATCGAGCGCCTTCGCCTCGTCGCCCGGATCGCCGCGGAGGCGATAGACCTCGCCCTGCATGTAGCGGAGATCGCCCGCCGCCGGCTCGTCCTCGACGAGCGTGGCGAGGAGGATCTCCATGCGGTCGAAGCGCCGCAGGGCGAGCTCGTCGCGGAGCCAGTCGAGCCGGCGCGGCTTCATGATCGCGCGGTAGCGCTCGGCGCCGGACTCGCGCCGCTCGGTGCGCGTGCCGCGCGCGAGCAGATCGAGCGTCTCGAGCCGTTCGCGCGGCGTCGGGTGCGTCGCGAAATAGATGGTGCGGAAGGCGCGGTAGCGGTCCGCCTCGTCCTCGCGCACGACCTGGCGCCAGATCGCGGGCACGGCGGCGGGATCGTAGCCGGCGCGCGCCATCAGCGCGAGCCCGATGCGATCGGCCTCGCGCTCGGCATCGCGGCCGAAGGCGTAGATCGAGCCGATCACGCCATAGGTGACGACGTCGGTGACGAAGGGCACGCGCGCGGCGGCGATCGCGATCTGGAAGAAGACGAGGAAGTCGGTCTTGTCGCGCGCGTCGCGCCAGAGCTGCATCGAGTGTCGGCGCACGTAATGACCGATCTCGTGGCCGATGACGGCGGCGAGCTGCGCCTCGTCGCGACAGCGGACGAGGAGCCCGGTCCACACCTGCATGACGCCGTTCGGCGCCATCGAGGCGTTGAACGCGGGAAGCCGCATCACATAGCTCCGGATGTCGCTGCAATAGGGCCCGGCGAGGGCGCAGACGAGACCCTGCACATAGGTATTGAGCTCGGGGTCGCGGACCAGGTTGCCCGATGTGCGCAGATCCTGCTCGACCCGGTCCATGCGCATCCAGAGCCCGCCCTCGTCGGTCTCTTGCGCCGGCCGCGCGCCGGGCCGCTGGTCGGTGGTCGCGCCGCCCTCGCCGAAGCGGTACGGATCGATGAGGGGTGCGGTCGCACCGCTGAGATCGAGCACGATCGGCGGCTCGGCCGGCGGCGCGCAGGCCGCGAGCGCGAGCGCGAGCGCGAACAGAAGCGCACGCGCACGCGTCACGGCGGAAAGCCCTCGAGCAGCGTCGCGACCGATTCCCGCGCGCCGTCGGCGCTCCGGAGCTCGCCCTGGTTCCGGATCAGCCGGTTGAACCAGACGACGGCCCCGGTCCTGAGATCGACCAGCGAGGCGACGCCGACCTGGGCGCCGCCCGACAGCCCGACGCCGAGGAACGAGAGCGGCGCCGCCACTGCCATGGCGGCGGTTCGCCCCGCCGACTTGTAGCTGTCGCGGAAGAAGATCGAGAGCGCATAGTCGGCATCGAACTCGTGGTGGAGAAGGGCGACCGGCGGCCCGAGCGACCAGTCGAGCCGCTCGCCCTTGCCGGGAAGCCGGAACGACGGCTCGTAGTGGTGGACGAGGATCGCCTCGCCGACCGTGTCGTGGAGCTTGATGAGCTGGTCGTGGAGCGCGGCGCGGCCGGGGTCGTCCGCCGGCGCGCTATAGGGGACGAGCGTCGCGCGGCGTTCGGCGAGAAGCTCGGCGAGCGCCGCCGTCATCAGCGTCCGCGCCGTATCGGTCCACGCCGCCTTGGGCTCGACCAGCCCGCCCGCCGCCACCTCCGAGAGCTCGAGATCGATCGGCATCAGGAGGACCCGCGGGCCCGCCTCGCGCCCGACGAGGCTCTCGATCGTCGCATAGGGGTCGGATCGGCACGCGGCGAGCGCGAGACCGACGAGAATCAGGGCGAGCGCCCGGGTGATCACGGTCGGACTATCCGGTTCGGGTCGGGATCGGCGTGGCGATGATGGCCGACGGTCCGCGCGCTGTCCAGCGCGGCCGGATCAGCGCGCCGCGAACGCCACGGCGATGCGGGCGGCGAGGCGGGCGTTGTTCTCGAGCAGCGCGACATTCGCCGCGATGCTCTCGCCACCGGTCAGCGCGGCGATACGGTCGAGGAGGAAGGGCGTGATCGCCTTGCCGGTCACGCCCGCCGCCGCCGCCGCCGCGATCGCGTGCTCAGTCGCGCGCTCGAGCACGTCCGCGTCCATCGCGTGCGGCTCGGGGATCGGGTTGCAGACGAGAACACCGCCGGCGAGCCCGAGCGACCACTTGGTGCGGAGCAGCCGGGCGATCGCCTCCGGGGTGTCGCAACGCTGGTCGAGCCGGAGCGCGGTCCGGCGCACATAGAACGCGGGAAAGCGGTCGGTGCCGTAGCCGATCACCGGCACGCCCTTGGTCTCGAGATATTCGAGCGTGCGCGGCAGATCGAGGATCGCCTTGGCGCCGGCGCAGACGACGGCGACGTCGGTGCGGGCGAGCTCGTCGAGATCGGCCGAGACGTCCATCGTCTCCTCGACGCCGCGATGGACGCCGCCGATGCCACCGGTCGAGAACACGCGGATGCCGGCCATGGCGGCCGCGATCATCGTGCCCGAGACGGTGGTCGCGCCATAGCCGCCCGCGGCGAGGACATAGGCGAGATCGCGCCGGCTGACCTTGGCGGTGTCGGGGCGCGCCGCGAGCCGGGCGAGCTCGGCCGCGTCGAGCCCGATTCGGATGCGGCCCGCGATGATCGCGACGATAGCCGGCAGCGCGCCCTCGTGCCGGACGGCGGCGTCTAGCCGCGCCGCGGTCTCGAGATTGGTCGGATGCGGCAGGCCGTGGGCGAACACGGTCGATTCGATCGCGACGACGGCGCGGCCCGCGTCGCGCGCGGCCCTGATCTCGGGCGCCATGTCGAGGACGTTGTCCATGGCGGAGTCTAGCCCGCGGCGGCCGCCGCCGCTATTGCGCCGCGACCGGGGCCGGGCGCCGGCGCGCGAGCCAGGCGCCGGTCCGGACCTGGAGGTAGAGCGCGCACGGCGTCACGACGAGAGTCAGGAGCGTCGCGAAGGCGAGACCGAAGGCCATCGCGGTCGCGATCTGGGTCCACCACTGCGTCGACGGCGCGCCGACCGAGACCGTGCGCTCGAAGAAGTCGATGTTGACGCCGAGCACCATCGGGATCACGCCGAGTATCGTGGTGATGGTGGTGAGGAGGACCGGGCGGAGCCGCTGCGCCCCGGTCCTGACGATCGCCTCGACCGGATCGGCATAGTCGCGCTTGAGCCGGTTCCAGGTGTCGATGAGGACGATGTTGTTGTTGACGACGACGCCCGCCAGCGCGATCACGCCGATGCCGCTCATGACGATCCCGAACGGCTGGCCGATCGCAAGGAGGCCGAGCATCACGCCGATCGTCGACATGATGACGGCGGTGAGCACGAGGAAGGCCGCATAGAAGCTGTTGAACTGCGCGACCAGGATCACCGCGATCAGGAACAGCGCGAACATGAACGCGGTCGACAGGAACGCCTCGGCCTTCTTCTGCTCCTCGTCCTCGCCCTTGAAGCTCACCTCGATGCGCGGGTCGAGGCCGGCGTCCCTGAGCCACGCCTGGATCTCGCGCACCTTGGTGTCGGCGAGCACGCCCGGCTCGACGTCGGCCTTGACCGCGATCATCCGCTTGCCGCCGACGCGATTGAGCTCGCCCGTCTTCGGCTTGGCGACGCGGGTGACGAAATTGCCGATCGGGATCAGGCCCTGCGTGGCCTGGACGCGGATCTGGTCGAGCTGGTCGATCGTGCGGTAGGCCTCTGGGAAGCGGACGACGATGTCGACCTCGTCGATCGCATCGTTCGGCCGGTATTCGCTGATCTCGAGCCCGTTGGTGACGAGCTTCACGGCTTGCCGCGACGCATCCCCGCATGCAGACTTCCCCGGCGCGGCACCGCCGCCGGACCGGGCGATGCGGAGGGAGGCTGAGATGAGCGAGGAGGCCCTGACCGGGACGGGCGAGGCGGCGGCCGCCCGGCCGCCCCAGGCCGCGCCCGGCGCGGCGAGAGTTGCCGCCAACGTCTATGACGGCACCGGGCTCCCGGTGCTCGGCTTCCGCAATTACTGGTACCCGGTCCTCGCCGCGTGGCGGCTCCGGCGCCGGCCCAAGGCGGTCAAGCTCCTCGGCGAGGACGTCGTTTTGTTCCGCGACCAGGGTAAGGTGTTCGCGCTCAAGGACCAATGCGCCCATCGCGGCGCGCGTCTGTCGCGCGGCAAGTGCCTCTACCCCGGCACCGGCACGCTGACCTGCCCCTATCACGGCTGGACCTATGCCGGCGAGACCGGACGGTGCGTGGCCAAGCTCATGGAGGGGCCGGCGACGCCGATCCCGCCCGAGGCCCGCGTCCGGTCCTATCCGGTGCGCGAGCATCTCGGCGTCCTCTGGCTCTTCGTCGGCGACATGGACGCGGTCCCGCTCGAGGACGATCTCCCCGACTGCCTCGTCGACACCGGCGCCTGGCACGCGATCCCGACGTGGCGCACCTATCGCTGCAACTGGCGCGTCCTCAACGACAATCTCTGCTACGACCTGCACGCGCCGTTCGTGCACCGCAACTCGCCCGAGCTGGTGCTGCAGCCGATCTTCCCGTTCGCGAGCCGGGTCACGACGACGCCGCTCGAAGACGGCAAGGGTCTCGGCTACACCGCGCGCGACGGCATCACGAGCGCGGACTATCCCGGGCTCGGGCCGTTCCCGCCGCCCGGCGAGGCGTTCTGGCGCCGGATGAAGCCCAAGGGTCGCGGCAAGGAGATGGACACCGAGCGCGCCACCGCGGTCACGCGCTACGGCATCAAGTACCGCCACATGTCGCGGCTGCCGGCGGTCACGCTGGTGGGCCGTCCGAGCGGCGACTATTTCATGGTCCGCTGGGTCACCCCGATCGACGACGAGACGACGCTGTTCTACTCGTTCAACGCCTATCGCCGCGGCGGCCCGTTGCGCACCCTCCTCGACCGGATCGGCTGGACGGCCTGGCAGTCGTGGACCCATGACTGGATCTTCTCCGACCAGGACAAAATGCTGGTCGAGAGCGTGCGCTCGGACGCCGAGCAGCTCTCGCGCTCCGATGTCGGCGTCGTCGCGTGGCGGCGCTTCATGGTCGAGAACGCACGCCGCCCGGCCGATGCGCCGGCCGCCCCGCGCCAGGCGGCCGACCGGGCCGCGGAGTAGGGGGCGGGCAATATGATTCTAACGATTCGACGGCTTCAATCCGGACGATTTTTGGCTTAGAGTGTGCCGTCACGCGCGTAAGGGGCCCGCGCTCTGCCAACCGTCCTGTCCCTGGGAGGAACATCATGGCCGTCACCACGATCGAACCGTTCGTCCGCAACGCCTGGTATGTCGCGGCGTGGCCCGAGGAGCTCGAGAAGGGTCTCCTCGCCCGCACCATCATGAACGAGCCGATCGTCCTCTATCGCGACGCCAACGGCAAGGTCGGGGCGCTCGAGGACCGCTGCTGCCATCGCGGCGCGCCCTTGACCCACGGCAAGGTCGTGCAGGAAGGGCTCCAGTGCGGCTATCACGGGCTGATCTACGACACCAACGGCGAGTGCGTGGTCATCCCCGGCCAGAAGAACGTCCCGCGCGAGGCGCGCGTGAAGAGCTATCCGATCGTCGAGCGCCAGGGCTTCATCTGGATCTGGATGGGTGATGCGGCGCTCGCCGACACCGCGAAGCTCGTCGACTTCCCGATCCACGACATGCCGGAGAAGTTCCCGCATCGCAAGGCGATGTTCCACATGAAGTGCAACTACATGCTGATGATCGACAACCTGATGGATCTGACGCATCTCGGCTACGTCCACACCAAGACGATCGGCGGCAACCCCGCGACCCATGTCGCCGCCGACATGGACATCACCCCGACGCCGACGGGCGTGCACTTCATCCGCTGGATGCTCGACTGCATCCCGCCGCCGACCTACCAGAAGGGCGCCAATTTCAAGGGCCGCGTCGATCGCTGGCAGGAGTTCGAGTACGTGGCGCCGGCCTCGGTCCTGCAGTGGTCGGGCGCACTCGACATCGGCAAGGGCGCGCAGGCGAACCGCGACCAGGACGGCTTCCATCTCCGCCTCTATCACGGCGCGACGCCGGAGACCGAGAACACGTTCTTCTATTTCTGGTCGACGGCGAACGGCTACCGCCAGGACGATCCGCAGGCGACCGAGGACATGTATAACGAGATCTACCCGACCTTCCTCGAGGACAAGGAGATCATGGAGGTCCAGCACGCGCGGGTGATTCTGAACCCGGAGCGCGCGCTGGTCCCGATCCGGGCCGATGGCGCGCTCACCCTCGCCCGCCGCGCGCTCCGGCGCATGTACGACGACGAACAGGCCCAGCTCGGACAGGCCGCCGAGTAGGCACCAACGACGGCATTTGGGCGGCGGCGGCCGGTAGGCCGCCGCCGTCTTGCTTTTCGGGTTTAAGGAACCGGTAAGACCTCGCGCCCCGGACGTTGCGCCTGTAACGCCGTGTTCACGGGCCTGCGCTAGGGTTCGCCGCATGGATGGCGCGCGGAATCCCGGGTCGGACGGCCACGAGTTCGATCTCCTGTGCATCGGGAGCGGGCCGGCCGGCCAGCGCGCGGCGGTCCAGGCGGTGAAGCTCAGGAAACGCGTCGGCATCGTCGAGCGCGATCTCGATATCGGCGGCGTCTGCGTCCACACCGGGACCATCCCGTCCAAGACCTTCCGCGAGGCGGTCCTCGCGCTCGCCCAGCCGCGCCCCGGCGCCGGCCTCGCCAACAGCCACGGTCACGGTTACGCTGGGGCCGAGCGCGTCACGGTCGAGAAGCTCCTCGCGCGCGTCGGCACGATTGTTGCGCGCGAGGCGCGCATCCAGCAGGACCAGCTCCGCCGGAACGGCATCGACATCATCCCTGGCGCCGCGACCTTCGAGGGGCCCAACACCGTCGCGGTGACGACCGGCGCCGGTCGGCGCGCGGTGACGGCGGCGAAGGTGCTGATCGCAGTCGGCACGCGGGCGCGCGCCTGCGACGGTGTCGCGAACGGCGAGCCGTGCGTCATCACAAGCGACGAGATCCTGAAGCTCCTCGAGCTGCCGCGCAGCCTGATCGTGATCGGCTGCGGCGTGATCGGCATCGAGTATGCCTCGATGTTCGCGACCCTCGGCGTCAAGGTCACCCTCGTCGACGGCCGCGACCGGCCGCTCGAGTTCCTCGACCGCGAGATCGTCGACGAGCTCCTCCATCAGTTCCGGAGACACATGGTGACGTTCCGGCTCGGCGAGGTGGTCGAGCGGATCGAGTGCCGCGACGGCCCGCCGCGGCAGGCGATTGTTCATCTCCAGTCGGGCAAGCGCATGGCCGCCGATCTCGTCCTCGCCTGCACCGGCCGCGTCGGCGCCTCGGACACGCTCGCGCTCGAGCGCGCCGGGCTCGCCGCCGACGACTGCGGCCGCATCACCGTCGACGGGAGCTTCCGCTCCGCGGTGCCGCACATCTATGCCGCCGGCGACATCATCGGCTATCCCTCGCTCGCCGCGACGTCCTCCGAGCAGGGCCGCCTCGCCGCCTGCCACGCCTTCGGCGTCGCCGCCGAGCCGATGCCCGATCATTTCCCGATCGGCATCTACGCCATTCCCGAGATCTCGATGGTCGGCGCGCCCGAGCACCAGCTCACGCGCGACAAGGTGCCCTACGAGACCGGCGTCGCCCATTACCGCGAGATCGCGCGCGGCCAGATCCTCGGCGATGAATCGGGGATGCTGAAGCTCATCTTCCACGCGACGACGCAGAAGCTCCTCGGCGTGCACGCGATCGGCACCGGCGCGACCGAGCTCGTCCATATCGGCCAGGCCGTGCTCGCGCTGGGCGGCGGCATCGACTATTTCCTGTCGACGGTGTTCAACTATCCGACGCTCGCCGAGTGCTACAAGGTCGCCGCGCTCGACGCCTACAACAAGCTGATGCTCTGAGTTGGGCGCGTTGTCGGTTGAGGCGCCGGTCCCGGCGCCGGTCCGGGCCGGTCGAGCTCGAGCGGGTCGTGACCCGGTCATCCCCTCGTGACAGGCTGCGGCGGCCCGGCGCTTGCTGGCACACCCTCGATGAAGTATAGGACTCGGCAGGGGCGCCCCGTCCCCGCCGGCGACGGGTCGCATCCGCCAAGACCGAGCACCGGCGGAGACAGGGAGACGACGATGCGCCGAATGCTGGCCACGTGCATCACCGCCATCGGGGCGATCGCGATCGCCTGCGGCACGATCTTCACCGCCGCCGCGCAGGAACCCGACACGCCGCTCAGGGTGCGGCTCGTCTGGGGCATCCCGACCGCCACCATCTTCTCGATGATGGACTCGAAGCGGGACATCCTGCCCAACCACGGCAAGGCCTACACGATCGAGGGCCGGCGCATCGATGCGAGCTCGGAGGTCGCCAACGTGCTCGCCGGTGGCGGTTCCGACCTGGGCTTTTCCGCGGTCGGCGCCGTGATCAACACCAACACGCGGCTCCGCGCCGATCTCCGCATCGTCGCCGACGTGGTGCAGAACGGCGTCCACGGCCACAACGCCAACTGGTTCCTGGTGCGCGACGATTCTCCGATCCGGACCGTGCAGGACCTCAAGGGCAAGACCGTCGCGACGCTCGGCTTCGGCACCTTCATCGACCTCTCGATGCGCGTCGGTATGAGGAAGGGCGGGCTCGATCCGGCCAAGGACGTGACGATCGTCCAGGTGCCGCTGCCGGCGATGGAGGCGAACCTGCGCGAGCGGAAGGTCGACCTCGCGCAGTTCGTGCCTCCGTTCTACCAGATCGCGACCGGCAAGGGCGGGCTCCGCAGCCTGTTCACCTCAGCCGATTCGCTCGGCGAGACGCAGACCCTCTTCCTCGCCGGGCGCCAGGAATTCCTCACCAGGAACCCGCGCCGGGTGCAGGCCTTCTTCGACGACTACTACCGCTATCTGCAATACGCCCTCGATCCCAAGAACCGCGACGAGATGATCGAGATCGGCGCCAAGATGCAGAACATCCCGCCCGAGAACTTCAAGGCCTGGTGGAACCAGAAGGACGACTTCTATCGCGAGAAGACGGGCCTCGTGAACACGAGGGCGATCCGCGCCGAGATGCTGATCCTCAAGGAATTCGGCGTCATCAACGACGTGGTCGAGATCGAGCAATGGGTCGACATGTCGTATATGCGGAAGGCGGCGGAGAACGCGAAGCGCTAGGCGGCGTGCGCGAGCGGCGGCGAAACCGGGCGAAAACGCGGGCGTGAACGCGATCGCTGGATCGAATGCGGTCAAGATCCGCGCGCGCGGCGTCACCAAGCGCTTCGCCGTCCGCCGCCGCGCCGACGTCATCGCCGTCGACGGTGTCGATCTCGACGTCGAGGAGAACGAGCTCCTCGCGATCGTCGGGCCGTCGGGCTGCGGCAAGAGCACGTTCCTCTACATGGTGGGCGGCTTCCTCGAGGTGAGCGAGGGCGAGATCCTCGTCGATGGCCGACGCGTCACGGGCCCCGGCACCGACCGCGGCATCGTGTTCCAGCACTTCGCGCTGTTCCCGTGGCTCACCGTCCGGGAGAACATCCTCTACGGGCTCCGCGAGAGGAAGGTCGCCGAGGCCGAGCGCGAGGCGACAACCGCCGAGCTGATCGCACTGATCGGGCTCCGCGGTTTCGAGGACGTCTACCCGAAGCAGCTATCGGGCGGCATGAAGCAGCGCGTCGCGATCGCGCGCACGCTCGCGATCGATCCCGAGATCCTCCTCATGGACGAGCCGTTCGGCGCGCTCGATGCCCAGACGCGCACCGTCATGCAGGACGAACTCCTGCGCATCTGGAACCAGCGCAAGAAGACCGTCCTCTTCGTCACCCACGACGTGCACGAGGCGGTCCGCCTCGCCGACCGCGTCGTCGTCATGACGGCGCGGCCCGGTCGGATCAAGGCGATCATCGATGCGCGCGAGGCGCACGCGCCGGATGCCGCCAATGTCCGCGAGAGCCCCGAGATCGCGCGCAAGGTGAACGAGATCTGGGAGCATTTGCGCGACGAGGTCGCGCTCGCGCAGCGGCAGGAGGCGGTCTCGTCCAGCGGCCGCGGTGGCTGAGCGTGGCGCGGCTCGGCGTCGAGGCCTTCCGCTACGCACCGCTCGTCCTCCTGGTCATCGCCTGGGAGCTTGCCGTCCGCTACGGCGTGATCTCGCCCAACTTCCTGCCCGAGTTCAGCGCCGTCGCCGGCACGCTGTGGGCGCTCACGCTGTCGCTCGAGCTGCCGGAGAATCTCGGCATCTCGATGTACCGCCAGGCGGCCGGTTTCAGCCTCGCCGTCGTCATCGGCGTCGCGCTCGGGATCGGCATGGCCCGGGTGCGCGCCGTCGAGCTCGCCTTCCGCCCGCTGGTGACGCTCTGGTATCCGGTGCCGGTGGTCGCGCTCTTTCCGGTGCTCGTCCTCATCCTCAAGCTCGGCGACCAGCTCCAGATCACGGTGATCCTCCTCGGCTCGATCCTGCCCGTGATCCTGAGCGCCTATAACGCGGCCAGGGGCGTCGACCACTATCTCGCCTGGTCGGCGCTCAGCATGGGAACCTCGCCCGAGCGGCTGTTGTGGAAGATCGTGCTGCCGGCGGCGCTCCCCGGCATCCTGAGCGGGATCCGCGTCACGCTCGCGCTCTCGTTCGTGCTCCTCGTCGCCTCGGAGCAGCTCGGCGCGCTCGGCGGCATCGGCGCGTTCACGCTGTCGGCGGGCGAGAACGGGTTCTATACTGGCATGTTCGCCGGCATTCTCACGATCGGGCTGGTCGGCTTCGTCGCCGACCGGCTCTATCTGGCGCTGATCCGCCGGCTGCTCAGCTGGCGCGACGAGGAATAGATGGCGGCGAACGCGCTCAGCGATCGGACGACGCGGCAGCGGGAGACGCCGTCCTGGCTCGCCTACCGCGCGGTCTACTCCGTCGTCCTCGTTCTCCTCGCCTGGGAGATCGCGAGCCGGACCGCGCTGATCAATCCGTTCTTCATGCCGGCGCCCTCGCTCCTCGTCGTGCAGGCGGTCAAGCTGACGCTTCAGGGCGAGCTTCTGCCGCATATGGGGGCGACGCTTCTCCGCGCGCTCGGCGCGATCCTGCTCGCGATCGCGATCGGGGTGTCGCTCGGCATCGCGATGGCGCGGATCGCCGCCGTGCGCTGGTTCTTCGATCCCCTGATCTCGCTCGGCCTGCCGACGCCCAAGATCGCGCTGTGGCCGATCTTCGTCCTGTGGTTCGGTTTCCACGACCAGTCGAAGATCTACCTCACCACCTTCGCCTGCGCGTTCCCGCTGGTGAGCGCGACCTATCTCGCGACGCGCGACGTCGACCGCTATCTTCTGTGGTCGGCGCGCGCGCTCGGCACCGGCGAGCGGCGCATGCTGTGGAAGGTGATCTTCCGCGCCGCGGTGCCCGACATCCTGACCGGCATCCAGACCATCATCCCGTTCGCATTCATCCTGATCGTGCTGACCGAGATGCTGTCGGGCGGCATCGGTCTCGGCTCGATGATCATGCTCGCGGGCCGGCTCGCCGACATCCCGACCGTGCTGGTCGGCGTCATCGGCGCCTCGATCCTCGGCTTCGCCGTGATCCGCCTCGGCGAATATCTCCGCGCGCGCGTCCTCGTCTGGCACGAGGAGACGACCGACCACGCCTGAGGCGTGCGCGGTCCCCGGTCGTCGCCGGTCGTCGCCACCGGCGCCGGGGACGACGCGCCACAACCTTGCTCCCGAAATGTAACGAGCGAAAAGAGCCAACATTGGGGCAAGTGATCGTGCATGTCATTATAGACAAGGCACGATCAGATGCAGGAAAATCTGGGACAAAATGACTACGACAATCGTCGGATAATCCAAGATCACATCGGTATTTCTGCGGATTCTGTTCCCAGTTCACTTTGGTACGGCGAAAGTCCGCTCCGAATTCTGACAGCTCGCCTGTCGGGCCCACGATGGTCTATCCATCGTCGAGCCCGTTATTCGCCGCCACCGGCGCGCTCGAGCCCGGCGCGTGGGTATCGGTTCCGATCACCGGAACGATCACCGGCGTTACCGCAAGCATGCCGGCCTGGGCACCCGACAACGGGGCGCGGCTCGACCAGCTCTTCGCCACCTGGAACAGCGGCGCGCCGGTGTTCATCGGCGATACCGACATCGACGGCTACTACCTCGCCGCGGCGGGCGGCCACAACAACTATGGCGGCAACCAGGTCTACTGGCTGCGCTGGGCCGATCTGACGCTCCACCGCCTGACCGACGCCGACAGCTACGACGACCCGTTGTGCTATGGCGAGAACCCGCCCTGCCTGATCGACGGCGGGGCGCGGCCGTCCGCGCGCGAGAGCTATGCCGGCGTCGTCTACGAGCGGAACCGCGGCGAGAAGGGGAGCGTCATCCTGATCGGCGGCGCGCCCTACCAGGAGGCGGGATCGTCGACGCCTTCAGTCTACGCCCTCGATCTCGCCAAGCTCCACGCCGGCGCGCCGGACTACTGGATGCGGCTCGCCGACCGGGCCGACAACGCCGAGGGCACCGTCGCCTTCATCGACCCGCCGACGGGCTGGACCGTGTTCGTGAGCTCGCCCGGCCGGCTCCGCGTCATCGACTACGCGACCGATACCGAGATCAACGCGAGCGGGCGGGACTACGACGCCGCCGCCTATAGCGGTGGCTGGGACTGGGAGCATCGGATCTTCGTCAAGATCGAGGACCCGAGCGCGTTCGGCGGGCGGGTCAGCGCGTGGATGATCGGCGAGAGCGGCGCCGCGAGTCTCACCGACGACATATCGGCCGTCGGCAATCACGGCGGCGGGCCCACCTACGACGCCTCGGGTGCGCGCTACGCCCCGCCCTGGTACTGGCGGCTCCATCTCGTCTACGACGAGGACATCGACAAGTTCGTCGCCTCCGACGGCGGCAAGACGATCTATTTTCTCGACGCACTGTCCGATCCGTCGCGCTGGACCTGGACGTCGCACGACCCGGCGACCGGGCCGGCGCGGCTCGACTTCGATGCCGGTCCCTATCATCGCTGGTTCGCGCTGCCCGATCCCTATGACGATGTCTACGCGCTGTGGCGTCACGGCGAGGATGCGGCGATCTGGCTCTACAAGCTCGAGACCGCCGCGCCGCCGCCGCCACCGCCACCGCCGAGCAGGGCGGGCCGCACCCTCGACGATCTCGACGGCGACGGAAGATCGGACCTGGTCTGGCGCCATGCGACGGGCGAGGTCGCGGTCTGGCTGATGGACGGGTCGAGCCCGCGCGAGAGCCGCCACCGGCACGACGTCGATCCGGGGTGGTCGGTCGCCGGTCGCGGCGATCTCGACGGCGACGGGATGTCCGACCTCGTGTGGCGTCGCGACGCGGGCGAGGTCGCGGTCTGGCTGATGGACGGCGCGACGGTGCGGACGAGCGAGCACCGCGGCGACATCGGGCCGGACTGGGCGCTCGTCGCGACCGCGGACGCGAGCGGCGACGGGAAGGCGGACCTCGTCTGGCGCCATGCCGCGGGCGAGCTCCGCCTCTGGCTGATGGACGGCCCGACGGCGACCGAGAGCCACGCGCTCGGCCGCCTGCCCTCGGCGTGGTCGGCGGCCGGGGCCGGCGATGTCGACGGCGACGGACGGGCCGACCTGATCTGGCGCCACGCGGGCGGCGAGGTCGCGATCTGGCTGATGGACGGCGCGAGCGTCAAGGCGCGCGAGCACCGGAGCGAGCTCGCCGGCGCATGGTCACTGGCCGCGACCGGGGACCTCGACCGCGCCGGCCGCGCCGACCTCGTCTGGCGCCACGCGACGGGTGAGATCGCCTTCTGGCTGATGGACGGGGTCGGCCCGCGCGAGAGCCACCACTGCGGCGATATCGGCCCGGACTGGTCGATCCTGCGGGCGGGCGATCTCGACGGCGACGGCCGCGCCGACCTCGTGTGGCGCCACGACACGGGCGAGGTCGCGATCTGGCTGATGGACGGCGCGGGCGTCGCCGAGAGCCGGCACTACACCCACGTTCCGGCCGACTGGATGCTCATGTGACGGTCCTACGCGGGCGTCGGCCAGACGAAATCGGGACGCAGCCCGGGGTGGACCGGACGACCGTCCTTGGGTGCTGCCGCGCCCGCCGCCGGATCGAAGAAGGCGTGATAGGTCGCGGGCAGCCCTTTCGCGTCGTAGCCCATCAGATTGGGCACGATCACCCGGATCCGCTTGACCTTGTCGTCGAGCATGATCGGCTTGCCGCATTTGGCGCAGGTGCAGAGCTCGAGCGGCCCGTTCGGATTCTGGTCGTTGAACGGCTGGCGCTTCAGGCCGGCCGGGTTGTCGATCGCGAGGTCCCCGTACTTGAAGAACACGACATGCGTCGTCGCCTGCCCGGTGACGCGCTTGCACACCGAGCAATGGCAGGTGTGGTTGTCGATCGGATCACGATCCGAATGCGTATGAACGTGCTCGCATCCTCCAGCGTATTTGTGCGCCATCTCTTCCTCCTCGCCTTCTGGCTTATTGAACCCGGATTTCCGACGCCACGCTCCTCGAACCTGTCGATGCTGGCCCAGATTGCCGGGGCGCGCGACAAGGCGGCCCGGCCGCGCCGCCGCGCGACCGATAGGGCGAGGTCCACAACCACCGCGCTTGCGTTGGTCCGGGGCGCATGCGGGACCCCGGCCATCGCCACGGGCGCACGGCGGCGGACGACGCGAAAACGGCGCAAAAGGGAGATTTGGCTGGGGGACCTGGATTCGAACCAGGGCTGCTCGGGTCAGAGCCGAGAGTTCTACCGCTAAACTATCCCCCAAGCGGAAGGGTGTCGGACGGGCGGGCACGGTGTGTAGCATACCCGGGCGTCGATTAACAGGAAGTATGGCCCGGCTTGACCGGCCCGCACACCCGACTACCATGGCCGTCAGGCGCGGGACGGCAGGGCACGGCCGTCCCCAGGTTCGAAAGGTGGGCGAGCGGCATGAACGACGGCGAGTCCGATTCGGCTGCCGTGTCGCCCGAGCCCACCGCGGCGCTAGGGCCGCGCGCCGCCCGCCGCGGTCCGCCCGGCGCCCGACGCGCGCCACCGGGGCCGGTGTTCGGCGCGCTCGATCTCGGAACCAATAATTGCCGTCTTCTCCTCGCCCGCCCGTCGCGCGACGGCTTCCGCGTCGTCGACGGCTTCTCGCGCGTGGTGCGGCTCGGCGAGGGCGTCGGCGAGACCGGCGCGCTCTCCGATGCCGCCATGGCGCGCGCGATCGAGGCGCTCAAGGTGTGCGCCGGCAAGCTCGCGCGGCGCCATCCCGCCGCGGTCCGCGCCGTCGCCACCGAGGCCTGCCGCGCGGCCGCCAACGGCACCGACTTCATCGCCCGCGCGCGCGAGGCGACCGGCATCTCGCTCGAGATCATCTCCTCGCGCGAGGAGGCCGAGCTCACGCTCGCCGGTTGTCTGCCGCTTCTGGAGACCGCGGCGCCGCACGCGCTCGTCTTCGATGTCGGCGGCGGCAGCGCCGAGATCGTCTGGCTCCGGCGCGAGCCGGACGGCGGGTCGAACATTCTGGGCTGGGTGTCGCTCCCCTGCGGCGTCGTCACGATCACCGAGCGGAACGGCGGCCACGACTTCACGCCCGCCGCCTATGCCGCCGTCGTCGCCGAGGTCGAGGCGATGCTGGCGCCCTTCGAGACGCGGTTCGCCATCCGCGATGCGATCGCCGCGGGCGGCGTCCAGATGCTCGGCACCGCCGGCACCGTGACGACCGTCGCCGGCGTCAATCTGGGTCTGCCGCGCTACAACCGGAGACTCGTCGACGGCTCGTTCGTCACCGTCGAGGCGATCCGCCGCGTCACCGGCGATCTCGCGCGCACGACCTTCGCCGAGCGGCTCCGCCATCCCTGCATCGGCGAGAACCGCGCCGATCTCGTCGTCGCCGGCTGCGCCGTGCTCGAGGCGATCTGCAACACCTGGCCGATCGACCAACTCCGCGTCGCCGACCGCGGCGTGCGCGAGGGGATCCTGGTCGAGATGATGGCGGCACGGCGTCGCCGATCCGCCGACGGCCGCGGCCGCGCACCACGCCACGCATGACCAGCGACGGCGGCGCCGCCGGACGCGCGCGGCGTGGCAAGACCGTCAAGCCGATGCGCGACCGGACGCGAACCGCGTCCTCGCAGCGCTGGCTCGAGCGCCAGCTGAACGATCCCTATGTCGCCGAGGCGCGGCGGACCGGCTATCGCTCGCGCGCGGCGTTCAAGCTGATCCAGCTCGACGACAAGTTCCGCCTGTTCCGCCGTGGCCGGCGCATCGTCGATCTCGGCGCCGCGCCGGGCGGCTGGACCCAGGTCGCGGTCGAGCGCACCGGCGCGGCCGATCCGGGCGGCGGATGCGTCGTCGCCGTCGACCTCCTCGCTATGGACCCGATCGCCGGCGCCGAGCTCCTCCGTCTCGACTTTCTCGCCGAGACGGCGGAGGCCGCGATCAAGGCCGCGATCAAGGCCTCGCTGGGCGGCGCGGCGGATGTCGTGCTCTCCGACATGGCGGCGCCCGCGACCGGCCATCGCGACACCGATCGTCTCCGCGCCGAGGTTCTCGCCGAGGCCGTCGTCGCCTTCGCGCGCGATGTTCTCGCACCCGGCGGCGCGCTCGTCACCAAGACCTTCCACGGCGCGACCGCGCCCGAGCTCGTCGCGCTCCTCAAGCGTGACTTCGCGGAGGTCCGCCACGTCAAGCCGGCGGCGAGCCGGAGCGGTTCGGCCGAGATCTATCTCGTCGCCACCGGCTTCCGCGGCTGAGCGCGGTCAGAAATTCGCGATTTCGGCGAGGTTCTCGGCGATCTGTTTCGGCGACAGGCGGACATAGTCCTTCGCCACCTCGGCCGTGACGCGCTTGGTGAGCGCGGCCGGCATCAGTGCACGGACATCGCCCAGCGCATGCGGCGCGGCGCCGACGACGAGGCGGTCGAACTTCCCCGCGCTCTCGGCCAGGGCGAGCGCCGCGACGACGGTGCGCGCGAATTCGCGCTCGAGGTTCTGGCGGATGTCGGTCCGCGGCTCGAGGCCGTGGCGCGCGGCGCCGCCCGGCACGTTGGTCTCGCGCCCGCCGCGGTCCGAGACGATGTCGCGCGTGTTCGCTCGACTGCCGGCGAAGGCGAAGTCGGGAACCGCCGCGAGCCCCTTGCCCGGCCGGTCGTTGGCATAGACGGTCGCGTTGGCGCCGTCGGCGACCAGCACCCAGGTCGTGATCTTCCTCGCCATCGCGGCTCTCCTCCGGCCCGTTACGCTCTTCGATGTCGGCACGGTTCGACGCGGTTTCAAGCGCGCGCGACCGACCGCCGCGCCCGAACGGGCTCTATAGGAATCGGGGGGGCTCGTGTATGATCCGTTCCCCGAAAGGCGCGCGCGAGGCGGCATGGACATCCCGGAGGCTCTGGCATTCGACGACGTCCTCTTGGTGCCGGCGGAATCCGCGGTTCTGCCGGTCGAGACCGACACGCGCACCCGGCTGACGCGCGAGATCGAGCTCAACATCCCGCTGATCTCGGCCGCGATGGACACGGTGACCGAGAGCCGGCTCGCGATCGCCATGGCGCAGTCGGGCGGCATCGGCGTCATCCACAAGAATCTCGACATCGCCCGCCAGGCCGGGGAGGTGCGCCGGGTCAAGAAGTTCGAATCCGGCATGGTGGTGAACCCGCTCACCATCGGGCCCGAGGACACGCTCGCCGATGCGCTCAAGCTGATGGCGGAATACCGCATCTCGGGCATCCCGGTGGTCGAGCCGGGGAACGGCAAGCTGGTCGGCATCCTCACCAACCGGGACGTGCGCTTCGCCAAGGATCCGAGCGCGAAGGTGCATGCGCTGATGACCAAGGACCGCCTCGTCACGGTGCGCGACGGGGTCGACATGGAGGCGGCGAAGCGGCTTCTCCACCAGCACCGGATCGAGAAGCTCCTCGTCGTCGACGACCATTTCCGCTGCATCGGCCTGATCACGGTGAAGGACATCGAGAAGGCCGAGCTCAACCCCGACGCGTGCAAGGACGACAAGGGCCGGCTCCGCGTCGCGGCGGCGACCGGCGTCGGCGACGAAGGCCTCGCGCGCGCCGAGGCGCTGATCGAGGCCGAGGTCGACGTCATCGTCGTCGACACCGCGCACGGCCATTCGACCCGGGTGATGGACGCGATCTCGGGCATCAAGCGGCTGTCCAACCGCGTCCAGGTGATCGCCGGCAACGTCGCGACCGGCGAGGGCGCGCAGTCGCTGATCGACGTCGGCGCCGACGCGGTCAAGATCGGCATCGGCCCGGGCTCGATCTGTACCACGCGTATCGTCGCGGGCGTCGGCGTGCCGCAGTTCACCGCCGTCCTCGAGGCGGCCGAGGTCTGCCACCGGAACGGCGTCAGCGCGATCGCCGACGGCGGCATCCGCTATTCCGGCGATCTCGCCAAGGCGATCGCCGCCGGCGCCGACTGCGCCATGATCGGCTCGCTCCTCGCCGGCACCGACGAGAGCCCGGGCGAGGTGTTCCTGTTCCAGGGCCGCTCTTACAAGGCCTATCGCGGCATGGGCTCGATCGGCGCCATGGCGCGCGGCTCGGCCGACCGCTATTTCCAGCAGGAGGTGAAGGACTCGCTCAAGCTCGTGCCGGAAGGGATCGAGGGGCGCGTGCCGTATAAGGGGCCGGTCTCGGCGGTCCTCCACCAGCTCGTCGGCGGCCTCCGCGCCGCGATGGGCTATACCGGCAACGCCGACATCGGCGCGATGCAGAAATCCTGCCGCTTCCGCCGCGCCACTTCGGCCGGCATCCGCGAGAGCCACGTCCACGACGTCGCGATCATCCGCGAGGCGCCCAACTACCGGCAGCAGGACTGAGGCGATGGTCGCGATCCGCCCGGCGGTCGAAGCCGATGCCAAGGCGATCGCGCGCGTCCATGTCGAGAGCTGGCGGACGACCTATCCGGGCCTTCTCCCCGATCGGCTCCTGATCAATCTCAACAGCGCCGAGCACGAGGCGCGCTGGTGGCGCCATGCGCTCGGCCAGCGCCGCCGCCACAGCTTCGTCTATGTCGCCGAGGACGAGGAGGCGGGCGTCGTCGGCTTCGGCTCCGCTGGGCCGTCGCGCGATCCGTCGCTGCCGTTCAAGGGCGAGGTCTACACGCTCTATCTCGACCGCGCCTTCCACGGCGAGGGCCACGGCCGGCGGCTCTTCACCGCGCTCTCCGAGCGCGTGCTCGCCGAGCGTGGGCCGTCGCTCGTGGTGTGGGTGCTCGGCGGCAACCCGTCGCGCTTCTTCTACGAGGCGCTCGGCGGGCGCATGGTGGCGCGCCGGCCGGGCACGATGGCGGGCGCGCCGATCGAGGAGCTCGCCTATGGCTGGAGCGACGTGCGCACGCTCCTCGCGCACGGCCGCTACGGGCGGGCGTGAGCGCCGCGCCCCGACCGTTCGCGCCCGATGCATGACCGATGCATGACACTGTCCTGATCGTCGATTTCGGCTCCCAGGTGACGCAGCTCATCGCGCGCCGCGTGCGCGAGGCGGGCGTCTATTGCGAGATCCACCCCTTCGACAAGGCGGGCGCCGCGCTCGCGCGCCTCGCGCCGCGGGCGATCATCCTGTCGGGCGGGCCGGCGTCGGTCACCGGCGAGGACACGCCGCGCGCGCCGGACGCTGTGTTCGCCGCCGGCGTGCCGGTGCTCGGCATCTGCTACGGCGAGCAGACGATGTGCGCGCAGCTCGGCGGCGTCGTCGCGGCGGCCGACCACCGCGAGTTCGGCCGCGCCGTCCTCGACGTGGTCGACGATTGCGCGCTGTTCGCGGGCCTCTGGCAGAAGGGCGACCGCGAGCAGGTGTGGATGAGCCACGGCGACCGCGTGGTGCGGCTGCCGCCCGGATTCCGCGTCGTCGCCACCAGCGCGGGCGCGCCCTTCGCCGCGATCGCCGACGACGCGCGCCGGTTCTATGGCGTCCAGTTCCACCCCGAGGTCGTGCACACCCCGGCGGGTGCGGCGCTTCTCAGGAACTTCACCCATCGCGTCGCGGGCTGCGCCGGCGACTGGACGATGGCCGCCTTCCGCGACGAGGCGATCGCTTCGATCCGCGCGCGTGTCGGACGGAAGCGCGTCTTGTGCGGGCTCTCGGGCGGGGTCGACAGCGCGGTCGCCGCGGTCCTGATCCACGAGGCGATCGGCGATCAGCTCCTCTGCGTCTTCGTCGACACCGGGCTCCTCCGCGACGGCGAGGCGGCGGAGGTCGTCGCGGTGTTCCGCGACCATTTCAACATCCCCCTCGTCCACCGCGACGCGTCCGCGCTCTTCCTCGCCGCGCTCGCCGGCGTCACCGACCCCGAGACGAAGCGCAAGATCATCGGCGCGCGCTTCATCGACGTCTTCGACGAGGAGGCGCACAAGGCGGGCGGCTTCGACTTCCTCGCGCAGGGAACGCTCTATCCCGACGTGATCGAATCGGTCTCGGTCGCGGGCGGGCCGTCGGCGACGATCAAGTCGCACCACAATGTCGGCGGGCTGCCGGCGCGGATGAAGCTCGCGCTGGTCGAGCCGCTCCGCGAGCTGTTCAAGGACGAGGTGCGCGCGCTCGGGCGCACGCTCGGCCTTCCCGAGACGATCGTCGGCCGCCACCCGTTCCCGGGGCCGGGGCTCGCGATCCGCGTCATCGGCGACGTCACGCCCGGGCGGCTCGCGATCCTCCGCAAGGCCGACCGCATCTTCATC
Source organism: Alphaproteobacteria bacterium (assembly GCA_016869145.1). GTDB lineage: Bacteria > Pseudomonadota > Alphaproteobacteria > MPNO01 > VGEU01 > VGEU01. Next base: position 30,051 of record VGEU01000012.1, on the reverse strand, counting down.
GAGGAGATCCGCGCCGCCGGGCTCTACGACGCGATCTGGCAGGCGCTCGCGGTGCTCTTGCCGGTGCAGACGGTCGGCGTGATGGGCGACGAGCGCTCCTACGAGGCGGTGTGCGCGCTCCGCGCGGTGACCTCGACCGACGGCATGACGGCCGATTCCTTCGCCTTCGACCACGCCTTCCTCGCCCGCGTCGCGACGCGGATCATCAACGAGGTCCGCGGCATCAACCGCGTCGCCTACGACGTGACCTCGAAGCCGCCGGGGACCATCGAGTGGGAGTAGGGGGCGCGCCGCGATGAGCGGACGGGCATCGGTCGCGCGGATCACCACGCACCCGCTCACGCCCGAACGCTGGAGCGATCTCGAGGCGGTGTTCGCCGGCAAGGGCTGCTCATTCGCGCGCGCGTGCTGGTGCATGGCCTATCGCGAGACCGGCCGCCCGGTCGTGCCGCCGGGCGCGCGGCTCGCCGATGTGCGGAAGGCGCGGCTCCGGGCGCTCGCGGCAGGCGCGCCGGCACCCGGCCTCGTCGTGTTCCTGATCTATGTCTGGATCGTCGGCATCCTGTCGATCCTCAAGGCCTTGCTCGGGCTCGTCCTTGCGCTCGCGATCGGGCTATGGGTCTATAGATGGGTGGCGCGCTCTCGCGTGGATCGGCATGGCGGCGGACGATAGAGGCAGGCCCGGCGGCACGACGGAGGCAAGGAAGCGCGCCCATATCGAGACCGTTCTCAACGAGGACGTCGCCGCCAAGGGCGTGACGACCGGCTTCGAGCGGTTCTTCTTCGAGCACGCCGCGCTGCCGGAGACCGACCTCGACGCGGTCGACCTGTCGACCACGGTGCTCGGCCGCCGCCTCGCCGCGCCGTTCCTGATCTCGAGCATGACCGGCGGGACCGAGCCCGCGCGCGCGATCAACCGCCACCTCGCCGAGGCAGCACAGCGCCTCGGCATCGCGATGGGCCTCGGCTCGCAGCGCGCCGCGATCGAGCGCGCCGACCTCGCCGCGACCTACCGCGTCCGCGACGTCGCGCCCGACATCCTCCTCTTCGCCAATATCGGCGCGGTCCAGCTCACGCTCGGCTACGGCCTCGACGAGGCGCGGCGCGCGGTCGACATGATCGGCGCCGATGCGCTCTTTCTCCATCTCAACCCCCTCCAGGAGGCGGTGCAGGCCGGCGGCGACCGGGCGTGGTCCGGTGTCCTCGCGCGCATCGAGACGCTGTGCCGCGCGCTTCCCGTGCCGGTCGCGGTCAAGGAGGTGGGCAACGGCATCTCGGGCGCGCTCGCGCGCCGGCTCGACGAGGCCGGTGTCGCGGCGATCGATGTCGCCGGCGCCGGCGGCACGTCGTGGAGCGAGGTCGAGGCGCACCGCCAGCCCGACCCGCGCGTCCGGCGCATCGCGCACGCGTTCGCGGGCTGGGGCATCCCGACCGCGCTCGCGCTGATCGAGACGGTCGCCGCGGTTCCCGACCGGCCGGTGTTCGCCTCGGGCGGGATCCGGACCGGGATCGACGCGGCGAAGGCGATCCGGCTCGGCGCCGCGTTGGTCGGCACGGCGGCACCCGTCCTCGCCGGCGCCACCGCGACGGCCGATGCCGTCGCCGCGCGCGTCCAGGACCTCATCGATGCGCTTCGGATCGCGGCCTTCTGCGCCGGCGCCGGCGACCTCGCGCAACTCCGCCGGGCGCCGCTCCGCCGCGTCGACGACTGGTCGGTCGTCGCCTGACTCTATAGAGTGGCGCCCCCAGCCGATCCCGCACCCGCGCCGAGAGCGTCATGAACGACAAGGCCGAGCCGCCGAAGAAGACCCAGTACGACCCGACGCTGCCGGTTCGCCCGCCCGGAACCCGCGCCGTCAAGCCGCGCGATGCCGCGACGCTGATCATCTATCGCCGGGTCGGCGCGACGACCGAGGTGCTGATGGGCGAGCGCCACGTCAAGCACCGCTTTCTGCCGCAGCGCTACGTGTTCCCGGGCGGCCGGCTCGACGCGAGCGATTCACGGGTGCGGGTCGGCGCGCCCCTCGATGCGGCGGTCGCGGCGCAGATGGCGCGCATGGTGACGCCGCGCCGCGCGGCGGCGCTCGCTGCGGCCGCGGTGCGCGAGACCTTCGAGGAGACCGGCCTTCTCCTCGGCGCTCCCGATCCGAGCCCGGGCAAGCCGGTGCCGGAGAGCTGGAAGGCGTTCTTCGCGACCGGGCTCGCGCCCTCGCTCGCGCATCTCGAATATATCGCGCGCGCGGTGACGCCGCCTTTGCGTCCGATCCGCTTCAATGCGCGGTTCTTCATGGTCGACGCCCGCCATATCACGGGCGAGATCGGCGGCAGCGGTGAGCTCCTCAATCTCCATTGGGTGCCGATCGCCGATGCGCGCCGGCTCGAGATCCCGGTGATCACCGGCAAGATCCTGGGCTTCATCGAGACGCTGACCGTCGCGCCGCGCGCGCCCTCGGCCGACCGCCTGATCCCGATGTTCCGCAACATCCACGGCGTCCACCGCCAGTTCGAGGAATAGGCCGGGCCGCCCGGCCGCCCCGCGACGCGCCCGGCGGTTGCGTCGGCGCCGGCGGCGCACTAGCCTTTCCTCGCCGGCCATCCTTGGCCCGGCAACGGAAGGGTGCGATGGACGACATCCCGATCATCGACGTCTCGCGGGCGCTCACGGGCGATGCGGCCAGCAAGGGCGCCGTCGCCGGCGCGATCGACCGCGCCTGCCGCGACACCGGGTTCTTCTCGGTCGTCGGCCACGGCGTGCCGATGGATCTCGTGCAGTCGACGCGCGCGATGGCGGTTGCGTTCTTCGCCCAGCCCGACGCCGAGAAGATGAAGGTGGAGCGGCCGCCGACCAAGATCAGCCGCGGTTACTTCAAGTTCAAGGACCGCTCGCTCTCCTATTCCCTTGGAATCGCAGCGCCGCCCGATGTTCAGGAGGCCTATGCGCTGGGCCGCGAGGTGGCCGGCGATGCGGCCTACCGGTCGGGCGATCTGGGCCAGGCGATGCTGGCGCGCAATATCTGGCCGGAGCACCCGGCCGGTTTCCGCGCCCAGATGCTCGCCTATTACGCGGCGATGTCGGACCTCGGCGATCGGATGATGTGGATCCTGGCGCATGCGCTCGACGTGCCGGAGAGCTTCTTCGACGACAAGTTCGACCGCCACCCGAGCCACGTCCGCCTCATCCGCTACCCCAAGCAGGATGCGACGCCCGAACCGGGACAATTGCGCGCCGGCGCGCACACCGATTACGGGACGCTCACCTTCGTCCGCGGCGATCCGGTGCCGGGCGGGCTCGAGGTCAAGCGCCTCGACGGCGGCTGGACCGAGGTGCGCTGCCCGGCCGAGGGCTTCGTGGTCAATATCGGCGATCTCATGGCGCGCTGGACCAATGACCGTTGGGTCTCGACGCTCCACCGCGTCGGCAACCCGCCGCCCGGCACCGTGCACGGCGACCGCATCTCGCTCGTCTTCTTCCAGATGCCGAACCAGGACGCGGTGATCCGCTGCATCCCGACCTGCGCCGGCGCCGGCGAGAAATACCCGCCGATCACCACCGCCGAGCACTATCTCGGCAAGGTCATGAAGGCGGCGCACGCCCGGCTCGATGCGACCGAGGAGGACGCCCGGGTCGCGACGTCGTAGGGCGGGGCCGCCGTCCGGCGCCGCGGCGGTCCGTTCAGGTGGTGAGGAGGCGGAGCGCCGGGCGGAACACCGTCAGCACATCGGCGAGCGTCGAGCCGCGCCGCAATGTCGACGGCCCGCTCTTGACCATGAAGTCGCCCTTGCGCTGGCTTCCGGGCGGGTATTTGACGATCGTGTAGATCGGCCCGTTGGTCGAATCCCGGTAGATCGAGAACGAGGCGACCGCGGGCCCGTGGTCGATCGCATAGTCCCGCCATTCGCCGCGCATGACCCGATCGCTGTAGATCGAGAGCATCTGGCTCAGCTCCCGTCGATTGAAGGCGACCACCCGGCGCGCGGCAGCCTGATGGCCCATGCGGATTACGTTGGACATCATCGTCGTCCAGCCTTCCCCCGACTGTCGTTTTCCTCAAATGATTCCCCATTTCAAGACCAGCGTCCAGACGCCCGGCGGCGGCCGGCCGCGGGCGGGGGGCAGTTTGATTCGGGGGGGCGGCGCCTGTATGGTGGCGCCCTCGCAGCCGGGGCGGCCGTTCGTGGCAGACATCTTTCGCGAAATCGACGAGGAATTGCGGCAGGACCGCGCCGCCAAGCTGTGGAAGCAGTATGGCAAGTTCGTCCTCGCGTTCGCGGTCCTGATCGTCCTCGCCGTCGCCGGCTACCAGGGCTGGCAGCAATACCGTGCCAGCCAGCGCCTCGCCGACAGCGCCCGCTACGGTGCCGCCCTCGAGCTGGTGCGCGAGGGCAAGCACAAGGAGGCGCGCGACCTCTTCGCCGCGATTGCCCGCGAGGCTTCGACCGGCTATGCCGGGCTCGCCTGCCTGCAGGAGGCCGGGATGCAGGTCCGCCTCGGCGATCTCGCGGGCGCGGCCGCCGCGTATGAGGCGATCTCGGCCGATACGCGCATCGAGGACCCGCTCCGCCGGCTCGCCCTCCTGCAATCGGTCCAGCTCCGCGTCGACGACGCGAGCGCCGACCCGCGCGTCCTGATCGGCCGCCTCGCGCCCTTGGCCGAGGGTCGCGGCGCATGGCGGTCGTCGGCGCTCGAGCTGATGGCGATCCTCGCGCTCCGCGCCGGTGATCAGGCGGCGGCGCGCGGCCATCTGCAGCGCCTCGCCGACGACCTCGAGGCGCCGGAGGGGCTCCGCGCGCGGGCGACCGAGCTACTCTTCTCGCTCGGCGGCTGAGCGACAGGCCGCATGCGCCGCCTCCGCACCATCGTCCTGGTCCTCGCCGCCGGCGGCGCGCTCGCCGCGTGCTCGACCTTCGACGACGTCTTCCAGGGCTACAAGCCGCCGCCGCTCCCGGGCGAGCGCATCCCGGTGCTCGCTCTCGATCGTCGCGTCGATGCCGATCCGCAGCTCGCCGATCTCCGCGTCAGCCTGCCGCGGCCCGAGCCCAACGCCGACTGGCCGCAGGCCGGCGGCATCGCGAGCCACGCGCTCCAGCACCCCGAGGCGAGCGGCCGGCTCGAGCGGCTGTGGCGCACCGACATCGGACGCGGTGCGTCCGGCGACACCCAGCTCCTCGCCCAGCCCGTCGTCGCGGACGGCCGGGTGTTCACGCTCGACGTCCGCGCTGAGGCCCGCGCCTTCGACGCCGCGACCGGACGCCAGATCTGGCGCCGCCCGCTGGCGCCCCGCAACGACGACGACGGCATTCTCGGTGGCGGCATCGCGGTCGCGGGCGGACGGCTCTTCGTCACCACCGGCTTCGGCTTCGTCATCGCGCTCGACGCGGCGACCGGCGAGGAGGTGTGGCGGCGGACGGCCGGCGGCCCGATGCGCGCCGCGCCGACGGTGCTGGGCGAGCGCATCTACGTCGTCAACATCGCCAACCAGCTCACCGCGCTCGCCGCCGACGATGGCCGGCTCCTGTGGTCGAACACCGGCATCGCCGAAACCGCGGGCCTTCTCGGCGGAGCCAGCCCCGCGGCGGACTCCGACGTCGTCGTCGCGCCGTTCTCCTCCGGCGAGGTCGCTGCGCTCCGGGTCGAGAACGGGCGCGTGGTCTGGACCGAAGCGCTGTCGGCGGTGCGCCAGACCGATCCCGTCTCCGCGCTCGCCCATATCCGCGGCCATCCGGTGATCGACCGCGGGCGCGTCTTCGTCGTCAGCCACTCCGGGCGCATGGTCGCGATCGATCTCCGCACCGGCAACCGTCTGTGGGAGCAGGGCATCGGCGGCACGAACATGCCGTGGGTGGCGGGTGATTTCGTCTACGTGGTCTCCTCGGCGGGCGAGCTCGTCTGCCTCGCGCGCGCCGACGGGCGGGTGCGCTGGGTGCAGACGCTGCAGCGCTTCGCCGACGAGCGGCGGAAGCGCCGACCGATCGTCTGGACCGGACCGCTTCTGGTCGGCGACCGGCTGATCGTCGCCGGCTCGAACGGCGAGGTCTGGTCGTTCTCGCCCTATAGCGGCGATGCGCTCGGGCGCATCCGGGTCTCCGGCCCGGTCCTGCTGCCGCCGATCGTCGCCGGCGAAACCGTTTTCGTGCTCACCGACGGCGCGGACCTCGTCGCGCTGCGCTGATGCCGTTCACCGTCGCGATCGTCGGACGGCCCAATGTCGGCAAGTCGACGCTGTTCAACCGTCTGGTCGGACGGCGCGTCGCGCTCGTCGACGCGACGCCCGGGGTGACGCGCGACCGGCGGACGGGCGCGGCGCGGATCGGCGCGATCGAGTTCACCGCGATCGACACCGCCGGCCTCGAGGACGCCGCGGGCGACACGCTCGAGGCCGCGATGCGGCGCCAGACCGACCGCGCGCTCGCCGACGCCGACATCGCGCTCTTCGTCATCGACGCGCGCGCCGGGATCACGCCGCTCGACCGCCATTTCGCCAACCATCTCCGGAGCGCGGCGAAGCCCGTCATCCTGATCGCCAACAAGTGCGACGACGGCAGCGACAGGCTCGCGCTCGAGGCCTATGGGCTGGGGCTGGGCGCGCCGATCGCGCTCTCGGCCGAGCACGGCTATGGCACGCCCGATCTCGCCGCCGCGATCGCAGCACTCCGCCCCGATGCGCCGTCGGCGGCGGTGGATCCGGCGGACGAGGAGGCCGAGGACGGCCCGGCGCTCGGCACCGAGGGGCGACCCCTCCAGCTCGCGATCGTCGGCCGGCCCAATGTCGGCAAGTCGACGCTCGTCAACCGCCTCCTCGGCGAGGAGCGGGTGATCACCGGGCCCGAGCCCGGCATCACGCGCGATGCCATCGCGATCGACTGGATCTGGCAGGGCCGCGCGATCCGGCTGATCGACACGGCCGGACTGCGCCGCCGGCCGCGCGTCGTCGCGCGCATCGAGCGGCTGTCGGTCGGCGACACGCTCCGCGCGATCCGCTTCGCGCATGTCGTCGTCGTCGTCCTGGACGCCACCGCCGCGCTCGAGCAGCAGGATCTGACGATCGCGCGCATGGTCGAGAGCGAGGGCCGCGCGCTCGTGCTCGCCGTCAACAAGTGGGATCTCGTCAAGGACCCGAAGGCGACGCTCGCCGACATCAGGCGCAGGATCGGACATTCACTGCCGCAGGTGCAGGGCGTCGTGCTCGTCACGGTCTCGGCGCTCGGCGGCAGCGGGCTCGATGGGCTCCTGCCCGCGGTCTGGGGCGCGGCCGAACGCTGGCAGAAGCGCATCGCGACCGGGCCCCTCAACCGCTGGCTCGGTGCGGTCGAGGATCGCCACCCGCCGCCTCTGGTGCGCGGGCGACGGGTCAGGCTCCGCTATCTGACGCAGGTGAAATCGCGGCCGCCGACCTTCGCGCTGTTCGCGGGCGGCGCGGGCGCGCTGCCGGATTCCTATCTCCGCTATCTCGTCAACGGGCTCCGCGACAGCTTCGACCTGCCCGGAGTCCCGATCCGGATCAATGTCCGCAAGGGCCGCAATCCGTTCGCCGCCGACGCCGACGAGGCTTCGTGATCGGGCCGCGCCGCGCTACACTGCCGCTCTGAGGTGCGCCATGCTGCTCCGGAAGCTCCACCACGTCGCCTATCGCTGCGTCGACGCCGTCGCGACGCACGATTTCTACACCCGCGTGCTCGGGATGAAATACGCCGCCGCCGTCACCAACGACCATGTGCCGTCGATGCGTGCGTTCAGCCCGCATTTCCATCTCTTCTTCGAGATGGCCGACGGCAGCTACATCGCGTTCTTCGAGGTTCCCGTCTCGCCGCCGATGGGCAGCGATCCCAACACGCCCGACTGGGTGCAGCATCTCGCGCTCGAGGTCGCCGACGAGACGGCGCTGATGGCGGGTAAGGCGCGGCTCAAATCCTGCGGCATCGACGTCCTCGGCCCGACCGATCACGGCTTCTGCAAGTCGATCTATTTCCGCGATCCGAGCGGGCATCGGCTCGAGCTCACGACGCGGACGACGAACGCGGCCGAGGCGACGGCGCAGGAGAACGAGGCCGGCCCGATGCTCGCGGCGTGGACCGAGCGCAAACGCCGCGAGGGATGGCGCTGATCCGCGGCCGATCCCATTACGATCCCATCATCGAGGACATCATGAGGACATTACGCAGCGCCGCGCTCGGGGCGGCCTTTGCGGCGTTTGCGACGCTCGCGACGTTCGCGACCGGGACGGCTGCGGGGGCGCACGAGACCCGGCTAGGGCCGCTCCAGATCGGACACGCCTGGGCGCGCGCCACCGCCGGCAAGGCCGGCGCGGCCTATCTCGAGATCAGGAACGGCGGCGGTCAGCCGGACAAGCTCGTTTCCGCGGCCAGTCCGGCCGCCGCGACGGTCGAGCTCCACACCCATATCCGCGACGGCGACGTGATGCGGATGCGAAAAGTGCCGGCGATCGATCTCGCGCCCGGCAAGGAGGTGAAGCTCGCGCCGGGCGGGCTCCACGTCATGCTGATCGGCCTCAAGGCGCCCCTCAAGGCGGGCGACAGGTTCCCGCTCACCCTCACCTTCGACAAGGCGGGATCGGTGACGCTCGAGGTCGAGGTGCAACCCGTCGCTGCCTCGGCGCCGCCCGCGCACCAGCACCATCACCAGCACCGGCACTGAGCGGCGCGCCGGCCATGGTCACCCGCCCGCCGCCCTCGCTATAGTGCGGCGCGCAACCAGGAGATGACGATGGCCGGCAGCGTCCGTTCCAAGGCGAAGACCGCCCGCGGCAAGGCGCGCGTAGCCGCCCCGCGCGGTCGCCGTGCGACCTCGACGCGGGCGCGATGGCTCGACGACAGCGATGCCGACGCGCCGTCGCTCCGCAGTTGGATGCGTGATCTCGACCGCGCCGGGCTTCTCCGCCGCGTCTCGGCCGAGGTCGACTGGAAGGACGAGATCGGCGCGCTGGCGCGGATCAATCTCGGCCTCGGCGGACCCGCGCTCGTGTTCGAGACCATCAAGGGCCACACCAGGACGCGCTGCACGCGGCTGATGACCTGCGGCCTCGGCACCAAGGCCGAGGTGCTGCTCGTGCTCGGGCTGCTGCCGGACACCACCGACCGCGCCGTCGTCCGCCATCTCAAGGACACCTACCGGAAGCCGATCCCGCCGGTGATGGTGAAGAACGGGCCCGTCAAGGAGAACATTCTCAGAGGCCTGCGCATCGATCTCGGCCAGTTCCCCGCCGCGCGCTGGCACCCGCTCGACGGCGGACGCTTTCTCGACACCTACTGCGGCGTCGTCACCCACGATCCGCGCACCAACCGTCCCAATATCGGCATCTATCGCGGCCAGGTGCTCGGTCGCGATCGGATCGGGAAGCTCCTGGTGCCGAGCCAGGGCTGGGGCAACCATTTCAGCCAGCACCGCGCGAGCCGCGCGCCGATGCCGGTCGCGGTCGTGCACGGCTGGCACGATGTGCTGCCGTTCTGCGCCGGCAGTCCGTTCCCGATGCAGGTCTGCGAGTGGGACATGATGGGCGCGATCCTGGGCGAGCCGGTGAGGCTCGTTGCGTGCGAGACGGTGCCGCTCGCGGTGCCGGCCTCGGCCGAGATCGTGGTCGAGGGCTATATCGATCCCGACCCGAAGACGTTCGCGATGGAAGGTCCGTTCGCCGAGTATCCCGGCTATTCCGGCGGCAAGCCCTCGCCCAAGCCGGTGCTCCGCGTCACCGCGATCACCCACCGCGACGACCCGACGCTCCGCGGCGCGCTCGAGGGCGCGCGGCCGGGCTTCCCGAGCGAGGACTCGCTCCTCTGCTGCTATTCGTGGTCGGCGATCGCGTGGAACATGCTGGAGGACGCGGGCGTCGTCGGCGTCACCGATGTGTGGATGCCGCCGGTCTCGACGGGCGTCAACATCATCGTCCAGATCCGCAAGCGCTATCGCGGCCACGCGCAGCAGGTGGCGAACGCGCTGTGGGGGACGAGCGCCGGCCAGTGGTTCTTCAAGAACGTCACCGTGGTCGAGGAGGACATCGACATCCGCGACCCGCAGGCGGTCGAGTGGGCGATCGCGTTCCGCGTCAACGCCGGCAAAGGCCAGCTCCTCACCTTCGGGCCGACCTTCGGCTCGGTGCTCGATCCCTCGACGCCGGTCGAGGAGGCCAACGTGCCGAAATACGGCACCGGTCTCTGGACGCGCGTCCTGATCGACGCGACCCGGTCGTGGGAGTACGAGCCCAACCCGGGCTGGGGCGGGCGACGCTTCCCGCCGGTCAACACGATCCCGTCCGCGCTCGAGGCGAAGATCAAGGCGCGCTGGGCCGAGTACGGGATCGGGATCCCCTATCTGTCGGACGAGAAGCGCGAGCTTCTGACCTTCGCCGCGCTCAAGAAGATTCTGCCCGACTTCTGACCGCGCGACCGACGCGCGCGCTCAACTCGTCGTGCCGAGGCAGCCCGCGAGCGACGTCGCGAGCCCCTGCATCAGCGTGAACCACGCCTCGGGGCCGGGCGCGAGCGCGGTGCCCTCGGGGTCGAGGACGCCCGTTCTCGCATTCGTCTTCTCGACCACGGTGCGGACCAGCGCGGGCTCGAACTGCGGCTCGGCGAAGACACAGCGCGCCCCGAGCCGCGTGATCTTGGCGCGGAGCGCGTTGAGGCGCTTGGCCGACGGCTGGCGGTCGGGCGACACGGTGACCGAGCCGACCGCGTTGAGCCCGTAGTGCTTCTCGAAATACTGGTAGGCGTCGTGGAAGACGACGAAGGGCTGGCTCCGGACAGGGGCGAGCGTCGCTGCGATCGAGGCATCGAGCGCGACGATGCGGCGGTCGGCGGCGGCGGCGTTGGCGGCATAGCGCGCCGCGTTGGCAGGATCGGCCTCGGCGAGGACGGCGGCGATCCGCGCGACGATGCGGCGCGCATTGTCGGGATCGAGCCAGACATGATGGTCCATCTCGAGCACGGGGTCGGCCTTCTTTCCCTTGCCGCCATGCGCATGCCCGTGGCCATGCCCATGGCCGTGCCCGTGGCCGTGCGCGTGATCATGCGAATCCCACGGGCCACCCTCGCGCCCGGCGAGGAGCTCGATCCCGGCTTCGCGCGTCAGCGTGAGGATCCGGGTCTGCCGCGGCAGGCTCCGCATCCCCTTGTCGAGGTAGCTCTCGAGCATCGGTCCGACCCAGATGATGACATCGGCCTGCTCGACCATGCGCGCGTCCGAGGGGTTCATCGCGTAGGAGTGCGGCGAGGCGCCGCCGCGGACCAGGAGCTCGGGCGTGCCGACCTCGCCCATCACGGCGGCGACCAGGCTGTGCACCGGGACGATGCTCGCCACCACCTTGGGTGCGGTGGCGGCGGCCGGCGCGGCGACCAGCGCGAGCAGGATCGACAAGGCGGCGAGCGTGACGCCGCGTGTCCTCGGGCGCGGTAGACTCACGTCGAGCTCCCTTCGTTGCGACGGCGGGCGTGGGTTGTTATACTATAACATGATAGCTCTGCAAATGGGCGGGGAACGCCATGGCCGGTGATGTCCTGTCCACCTTCCGCGGCGTCCACGATCATGGCCGCTGCACCGATGACGCGCTCGCCACCGCCGAGGCGCTGTGCGCCGAGAAGGGCCTCCGGCTGACCGCGCTCCGCCGTCGCGTGCTCGAGCTCGTGTGGTCGAGGCACCAGCCGGTCCGTGCCTACGACCTCCTCGAGGATCTGCGCGCCGAGCGGCGCCGGGCTGCGCCGCCGACCGTCTACCGCGCGCTCGATTTCCTGATCGCGAACCGGCTCGTGCACCGGATCGAGTCGCTCAACGCCTATGTCGGCTGCGCCGGGCCGCGCAACCCGCATGTCGGCCAGTTCCTCATTTGCCGCAAATGCAGCGCCGTCGCCGAGCTCAACGACGGCGAGATCGCGCGCACCGTGGCGCGCAAGGCGCGCGGCCTCGGCTTCACGGTCGAGCGGCAGACGATCGAGATCGCGGGCCTCTGCCCGCAATGCGGCGGCACCCGTGCGGCCTGAGACGGAAGGCATCCTCGTCGCCGTCGAAGGCCTCGTCGTCCGCTACGGCGCGACCGTCGCGCTCGATGCGATCGACCTCACGGTCTCGGAACGCGAGATCGTCACGCTGATCGGACCCAACGGCTCGGGCAAGACGAGCCTGATCCGCGCCGTCCTCGGCCTCGTCCGCCCGAACGCCGGCACGGTGCGGCTCAGGCCGTCGCTCCGCATCGGCTACGTGCCGCAGTCGCTCCATATCGACCAGACCATGCCGCTCACCGTGCGCCGGTTCCTGATGCTCGCAGGTGCCGGTGGCGACGGGATCGACCGCGCGCTCGCCGAGGTCGGCGCCGGCGCGGTGATCGACCGGCCGCTCCAGCGCATCTCGGGCGGGGAGTTCAAGCGCACACTCCTCGCACGCGCGCTTCTGCGCGAGCCCGACCTCCTCGTCCTCGATGAGCCCACGGCCGGCGTCGACGTGCTCGGCCAAGGTGAGTTCTACCGGCTCCTGATGCGGCTCCGCGACCGGCGTCGCTGCGGCGTGCTCCTCGTCTCGCACGACCTCAATCTGGTCATGGCGGCGACCGACCAGGTGCTCTGCCTCAACCGCCACGTCTGCTGCCGCGGCCGGCCCGAACAGGTGACGGCGGATCCCGCATTCCGCTCGCTGTTCGGCCTCGACGCCGCGCTGTCGCTCGCGCGCTACGAGCACCACCACGACCATGTCCACACCGACGACGGCGTCGTCGCGCTCAGCCACAGCACGCGCCATGGATGATTTCGTCGTCCGCGCGCTGATCGGGGGCATCGGCGTCGCGCTCGTCGCCGGGCCGCTCGGCTGCTTCGTCGTGTGGCGGCGGATGGCCTATTTCGGCGAGACCCTGGCGCACTCGGCGCTCCTCGGGATCGCGCTCGGCATCCTCCTCGAGGCGAGCGTCACGGCCGCGATCATCGTCGTCTGCCTCGCGGTCTCGCTGATCCTGGTCGCGCTGCAACGCCAGCGTCGGCTGCCGACGGACACGCTCCTCGGCATCCTCGCGCACGCCTCGCTCGCCCTCGGCCTCGTCGCCGCAGCGTTCCTCGAGCGCGTGCGCATCGACCTGATGTCCTATCTCTTCGGCGACATCCTCGCGATCACCTGGGGCGATATCGTCTGGGTCTATGCCGGCGGCGCGATGACGATCGGGCTTCTCGTCCTCCTGTGGCGGCAGCTCCTGATGGTCACCATCCACGAGGACCTCGCCCGCGTCGAGGGGGTACCGGTCAGCGCGGTTCGCCTCGTCCTGATGCTCCTGTTCGCGGTCGTGATCGCGGTCGCGATGAAGATCGTCGGCATCCTCCTGATGGTCTCGCTCCTCGTGATTCCGGCCGCCGCCGCCCGTCGATTCTCGACGACGCCGACCGCCATGGCTATCCTGGCGAGCGTCATCGGCTGCGGCTCCGTCATCATGGGTGTCATGGGCTCGCTCACCTGGGACGTACCGGCCGGCGCGACGATCGTCGTCGCGGCGACGCTCGCGTTCATCGCGACCGTCCTGTGGCCGGCCGGCGCCGGCGGACGCCATGCGGCCGAAGCGTCCTGATCGCGCGCGCACGCCTCTCGCGCTCGCCGCGGCGGTTCTCGTCCTCGCCGCCGCGGCCGCGCCGGTCTGCGCGCATCCCCATGTCTGGATCACCAACATCACCACCTTCCTGTTCGACAAGGGCAGAGTCGTCGGTCTTCGGCTCGACTGGACGTTCGACGACATCTTCAGCGATTTCCTGATCGCCGAGTTCGACAAGAACAAGGACGGCCGGTTCGACGAGGCCGAGCTCGCCGAGGTCAAGCGGAAGGGCTTCGACAACCTGAAGGAACACAATTACTTCGTCGTCGTTCGCCTCGGGCCCGAGACGTTCCGCCCCGACGACGTCGCCGGCTTCGCAGCCCGCATCGACGGCAGGCTCGTCCACTACCGCTTCGAGGTGCACTTGCGCGAGCCCGTCGCCCCGAGCGCCAAGCCGGTCCGCGTCTCGGTCTACGACGAGAGCTATTTCGTCGAGGTGCTGCTCGATCGCAACGACCCGATCCGCTTCGAGGGCGTGCCGAGCGGCATTTGCCGCTACGCGATCGGCGAGGACAAGGAGAACCGGATCTATTTCGGCCTCATCCATCCGCTCCAGGCCACGCTCGCCTGCCCGGGGCTCTAGGGGCCGATCCTTGCGGCTCCGCGCGCTCATCCTCCTTCTACTCGTTTACCTGCCGTTCGGTCCGGCGGTCGGCAACCCGCTCCTCGGCGGCGGGGCTCCGCCGCGCACGGCCGAGACGACGCGCGAGGAGGCGGCGCCGGGGGTCCTCGGCGCGCTCGGCGCCTTCGTCCTCGATGCGCAGCGGCGCCTGACGCGCGAGCTCACCGAGGCGCTCAAGGCGATGCGCGACGGCTCGTTGCTCGAGCCGCTCGTCGCCGGCATCCTCGCCGCCTTCCTCTACGGCATGGCGCACGCCGCCGGGCCGGGACATGCCAAGGGCGTCGTCCTCACCTATTTCCTCGCCCGCGAGGCGCGGCTCGCGCGCGGCGTCCTGATGGGGCTCCAGATTGCGACCACGCACGTCCTCGCCGCGCTGGTGATCGTCGGCCTCGCCCATCTCGTCTTCGACCGCCTGTTCGCGATGTCGGTCGACGAGTTTCGCGCCATCAGGCTGTTCAGCTACGGCGCGATCGCGCTGATCGGCATCGCGATGCTGGTGCAGGCGCTCAGGCGCGCCGTCGCGCCGGGCGGCAACCATGGCCACGGGCACGGGCACGACCATGGGCACGGGCACGACCATGGCCACCACCACTATCATCGCGGCCAAAGCGCGCTGTCGGCGCTCGCCGGCATGGTGCCGTGCACCGGCGCCATCCTCGTTCTCCTGTTCGCGATCGCGAACAACGTCCTCGTCGCCGGCTTCCTGATGGTGGTCGCGATCGGGCTCGGCATGGCGGCCTTCCTCGCGATCCTCGGCGTGGTGTCGATCCTCGCGCGCGGACGCATCCGGCGCTGGGCGAGCGGGACGGGCGGGCGCCGGTCGCGGCTCGCGGTCGTCTTCGACCTCGCCGGGCCGCTCCTGATCGGCACGCTCGGGGTCTGGCTCTTCGTCGATACGCTATGACAGGATGCGGGCGCCCGCCGCGTCGAAGCTTCGCGCCAGCGCGTTGAAGCGACGCTCCACGGCGTCGCCGCCCGGCACGCGGATCTCGTCGGGCAGCACGAGACGCGGCGATCCCTCGTCCATCTCGAGCCGGGCGAGCGCCAGGATGTCGCGCGCGCCGCCGGAAATCGTATAGGCGAGGCGGAGCGCGAGGCCGAGCCTGATCGCGTCGCGCCGCGCATCCGGCTCGAGGAGCGACAGCGCGCGGTCGAGATTCTCGGGCTCCGGGATCCCCTCGTAGCGGGCGTAGGCGGTGACTGCGAGGAAGGCGCGGCCGGGATGGTCGAGGCCGACGAAAGGTGCGCGCAGCATGTGGAGCATGGCCTGCTCGGCGCGGTAGTCAGGATGCGACCGCCACGCGAGGTCGGAGAGGTGGCAGGCGGCGTGACGGAGCCGTGCGGTCTCGGGGCCCTCGCCGGCGAATAGCGCGTCGGTCCAGCGCACGAGATCGTCGCCGAGATCGCCGAAGCGGCCCTCGCGCCGCGCGATGTCCTCGGCGGCGGCGATCAGCGGATCGCGGCGCCGCTCGCCGGCGTCGAGAAGATCGAACATGTACCCCTCGCGGAGCCCGTAGGCCGAGAAGACCACACGCTTGGGGCGCATGTGGCGGAGCACGCGCTCGAGCACGATGGCGGCGAGCGGCAGCGTCTCGATGCGCCGGCGCGACAGCCCGGCGAGCTGGGCGAGCGAACGCGCGCTCATCGTGCCGATCAGCCGCGACAGCGCCTCGAGCTCCTTACGCGCCACGGCGTATGTGTGGATGATGCGGAGCGGATGGTCGATCTGGGCCATTCGGATGCGGGCGAGCCCGCGCCAGGCGCCGCCGACCGGATAGAACGTTCGGCCGCGCAGCCGATCGAGCCACGGTGTCGCGCCGAGGGCCGCGTCGATCTCGGCGATGGTGCGCGCCGGTTCCCGGCGGAAGCGTTCCATGAGCCGGAACGGTCCGAGCGCGAGCGTCGCGTGGTCGCCGGGCCGGCCGCGATCGATCTCGACGAGCTCGAGGCTGCCGCCGCCGAGATCGCCGGCCAGACCGTCGGCATCGGGAATGCCGGCGACGACGCCTTGCGCGGAGAGCCGCGCCTCCTCCTCACCGGAAAGAATGCGCACGCGGTGGCCGCAGCGCCGCTCGACCTCGGCGACGAAGCTCGCGCCGTCGGTGGCGTCGCGCACGGCGGCGGTCGCGAACAGATCGAGGCGCCCGACATCCATCGCCTCGGCGAGGCGGGCGAAACGGACGAGGTTCGGAAGGGCGAGCGCGATCCCGTCGGGATTGAGCCGGCCGGTCTCGCCGAGCCCGCGGCCGAGGCCGCACAGGACCTTCTCGTTGAAGATCGCGACGAAGGCGCGCCACGGGCGATCGAAAACGACGAGACGGATCGAGTTGGATCCGATGTCGATGACCGCGACCCGTTGCGTCGGTTCGCGCCTGGCGAGGGGTCCGCGGGCCATCGACCGTATCGGCTCAGGTTCCCGGCGAGACCACGGTCGGCGTGTAGCGCGTGCGCTTGAGCGCGCTGCCGCGCCCGGAGAGGCTCGGGTTGGTCATGAAGTAATCGTGCGCGCTGAACCCTGCGCCGTCGCGGCTCGCCATCCCGTAGTGCCCGTCCGCGCGGAGCGTCCAGGCGTTCGCCTCGTCACGCAGGTTGACCATCATCACCTGCTCGAGCACCTGCTTGTGCACGGTCGGGTTCTCGATCGGGATCAGCGTCTCGACGCGGCGGTCGAGATTGCGCGGCATCCAGTCCGCCGACGAGATGAAGACCTTCGCCTCGGGCGAGGGAAGCCCGTGGCCCGCGCCGACGCAGACGATTCGCCCGTGCTCGAGGAAACGGCCGATCAGGCTCCGGACCCTGATATTGTAGGAGAGTCCCGGGAGCCCCGGCCGCAGGCAGCATATGCCGCGCACCACGAGATCGATCTGCACCCCGGCGCGCGAGGCACGATAGAGCGCATCGATGATCGCCGGATCGACGAGCGCGTTCATCTTGGCCCAGATCGCCGCCGGCCGCCCGGCGCGCGCATGCGCGATCTCGCCCTCGATCAGCTTCGTCAGCGTCTCGCGGAGCGTGATCGGCGCGAAGGCGATCTTCTCCATCTGCTCCGGCTTGGCGTAGCCGGTCATGTAGTTGAACAGCCGCATCGCGTCGCGGCAGAGCGCCGGATCGCAGGTGAAGAAGGAGAGGTCGGTATAGACCCGCGCGGTGAGCGGGTGGTAGTTGCCGGTGCCGAAATGGGCGTAGGAGCGGAGCCCGTCGCCCTCGCGGCGGACGACCAGCGAGACCTTGGCGTGGGTCTTGAGCTCGATGAAGCCGTAGACGACCTGGACGCCGGCCTGCTCGAGATTGCGCGCCCAGCGGATGTTGCGCTCCTCGTCGAAGCGCGCCTTGAGCTCGACGAGCGCGGTCACCGACTTGCCGGCCTCGGCCGCCTCGGCGAGCGCGCGGACGATCGGCGAATCCTCGCTCGTCCGGTAGAGCGTCTGCTTGATCGCGACGACGTCCGGATCGAGCGCGGCCTGGCGCACGAACTGCACCACGACGTCGAAGCTCTCATAGGGATGGTGGACGACGAAGTCCTTCTGGCGGATCGCGGCGAAGCAGTCGCCGCCGAAATCGCGCAGCCGTTCCGGCGAGCGCGGCGCGTAAGGCGGATAGAGGAGATCGGTGCGCTCGCGGCAGATGAGCTGGCTCGTGTCGGCGAGACCGATCAGCCCGTCGATCGGCACCACGTCGTCCGGGTTGACCTGGAGCTGGCGGATCACGAACTGGCGGAGCGTCTCCGGCATCTCCTTGTTGACGGTGAGCCGGATCACCGAGCCGCGGCGGCGCCGCTTGAGCGCGCTTTCGAACACGCGGACGAGGTCTTCCGCCTCCTCCTCGATCTCGATGTCGCTGTCGCGCAAGAGACGGAAGTGGCCGAGGGCTGAGACCTGGAACCCGGGGAACAGCCGGTGCAGGTTGAGAAAGACCGCGGTCTCGAGCGAGGTGAAGCGGAACCCGGCGCCGGGAAGACGGATGAAACGGCGCACCTGCACGGGCAGCGCGATCAGCCCGGTGATCTCGTGCCCGTCGTCCGGGCGGATCAGCTTCAGGACCATGCTGAAGCCGAGATTGGGGATGAAGGGGAAGGGATGCGCGGGATCAATCGCGACCGGCGTCAGGACCGGGAAGATGTGCTCGAGGAAATGGCCGGCGAGCCACTGGCAGTCGGCGGCGGTGAGCGCGCTCATGTCGAGGAGCGAGATGCCGGCGGCGTCGAGCTCGACGCGGAGCGCGCGCCAGCAGCGTTGCTGATCGTCCATCAGGAGGCGGGCGCGCCGGGTGACGCCCTCGAGCTGCTCGGCCGGGGTCAGCCCGTTGTCGCTCCGCGTGGTCAGCCCGGCCCGCACCATACCCTTCAGACCGGCCACGCGGACCATGTAGAACTCGTTGAGATTGCTCGCCGAGATCGACAGGAAGCGGAGCCGTTCGAGAAGCGGGTGGCGGGGGTTCCGGGCCTGCGCGAGGACACGCTCGTTGAAGGCGAGCCACGACACCTCGCGGTTGATAAACCGCGCCGGGTCGTCGGCCGCGATCGCCAGGGCCTCGACCGCCGGCCGCTCGGCGGGGGCCGACCCGCCGGCCGCAGGCGCGACGGCGTAGGCCGCGTTTCGGGATTCGTCCATCGCCTCGGCTATGCCTCTGGACCACCAGTCTAGTCACAAGTCTTTAAAATGTCATGACGGACGGGTGAAACAGAGGGCAAAGACGGGGAGGCCGCCGATCATGAGGACCCTGTATCTCCTGCGCCACGCCAAGTCGAGCTGGATCGACCCCAGCGTCGAGGACTACGAACGGCCGCTCGCCCCGCGCGGCCGGCGCGCCGCGGCGCGGATCGCGGACTACATGCATCGTCACGGCTTCCGCCCCGACCTCGTCCTCTGCTCGCCCGCCCGTCGGGCGCGCGAGACCTGGGCGCTGATGGCCGAGAGGCTCGACGAGCCGAGCGTGCGCTATCTCAAGACCCTCTACCTCGCGCCGCCGTCGCGGCTCGCGACGATGGTCGCGCGGCTGCCGCCAGCTGCCGGGTCGGTCCTGATCGTCGGCCACAATCCCGGCATGGAGGCGTTCGCATCGCGCCTCGCCGGGGGCGGCGCGCCGGCGCACCTCAAGCGGCTCCACGCCAAGTTCCCGACCGCGGCGCTCGCGGTCTTCCGCTTCGACGTCGCCGCCTGGCGGTCGGTCGAAGCTGCATCGGGCCGGCTCGCCGATTTCGTCCGCCCGAACGACCTCGACTGAGCCGGAGCCTCAGCGGTCCCAGAACGGCTTCGATTTCCGGTAGCTGCGCCAGACGCCGGGGAAGCGGGCGAGACCGATCTCGACGCGGGCCGCTTCCCAGCCGGTGACGATCGCGGCCGCGCGCGCGGCATCGTCGTTCGCGCCGGCCGGCCGCGCCGCGCCGATCACGCCGAGGAGACGCTCGGTCTCCACCGTGTCGTTGATGGCGCCGAGCGCGTCCTGGATGTCGGCGAGCGCGCGGGCATATTTGCGCCATGTCCGCTTGCCGCCGCGGGCATAGAGATCGCGGAAGAACTCGACGGCGTAGCGGAGCTTCTTCGCCCGGATGCGGACGTCGTGGAGCTCGGGGAGCGTCAGCCGGTCGTGGTCGGCACCGAGACGCCGGAGCCGCTTGTCATGGCGCGCGAGCGTGCGGTCGGCGATCGTCTCGACCGACCGGGCGACCGGCGCCTCCTCGGCGATCGCGGCGAGCCACGAGCCGCCCATGCGGTGGCGCTCGAGGCGGAGGAGAAGCGCGGTGTAGCGCGGCGTGCCGATCGCCGCGCGGGCGGCACGATAGGCCTCGGCGCGCATTTCGAGCGCGCGGTCGCGGAGCGCCTGCAGGCTCTTTTCCTCCGGCATCCGGTGGATCATGCGATCGATGGTCTCGGCGATGAAGACGTCCCACTCACGCGCCGGGCCGAGCGCCTGCTGCAGCCAGCGGAGCTCGTCGCGGAGATGCGCGAACACATCCGCCGCGAGGGTCGGCTTGAAGGCGTCGAGGAGCGCCCGCAGACGGCGGATCGCGACGCGCATCTGGTGGACGCCCTCCGGGTCCTCCGTCCCGACCACGACCGGCTCGTTGTCGCGGAGCTGGCGAAGACAGGACGCGGTGAGCGCGCCGAGCGCTTCGCCGACCGACATCGCCTCGTCGAGCGCGGCCGCCTTCGCCCGCACCGCCGCCGGCGGTGTCCGGCCCGCAGCGAGCGCCATGCCGCGCGCGGCCTTGGTCTCGGCCTCGATCCGGAGCGGAACCAGAGCGAGGAGCGCAAGTGCAAGGTCGTAGAGCGCCGCCTCGGGCCCCTCGATCAGCTCGAGCTCGATCTCGGAGACCGCGATGGACGCCGCGCCGGCCTCGATCGGGCCGGCCTCGCTCGGGCCGGCCTCGATCGTACCGGTGTCGAGCGCGATCTCGATTGTCGCCGCATCGAACGCGACGCGACGAATGCGTCTCCGGAACACGGTGGTGAACACGGGCTCCAGCCGGTCGAAGACGCCGCCGGTGACAAGCGCCATGCAGGTCTCATCGGCCGGGAGCGCGATGGGATCCGGGCGGTCGCCCGCGATACGCGCCTCGTATTCGCGGAACCGTTGTGCGGTGCCGTCGGCGGCGAGCGGCACCTTGAGGGTCTGGACGCGGCGCTTGCCGGCGGCGCGGACGCGGATCGCCATGCCTTGCGCCCAGAGCGCCCGATCCGGGGTGTCGAAATAGGTGCTGGTCAGAACCTGCGATCGCCACCCGCGCGCCGCGTGCGCGGCGACGACCGGTGCGTCGAGCACGCGACCGACATGCTCGGGCGCGAGCGCGAGCTTCAATTCGATCTCGTAATGCATTGCGTCCCGGATAGAGCCCTGTCACGCGAGAGTAGCGGACGGTGCGCGGCTTGTCTCGCGCGCGCAAGGCGAGATTTGTTTCAGAATTATGACGAACCGCCGCGGCCGCGCGATCGCGCGGCGGGCGCGTGCCGTCTCGTCACGACCGTCCGATATTGGCGCGGATGGTCCGCAGATAGGTCTTGATGGTCTCCTGATCCGACTTCGCGAGCCGCGCGAGGCTGCGTCGGTTGACCGCCTCGACCTCCGGCATCGCGACATCGAAGGTGCGGCGTCCCTTCTCGGTGAGATAGACGTTGATCCTGCGCCCGTCGCGCGGATCGGCGACGCGCCGGACGAAGCCCTTGGCCTCGAGCCGGTTGATCGCCGCGACCGTCGTCGGCCCCTTCATGCGCACGCGCTCGCTCAACTGGCGCTGGCTCAGTCCGTCCTCCTCCCACAACGCGCGGAGAAACGGCCACAGACCGAAGCTCAGCCCGTGACGGGTGATGCGCTGGGTGAACTCGCGGGTGACCGCGCGGCTCGTGTCCCAGATCAGGAATCCGATCGTCTCCTCGGCGGGGAAAATCGCGGGCGTGGCGCCGGACGGTTTCGTCCGCGTCGCCGCCACCGGCTTCGCGTGGTGCTTCGTCGCGCCGTTGTTGCGCTTCCGTTCGACCATGAGGCGTCCGCGTCCCCCGTTCTCCCGCCCGGCCGGTTTGACAGCGGGACGAGCGCGCCCTGATACTTAGATAACTACTGAACGCGCGTCCACCGGAAGGCGTCCCCGCCCGCCGGTGCGTCGTCATCCTGGGAGGCGGCCATGGCCTATGAGACCCTGATCATCGATGTCGAGGACGGCATCGCGACCATCACCATGAACCGCCCGGCCAAGAAGAACGCGATGAGCCCGCAGCTGCATCGCGAGATGACGCAGGCGCTCGAGGACGTCCGCTACGATGACAGAGCGAAGGTTCTGATTCTGACCGGTGCGGGCGATTCCTTCTCCGCCGGCATGGACCTCAAGGAGTTCTTCATCGAGCTGCAATCGAACCCGGCCGAGCACGACCGCATCCATCGTCTCGCGCTCGAATGGCGCGGGCGCACGATCCGCTATTTCCCGAAGCCGACGATCGCGATGGTCAACGGCAATTGCTTCGGCGGCGCGTTCACGATCGTCGAGGCGTGCGATCTCGCGGTCGCGGCCGAGGATGCGCGGATGGGGCTCTCCGAGATCAATTTCAAGATGTTCCCGGGCGGCACGGTATCGAAGTCGATGGGCAATCTCCTGCGCCCGCGCGACTACATGCTCTATGCCCTGACCGGGCGGCCGTTCGACGGCAGGCGCGCGGCCGAGATCGGCTTCGTCAACTACGCGGTGCCGCGCGCAGAGCTCCGCGACGAGACGATGGCGCTCGCCCGCGAGATCGCGGCGAAGGACGCTTCGGCGCTGCAGCAGACCAAGGAGACGTTCCGCTTCTCGCTCGGCATGGACTGGGACACGGCGATGAACTATTCGGGCGCCAAGGTCGCCGAGCACGAGCAGCGTCAGAAGGACGCGTTTCGCACCGAGGGCATCGGCGACTTCCTGAAAGGAAAGTACAAGCCCGGCCTCGGCGGCCACGAACACGCCAAGAAATAGCGGCCGTCGACCGGCCGAGGGGAGGATGTGATGCTCGCTGATCTCAAGTTCAACGGCGCGCCGGTGATCGTGACGGGTGCGGGCTCGGGCATCGGCGAGGCCTGCGCCGAGGGGCTCGCCGAGCTCGGCGCGCGGGTGATCCTGGTCGGACGCACCGAAGCGAAGCTCCGCGCGACCGCGGCGCTGATCGAGAAATACGGCGCCGGCAGCGAGGTCCACGCGGTCGACGTCTCGGTCGAGGCCGAGGTGCAGCGCCTCCACGCCGCCGTCGCCGCGCGCCACGGCCACGTCAAGGCGCTGATCAACAACGCCGGCACCAATTTCGTCTCCAAGCTCGCCGAGCTCAAGACCGACGACTGGAACCGCATCATCGCGATCGACCTGACCAGCATCTTCTACATGTGCCGGGCGTTCATTCCGATGCTCCTGAAGGCACCGGGCGGCGGCTCGATCGTCAATGTCTCCTCGACCTTCGGCATCATCGGCAGCCCGGAGATGCCGGTCTATTGCGCGGCCAAGGGCGGCGTGCTGTCGCTCACCCGCCAGCTCGCGGTCGACTACGGCAAGGCGGGGCTCCGCGTGAACTCGCTCTGCCCCGGCGCCACGCTGTCGCCGCGCGTGAAGGGCTATATCGACAACAAGCTGGTCGACGGCGATGCGATCAAGCGCCTCGCGCTCCTCGGCCGGCTCGCCGAATGCAAGGAGGTCGCGAACGCGGCGATCTTCCTCGCCTCGGATGCCGCCTCCTATGTCCATGGCACGGCGTTCGTGGTCGACGGCGGCCAGACTGTCCACTGAGACGGGCCACTGAGACGGTCCACCGAGTCGATCCGCTGACGGTTGCGTTAACCTTTAGGGCAAGGATTACAGCCGCTTGCCCGTTGTCGGACCGGCCCCGGTCGGCGACAATGGCGCGGGGACGTCGGGGAACGCACATGATCAGGCGTATCGCGTGGGTGGCCGCCATTGCACTTGCAATGCTGGTGCGGCCGGTGTCGGCGCAGACGTAGCTCCGCCTCCTCAACGCCTTCGACGCCTCGCTCGCGGTCTCGCAGCTCGTGGTCGCCAACTTGGCCGAGCGCGTCCGCGCCGGCTCCAACGGCCGGATCACCGTCCGCATCGCCGGTCCCGATGCCGTCCGCCCGCCCGACCAGTTCGACGCGGTCTCGAAGGGCCTGTTCGATCTCGTGTTCACGACGCCCGCGTTTCACGCCGGCGCGATCTCGCTCGCGCTCGCGACCTACGCGATGCGGCCCGATCCCGTCGCGTGGCGCGACAACGGGCTGTTCGAGGCGTTCGAGAAGGATTACGAGCGCCACAATCTGAAGCTCCTCGCCGTCGTCCACGGCGAGCGGGCCGAGAGCGGCGCCTATCAGCTCCTCATGCGTCAGAGCTCCGCCGGCGGCGAGCTCGCCGGCCAGAGAATCCGGGGGAGCCGCAACTACCAGCCGCTGATCGAGGGTCTCGGCGGCCTCGTGGTCCTGATGCCCGACGCCGAGATCGCCGCCGGGCTCCAGGCCGGCACGATCGACGGCGTCGCCTGGCCGGTCGGCGGCGCGATCGATTTCCGCTGGCACGAGCATGCCCGCGTCATGCTGCGTCCGACCTTCGGGCGCCGCGCCTTCGTGCTCGCCATCAACGGCGACCGCTTGCGACGGCTCGCCGCGGGCGACCGGACCATGCTGGTCGAGATCGGCAAGCGGCTCGAGATCACCGGCATGGCCGCGCTCGAGGAGCGCATGGCGGCCGACATCGCGCGGTTGAAGGAGCTCGGTGTCGCCGAGGTGTCGATCGAGAGCGAGCGCTTCAACCGCGCGCTCGCGCGCTACTACGATGCGCTGTGGGAGGCGGCCGGCATGCATGCGGCCTCCGCCGAGCCGGCGCGGGGCCTGAGCGATCTCGCGCAGAAGACGGGCCACGCCGAGTAGGGCGTCCTCAGGCCATCAGCTCGCCGCCGTCGATCGTCACCGCCTGGCCAGTCATGTAGCTCGCGGCCGGGCTGAGCAGGAACACGATCCACGGCGCGACCTCGCTCACCTCGCCGAGACGGCCGAGCGGGATCACCGTCGCGCGCGAGGTCTTGGTGCGGGCGATCTCGTCGTCGGTCATCGTGCCGCGCCACAACGGCGTGTCGATCGGGCCGGGCGCGATCGCGTTGGCACGGATCCCGTATGCGGCCTTCTCGCGCGCGAGCGATTTGGTGAAGGAGAGGATCGCGCCCTTGGCCGCGGCGTAGTGGGCGGCGCGCGCCTGACCGCGGAGCGCGTGCAGCGAGGTCGTGTTGACGATGGCGCCGAAGCGACGCGCCATCATGCCCGGCAGCACCGCGCGGCAGGTGTGGAACGTGCCGTCGACGTGGACCGCGAACATCCGCCGCCAGTCGGCGTCCGAGATGTCCTCGATCGCGATCCACTGATAGATGCCGGCGATGTTGACGAGATAGTCGATCGGCCCGACCCGCCGCTCGGCGGCCGCGACGACCGCTCCGACCGCGGCCGCATCCGCGACGTCGAGCGCGAAGGCCTCGGCCGTGCCGCCCGCCGCCGCGATGGTCGCGGCGGTGTCCTCGGCGCCCTTGGCGTTGCGATCGGCGATCGCGAGGCGGACGCCCTCCGTGGCGAGAAGGAGCGCGGCCTCGCGCGCGATGCCCGAGCCCGCCCTGGTGACGAGGCAGGCGCGGCCCGACATCGAGCCGACGTCCACGGCGCTACTCGGCGGCGGCGCGGAGAGCCTGTTTCGCGGCCTTCACCTTGATGCCGTAGAACCGCGACGGGTTGTGGAAGAGGATCTTCTCCTTCTGCTTCGCCGTGATGTCCTTGCGCTCGGCGAGCTCGTCGCCCGAGCCCTCGCGCGCCTCGAGATGCGGCATGTCCTCCGACACCATCACGTTGTCGTCGCCGAGATAGGCGAGCACTTCGGGCAAGAGCCGCTCGTCGGCCTCGGCGGTGAGATAGATCCGGTCCTTGTAGGCGATCGCGGGCTTCCGCGTGATCTTCCCGAGCCCGAACGAGGAGCGGAAGAACTCGGCGACCGGGTAGTAGTGGGTCATGCGGTCGAGATACCACGGCAGCCAGCCGCAGCCGCCCTCGAGGAAGATGACGCGGAGCTTCGGGTGACGGTCGAGGATGCCGCCGCCGGCGAAGGAATAGAACCCGATCAGGAGCGGCAGCGTGAACGAGACGTTGAGCGAGCTCGAGTGCTCGTCGCACATGGCGCGGAGCGAATCCGTCGGCCACCCGACATGGCATGCGATCGGGAGGTTCGTCTCGGCCGCCGCCGCCCATACCGGATCGAACTCGGGCCGATGGAGCATTCTCTCGCCCACCGTGCCGAAGCACATCAGGCTCACGGCGCCCCGGTCCTTGACGCGGTAGATCTCCTTCACGGCCGCCTTGGGATCGCGGAGCGGGATCACGGCCGACCACTTGAGACGGTGCGGCGCCTCGGCGCAACGATCGTCGAGCCAGCGGTTGTAGCTGATCTGGAGTGCGGTCTCGAACTCATCATCGATCGTCATCGGCGCGAACAACAGGGTCGAGTAGATGACCTGGACATCGACCCCGGCGCGGTCGAGATCGCGGAGCCGTGCCGGCACGTCCATCAGCGACTGGTTGCCGACCGAGAACTCCTTGATCCCGGCGTGGATCGAGGTGAGCGGGCAGCCGATCTGGATCGTGCCCGGCCCGATCGTCCACTGCATCGCCTTGCCGTCGACCAGCCAGAAGGCGTTGTCGACGCCCATATAAGGCGCCTGGTCGCGTGGCACCGTGATCGGGATCGGACGACGGTGGCGGAACTTCTTCGGGAGGTAGTCCCAGGTCTCCTCGACCTCGTAGACATGCGAGTCGGCGTCTATATAGGCCATGTTCTCCTTCCCGGCAGACGCATTCCGGCGTTAGTACCGCGCGCCCGGGGGCGGTCAATCGATGCAGCCGATGCGGGCGCCGTTGACCGGGAGAATCCGCCTGCCTATCGTGACGCGATACGAGCACAAGAAAACCGGCCGTCGATCACGCACGAGCCGGAGACCCGGGAGGACAGAATGATCGGACGTCGGACGGGATTGGCATGGATCGTCGCGGGCACGGCCTTGCTCGGCCTCGCGCACGCGGCGGCGGCGCAGGACAAGGTGCGCGTCGGCCTCGCGGTCAGCGGCTTCACACCCTATGCGCCGGTCTATGCCGCGCAGGAGCTCGGCATCTACAAGGCGAAGAACCTCGACGTCGAGCTCACCGTCTATCGCGGCGGCGGCGCGGCGCAGGAGGCGGTCGCCGCCGGCGCGGCCGACATCATCAGCTTCTTCCCCCCCGGCGTCGCGATCGGCATCTCCAAGGGCGTGAAGCAGAAGATCGTCGCAGGCGCCGCGACCGTGACGCCGCAGGGCTGGCACATACTGGTGCCGCCGGATTCGAACATCCGGACGCTCAATGACCTCGTCGGCAAGAAGATCGGCATCACCTCGAAGGGCTCGACGACGGACTTCTATGCGCTGTGGGCGGGCAAGACCGGTGGCGGCGACGTGCAGGGCATCCCGCTCGGCGGCGGTGGCATCATCCCGGCGCTCAAGTCGAAGCAGATCGACGCCGCCGTCCTGTGGCCGAACCTCACCTTTCGTCTCATCGCCGGGAACGAGGCGCGCTCGCTGATCGATCTCGGCAAGGAGATGCCGCCCAACCTGCCCGAGGTCTGGGTCGCGACCCAGGCGATGATCGACGGCAAGGCCGACGTCACCCGCCGCTTCCTCGAGTCGGTGATGGCGGCGACGGTGCGGATGCAGAAGGACGAGACCTTCGGCCTCGCTTATCTCAAGAAATATACCGAGGAGAAGGACGACGCGATCGTCAAGCTCGCCTATGATTCGGTGATCAAGGGTGCCCGCACCGACGGCCGGATCGAGGTGGCGTGGCTCCGCAATGCCTACCAGCTCGCCGAGACGGCCGGGATCGGCGGGCTTCCGCCGGTCGAGGATATCTGGACCGACAAGTTCCAGCCCGTGAAGGCGGAATAGGCGCGGCCGCGCTCCGCCGGGACCACGCCGGTTCCGGCGGAGGGCGGCGGTCGATCGCCGTCGATACCCGATGCGTCGCAACGTTCTCGTCGGCCAGCTCCTCTTCGCCGTCGCCTTCCTCGGCCTGTGGGAGCTGGCGAGCCGGATGTGCTGGGTGGACCCGGCCGACCTGCCGCCCGTCACCATCGTGGTAGCGACGCTGGTCGATCTCCTCGGCAATCCGAAATTCCTCGACGAATGCGGGGTGACGCTCGTGCGCGTCCTGGTTGCCTTCGCGATCGGTGCGCCGCTCGCGGTCTCGATCGGCTTTCTCCTCGGCGAGAAGATCCATCTCGGCGAGATCTTCAACCCCGTCATCCATTTCATCCTCGGCGTGCCGCAGTCGATCTTCCTGCCGGTGTTCATCCTGGTGTTCGGGATCGAGTTCCTGCAGAAGGTCGTGTTCGGCATCACGCACATCCTGTTCGTCGTCATCGTCAATACGGTCGCGGCCGTCCATGCCGTGCCGAAGCCGCTCGTCCTCGCCGCGCGCTCGTTCGGGGCGAGCCCGCTCCAGATCTATCTCCGCATCTATCTGCCGGCGATGCTGCCGATCGTGGTGACCGGGCTCCGGCTCGGCATGATCTTCAACATCCTCGGTGTCATCCTGGCCGAGATGTACGGCGCGCGGACGGGGATCGGCCTCCTCCTGTTCCGCTGGGGCGAGGAATACAGGACACCCGAGCTGATGGCGGGCATCGTGCTGATCTCGGTCGTGACCATCATGCTCAACGAGATCATGCGCATCTGGGAGCACCGTCTCGGCCGCTGGCAGACGGCGATGGACGCGCGATGAACGCGATCGGCGCGCCCGTCATCGAGGCGAAGACGGTCGGCAAGACCTATGGCGTCGGCCGCGCGCCGGTCCGCGCGCTCGACGGCGTGAGCTTCGCGGTGCCGGAAGCGGCGTTCGTCTCGCTCGTCGGCCCGTCGGGCTGCGGCAAGTCGACGCTGCTCCAGATCATGGGCGGGCTCGTGCCCTCGACCGAGGGCGAGGTGCTGATCGACCGCGAGCGCGTGGCGAAGCCGATGCCGGGCAAGATCGCGATCGTGTTCCAGGATGCGACGCTCCTGCCGTGGAAGACCGCGCGCGCCAATGTCGAGTTCCCGCTCGAGCTCCAGGGCATCGGCGCGGCTGAGCGGCGGCGGCGGTCCGACGACATGCTCAACCTCGTCGGGCTCGGCGATTTCACCGAGCGTTTTCCGCATGAGCTCTCGGGCGGCATGAAGCAGCGCGTCTCGATCGCGCGTGGGCTCGCGCAGGAACCGCGCATCATCCTGATGGACGAGCCATTCGGCGCACTCGACGAGCAGACCCGGATCAAGATGGGCCAGGAGCTCCTGCGCATCTGGGAGGCGACGCGGAAGACGATCTTCCTCATCACCCACAGCCTGACCGAGGCGATCTATCTCTCCGACCGCGTCCTGGTCATGAGCCACCGGCCGGGACGCATCGTCGAGACGCTGACGATCGACCTGCCGCGCCCGCGCACCTACGACATGATCGGCGGCGTCGAGTTCGGCCGCGCCCGCAACCGCATCTGGTCGCTGATCACCGCCGACGAGGCCGAGGGGGCGGTCGAGCCGTGAGCCGCGCCGCGGTGATCCGCTGGGCGTGGATCGTGGTCGTCCTGGTGCTATGGGAGGGCGTGCGGCGCTTCGATCTCGTCAACCAGATCATTCTCGCGAGCCCGAGCGAGATCTGGCGGTCCTATCTCGCGGTCGGGCCGCAATTCCTCGCCGCCTTCCGCGTCACGCTGGCCGAGATCGCGGTCTCGATGGCGATCACCTGGTCGCTCGGGATCGGCGTCGGGCTGGTGGCCGGGTCGATTCCCTATCTCGGGCTGACCGCGGGGCCGATCCTGTCGTCCCTGTTCGCGATCCCGCTGGTCGTCTGGTACCCGCTATTCATGATCTGGTTCGGGATCGGCCCGGAATCGAAGGTCGTGTTCGCCGTGCTGAGCGGTTTCTTCCCGATCGCGCTCAACACCATGTACGGCGTGCGCCTCCTCGATCGGAGCTACACGCTTCTCGGCCGCTCGATCGGCGCGAGCCGGGTGCAGATCCTGTTCCGCATCCTGATCCCGCTCGCCTTGCCGGCGGTGATCTCGGGGCTTCGCGTCGGCACCGCGCTCGTCGTCATCGCGGTGATCGTCGCCGAGATGCTGGCCTCGCTCGCCGGGATCGGCTTCTGGGTCACCTATCACCGCACCCTGTTCAATACCGGCCACGTCTATCTCGGGATCGCGCTGTCGCTCGTCTGCGTGCTTGCGGTCAATCTCGGTCTCACCTGGCTCGAGCGCCGCGTCGGCCGCTGGCGCGCGCTCGAGCGCGCCGGGGCGTGAGGCGGGCGCCCCGTCGCCGTTCGGCGCGA